>NZ_JAUKPK010000013.1:0-1850 GCF_030499455.1 Enterococcus sp. B2E4
GGTTTGGGACCAAGGGGTCGCAGGTTCGAATCCTGTCTTCCCGATACTTTTTCAAAAGGGGCCTTAGCTCAGCTGGGAGAGCGCCTGCTTTGCACGCAGGAGGTCAGCGGTTCGATCCCGCTAGGCTCCATATCATTTGAATAAATGATTCTTTTTTACGCGGTGTAGCTCAGCTGGCTAGAGCGTCCGGTTCATACCCGGGAGGTCGGGGGTTCGATCCCCTCCGCCGCGATTTTTAAGAGCCTGGACCTTTAGCTCAGTTGGTTAGAGCAGACGGCTCATAACCGTCCGGTCGTAGGTTCGAGTCCTACAAGGTCCATTGTGGCATTGTATCTGTTTTATTATGGAGGATTACCCAAGTCCGGCTGAAGGGAACGGTCTTGAAAACCGTCAGGCGGGTAAAACCGTGCAAGGGTTCGAATCCCTTATCATCCTTAACTGTCTCTATTGTTGCGAGCAAAAGAATTACAGTCCTTTAATAACTGTAAAGTAATTACTTATCGCGGGATGGAGCAGTCTGGTAGCTCGTCGGGCTCATAACCCGAAGGTCGTAGGTTCAAATCCTGCTCCCGCAATTGCTTTTGTTTTCAAAAGCGCAATAAAAGCTAAATATGGTTTGGTAGTTCAGTTGGTTAGAATGCCTGCCTGTCACGCAGGAGGTCGCGGGTTCGAGTCCCGTCCAGACCGCCATGCGGGTGTAGTTTAGTGGTAAAACCACAGCCTTCCAAGCTGTTGTCGCGAGTTCGATTCTCGTCACCCGCTTTAGCTTTTATTTTTTTGGGCCTATAGCTCAGCTGGTTAGAGCGCACGCCTGATAAGCGTGAGGTCGATGGTTCGAGTCCATTTAGGCCCATCAAAATGTAGTCATACATTTGGGGAAGTACTCAAGTGGCTGAAGAGGCGCCCCTGCTAAGGGTGTAGGTCGGGAAACCGGCGCGAGGGTTCAAATCCCTCCTTCTCCGTTTTTTATTGGTCCGTTGGTCAAGTGGTTAAGACACCGCCCTTTCACGGCGGTAACACGGGTTCGAATCCCGTACGGATCATTTTTACTTTTGGAGGATTACCCAAGTCCGGCTGAAGGGAACGGTCTTGAAAACCGTCAGGCGGGTAAAACCGTGCAAGGGTTCGAATCCCTTATCCTCCTTAACTGTCTCTTTTGTTGCGAGCAAAAGAATCACAGTCCTTTAATTACTGTAAAGTAATTACTTATCGCGGGATGGAGCAGTCTGGTAGCTCGTCGGGCTCATAACCCGAAGGTCGTAGGTTCAAATCCTGCTCCCGCAATTGCTTTGTTGAACGGCAAAGCAGCAATACAAAGCTTCTGGTTTGGTAGTTCAGTTGGTTAGAATGCCTGCCTGTCACGCAGGAGGTCGCGGGTTCGAGTCCCGTCCAGACCGTTGTTTTTGGCTCGGTAGCTCAGTTGGTAGAGCAATGGATTGAAGCTCCATGTGTCGGCAGTTCGATTCTGTCCCGCGCCATAGGAATGCGGGTGTAGTTTAGTGGTAAAACTACAGCCTTCCAAGCTGTTGTCGCGAGTTCGATTCTCGTCACCCGCTTTGCATTTTTTATTTGGGGCCTATAGCTCAGCTGGTTAGAGCGCACGCCTGATAAGCGTGAGGTCGATGGTTCGAGTCCATTTAGGCCCATTACATTTTTAAACTGGTCCGTTGGTCAAGCGGTTAAGACACCGCCCTTTCACGGCGGTAACACGGGTTCGAATCCCGTACGGATCATGCAAACACTCTTGAGAGTGTTTTTTTATTGCCCAAAAACGATCTTTTTATCATTTTTTCAAGCATGAGCAGTCAAAATTTGTTATAATCAGTCCGTTGCAAGTTCCCGAAAGGATT
>NZ_JAUKPK010000014.1:0-184951 GCF_030499455.1 Enterococcus sp. B2E4
GCAAACACTCTTGAGAGTGTTTTTTTATTGCCCAAAAACGATCTTTTTATCATTTTTTCAAGCATGAGCAGTCAAAATTTGTTATAATCAGTCCGTTGCAAGTTCCCGAAAGGATTCGCAGCTGCGAAGATGCCTTGTAACCGAAACATATATTAGGGGGAATACAAAAATGACAGAGAAACACTTATTTACATCAGAGTCCGTTTCAGAAGGACACCCAGACAAAGTAGCCGACCAAATCAGTGATGCCATCTTAGATGCGTTGCTTGCCGAAGATCCAATGGCACGGGTCGCTTGCGAAACGTCAGTTACTACCGGATTGGTTTTAGTCTTTGGAGAAATTTCTACTTCTGCTTATGTAGATATTCAAAAAGTCGTCCGAGAAACCATCAAAGAAATCGGCTATACACGAGCAAAATTCGGCTTTGACGGCGATACGGTTGCTGTTTTGGTAGCGATCGATGAGCAATCACCAGATATCGCTCAAGGGGTCGACGATGCTTTAGAAAGTCGTGGAGAAACGGATAAAGATGATATCGGTGCTGGTGACCAAGGCTTGATGTTTGGTTTTGCCGTTGATGAAACACCTGAATTGATGCCTTTACCGATCGCGTTGAGCCATCGGCTGGTACGTCGCTTAGCAGAGTTGCGGAAAAACAATGAACTAAGCTACTTGCGTCCCGATGCAAAATCACAAGTAACCGTTGAATATGATGATAACGATCAACCACAAAGAGTGGACACCGTCGTTATTAGTACCCAGCATGATGATGCGGCTGATAATGAAACGATCCACCGTGATGTCATCGAAAAAGTGATCAAAGAAGTGATCCCTGCCGATCTTTTAGACGAGCAGACAAAATATTATATCAATCCTACTGGTCGTTTTGTGATCGGCGGTCCTCAAGGGGATGCCGGTTTGACTGGCAGAAAAATCATCGTTGATACTTATGGCGGCTATGCACGTCATGGCGGCGGTGCGTTTTCTGGAAAAGACGCAACCAAAGTTGACCGTTCAGCCAGCTATGCGGCTCGCTACATTGCCAAAAACATCGTAGCAGCAAAGCTAGCCAAAAAAGTGGAAGTACAATTAGCCTATGCGATCGGTGTGGCACAGCCCGTTTCGATCAGCATCAACACTTTTGGTACCGGAACCGTCAGCAACGAGCGCTTGATCCAAGCGGTACGGGAAAACTTTGATTTGCGACCAGCAGGAATTATTGAAATGTTAGATTTGCGCCGTCCGATTTATCGTCAGACTGCCGCTTACGGACATTTCGGTCGTACAGATATCGATTTGCCATGGGAACGCACCGACAAGGTGGCGGCACTTTTGGCAAGTGTGAAGGATTAAAAGAGGCGACCTCTATTGATGACTATCAATAGAGGTTCTTTTTTTTGGAGTAAAAGGAGGAGTTATATGCGAACCAATGTAAAATTAGTCACCATTGCGGTCTTTGTCGCAACGTTTATGACCGCAATCGAAGGAACGATCATTACGACAGCGATGCCTACCATCGTTAGTTCATTGAAAGGGATCGAGATCATGAACTGGGTCTTCTCGATCTATCTTTTGACCAGTGCGATGTTGACCCCGATCTACGGCAAGTTTGCCGATAATATCGGCCGCAAACCAGTCTTTTTATTTGGGACGTTGCTGTTTATTATCGGGTCGGCGTTTTGTGGGATGGCCAACACGATGTTGACGTTGATCATTGCCAGAGCGTTGCAAGGATTAGGCGCAGGGGCCATGATGCCCGTTGCCCTAACGATCATTGCGGACCTGTATCCCGTTGAAAAGCGGGCGAAAGTCTTAGGGCTCAATAGTACGGCTTGGGGGATCGCCAGTGTTGTTGGTCCTTTAGCTGGTGGATTGATCGTAGATACGATTGGGTGGCATTGGATCTTTTTTATCAACGTGCCCATCGGATTAGGGCTGATTGCTTTGATTTGGTTTTATTTTCATGAAGAAAAAAAGGCCTTTGCTGCAGTCAACATTGATTATGCAGGCAGTCTCTTGTTGATGTTGACGCTAGTAGGCCTCTTGCTAGGCTTCCAGTTGCTGGGAGATTATGGTGTGAGTCTGCCTGTCATCGGGCTATTCGTTTTTTCTGTCCTTACGTTTATCGGCTTCATTCGGGTGGAGAAAAAAGCAGCAGATCCGATTATTGATCTGAAGCTGTTTCACTCAAAATTATTTGTGGTGGTCAATATCGTAGCAGCTTTGGCTAGCGGCTTCTTGATGGGGATCGATGTTTATATCCCAATGTGGATGCAAGGGGTCTTAGGCATGAGTGCGGGGATTGGCGGGCTTGTGTTGGCACCGTTGTCGATTTTATGGATGATTGGTTCCTTCTTAGCCAGCCGTTGGTTGACACAGCACAGTGTCAGCTGGGTCTTGACGGTTAGCTTGTTGATCACGGCTACCGGTGCTTTGTGGCTGTTTTTGACACCGGCACAGACCTCATTCTGGTTGTTCTTGGTCATTTCTTCTATTACTGGCGTCGGGTTAGGGGCAACGATGGTGGTTTGTACGGTTACTGCCCAAACCAGCGTTGGCCCCACACAAGTCGGCGTGGCGACTTCTTTCAATACCCTGTTGCGAACGATCGGGCAAACCATCATGGTAGCGGTCTTCGGTATCGTTTTAAACACCAGTAATAGCGTAGGCTTAGCACAGGCACAAGTCAATGATAGCAGTGTCATGAATCAGCTAGTAGATCCAGCCGCTGCGCGCCAGCTGCCAACCGCATTATTAGGGCAATTACGGGAGATTCTTTATAGCGGTCTACACTGGGTTTTTGGGATCGGTGTTCTACTTATTGTGCTAGCGATTGGTTTGACCCGCACGATTTCGCGAGAATCTGGTACAATATAAAAAAAGGATCGCAGGTGATTGTATGGCTTTTTTACAAGCAAATATCTATTCAAATGTTCTTGAAATGGAGGTAATGATCGATGTGATCTTGCCTCAAAGTACCAAGAAAAAAATCGGCACGCAAAGCCAATCAACGGGCACAGATCTCCCGGTGCTTTATTTGTTGCATGGGATGAACGGAAATCATAGTGTCTGGCAGCGACGGACGTCGATCGAGCGGTATGCCGCAGAGTATCAACTAGCGGTCATCATGCCGTCTACTGATCTGGGTTGGTATACCGATACGACCTATGAGATGAAGTATTGGACGTTTATCGCCGAAGAATTACCACAGATTTGCCATGAGCTGTTTCCTCAGCTGACGCAAAAACGAGAAAAAACTTTTGCGGCTGGGCTTTCGATGGGGGGCTATGGGGCAGTAAAACTCGGGCTGAGAAAGCCTGACCAGTTTGCGGCGGTAGCGTCTTTGTCTGGGGCATTAGCGCTGGCTGAAAGCATGGATTCCTTGCTGCAGCTGCGAAGCCAAGCTTATTGGGAAGGAATTTTTGGACCATTAGAGCAATTCAAAGGGTCAGAAAATGATTTGATCCATCTGATTGAGACCATCGATCCAAGCACAGCGCCGCGCTTTTTTATTAGCTGCGGAACCGAGGATCAGCTGTATCCGGCAAGTGAATATGCGGTGGATAAGCTGCAAAAGCGCAAACTAGCCGTAACGTTTGAATCGGGAACTGGGGATCATGATTGGAATTTCTGGGATCAATGGATCCAACGAGTCCTGCAATGGCTTTTTAGTGAATAAAAAAACCATCAGTCGATCGACACCTTAACGTGCCGAGGACTGATGGTTTTTTCGTTCGATACAAAATAAGATCGGCGGTTGGTTCCGCTGATTGATAAATTGATAGGAAAGGACATTGAACTTCTCTTGCGGCAGCTGCTGACAAAAGGAGTGTACTTCTTTCAGCTCTGCTTCGCCGCCAGCGTGTCCATAATAGCAGACGAGGATGATTCTACCTTTCGGGGCTAAACGTGTCAGTAAAGCTTCTAAAGCCGTTTTCGTTGTATCAGGCAGCGTGATGATCGCTTTGTCCCCTTGCGGCAAGTAGCCTAAATTGAAAATGGCGGCGTGAACCGGACCACTCACAACCTCTGCCAACGTCTCATGGCCTTGATGGATCAGCTGGACTTGTGCCAACAGCTCTTTTTCAGCCAAACGCTTTTTGGTAGCTTGCAGGGCTTGTTCTTGAATATCAAAAGCAAACACCTGACCAGTCGGGCCAACTAAGGAAGCCAATAATTCCGTGTCGAAGCCGTTGCCCATCGTGGCATCAACAGCGGTTTGTCCCGGCTGCAGAACTTCTTTTAAAAGGGTGTGGCTATAGCGCATGGCGGTCGGCAGCATTGACAGGCTCCTTTCGCACGTTGAATTTTCCTTGATAGGAGTTGCGGCGCAGCATTTCTTGATCGATCTCATTCAAGACTTCCCATTTTTTCAAACTCCACATTGGACCTACCAGAGAATCCCATGGTGCATCGCCTGTCAGGCGATGAATGATGATCTCTGGGGGGATCATTTCTAACTGATCGCAGATCAATGACACATAGGTATCGCGCCGCATCAATTGCAAACGTCCTTCATGATAATCCCGCAGCATCCGAGTATTGCGCATCAAATGCAGCAGGTGCAGTTTGATGCCTTGGATATCAGAATCTTGAATGGTGCGGCGGACATTTTCTTGCATCATCTCGATCGTCTCGCCTGGCAGGCCATTGATCAAATGGGTACAGACACGAATATTGTGTTTGCGCAGGCTGGCGACGCCGTCTAAGTAAGTTTGATAATCATGGGCGCGGTTGATGGCATTGCTCGTGGTTTCAAACGTCGTTTGCAGTCCTAATTCGACCCATAAATAAAAGCGTTGATTGAGCTCTGCTAGATAGTCAACGACATCTTCTGGTAAGCAGTCTGGTCGGGTCCCAACGGAGATCCCGACAACACCAGGTAGTGTCAGCACTTGCTCGAAGCGTTCACGGATCACTGCCACCGGTGCGTGGGTGTTCGTAAAGTTTTGAAAATAGACAATGTATTTGTCCACTTGCGGCCACTTTTTGTGCATCATGGCGATCTCTTTTTCAAACTGCTCTGGCAGTGGGGCTTCAGGAGCTACGATCATATCGCCAGAACCGGACACACTGCAAAATGTACAGCCGCCTTTGGCAACGGTGCCGTCACGATTGGGGCAGTCGAAGCCCGCATCGATGGGGACTTTAAAGATTTTTTCGCCAAATTCTTGCCGCAAAGCAAAGTTCCACGAATGGTATCGTTTGTTTTTATCTTCTGCATAAGGAAATGGATTCATTTTTTTACCTTCTTTTATAATTGTTTACGCGTGAAGCGCCAGACAAAGCGTTTTTGCAAGTAGTACGGATAGGTCAACAGCAGCCAAGACAGGCCAACACAAAAACCGCCTAACACATCACTGGGAAAATGCACACCAACATAAATACGGCTGATGCCGATGCAGCCAATCAAAAGGCCCAGCAAAAGGCGGATGCCCCATTGCCAAAAAGGCTGCTTGAAGAAAACTGGGACCAAGAAGAGCAAGGTTCCATAAAAAATCATACTGCCCGTCGAGTGTCCACTGGGGAAACTGAAACTTGATTCCGTGACTAAGTGTTCAAGAGTTGGGCGCTCCCGTAAAAAGACCAGTTTGATCAATGGATTAAAGAGCCCAGCAATCCCGATGGTACCAATACTGAGCCATATAGCTTCAGCATAATACTTGTTGATCACTAAGACAGCTAAAACAGCGAGAAAGAGCAAGATGATCGTGGTAGGATTCGCAAATTTTGTGACCCATAGAAAAAACGGTGTCCAAAACGGGTAGCCGCTGCGGATGATGCGAGTCAAGGTTTCGTCAAAGGAGACCAACCAAGTAGGGTAAAATTTCACGACATAGCCGAGAAAAACGAACAGCAGTAAAAAGCAACTGCCCGCAAATTGAAAATAAAGTTTTTTATGCATGGATAAGCCTCGTTTCTAGAGAATTTCTGTCAATTATTGTCATTAAGTCAAAGAGACATCTAGAAGGTATTATAGCATTTATCACAAGTCGGAAAAAGCGCGGAACGAGCAAGGTGTTACTCGTCTGAGCAAGCGATACGTTTATCGGGAGCAGGCCAATTGCTTCATTGCAATAAATGTTCGTTTGATTACAAAGAGTTTACAGTTTCTGAAATCGGCTCAAATACCTTTTATAAATTCTTAAGAAATTGTATACTAAACCTACGTTCACTATAAGGAAAAAACGGAGGAATAACGGACATGAACACGAGTCAATCAAGAAAAGTACATCGTCAAGCAGACCAATCGGGCGATAAGTATCGAGCGATCAAAAAAAGTGCAGTTGTTTTAGGAACAACACTGACTGCTTGCTCTGTTGTAGCTCCATTGGTGTCATCGGTTCAAGCAGAAGCCGTAGAGACCTCGATCGCCCAAGTTTCTACTAGCAATTTTGCCGCGCCGAATACTTCCGCGTTTATTGCTGAAATCGCTACGTACGCCCAACCTGTGGCAAACGCCAACGATCTATATGCTTCTGTGATGATCGCGCAAGCCATTTTAGAAAGTGGTTGGGGCCGAAGCAGCTTATCAAAAGCACCGAATTACAATCTATTCGGAATCAAAGGCAGCTATAACGGTCAAACCGTTTATATGAGTACCTTAGAATATTTGAACAACCAATGGTTGACTATGAATGAACCCTTTAAGCGTTACCCATCTTACACGCAATCATTTGAAGATAACGCACGTACTTTACGCTCAACTTCTTTACAAAGCGGTGTCGCGTATTATTCTGGCGCTTGGAAAAGCAATACGACTTCATATCTTGATGCAACCGCATGGCTAGCAGGCCGTTATGCGACTGCACCAAACTATGCCTCTTCACTGAATGCCGTGATCCAGCAATTTGGGTTAACGAAATATGACACGCCAGCTTCTGGCAATGCCGGTGGAGGCGCCACAGCCAGTGCTTCAACGAGTACGACGACCACGACATCAGCTGTCAGCACGAGCGGCAGTCAAACCTATACAGTCACTTCGGGGGACTCAGTCTGGTCGATCGCCAACAAACATGGCATCTCCATGGATCAGTTGCGCAGTTTGAACAATATCAAAAACGATTTTGTTTATCCAGGACAAACCTTGAAAGTCAACGGCAGCGCCCAAAGTACTTCGGCAACTTCAACGGTATCGATCGTCAATCGCAATGCTTCAGCAACTACATCAGGCAATACCTACACCGTAGTTTCTGGTGATTCCGTTTGGTCGATCGCCAATAAGCATGGCATTTCGATGGATCAATTTCGCAGTTTGAACAACATCAAAAATGATTTTGTCTATCCAGGGCAAAAAGTTGTCGTTAGCGGTGGTTCGTCTACGAATACCAGCAGTACTACGACCGTCAGCACGGCATCAACGGCTAGCCAAAGCAGTGGCGGCACCTACACGGTGGCAGCTGGCGATTCAGTCTGGTCGATCGCTAACAAGCATGGCATCTCGATGGATCAGTTCCGCAGCTTGAACAATATTAAAAATGACTATGTTTATCCAGGTCAAAAGGTGGTTGTCAGCGGTAGTTCTACCCGTACAAGTACAACGACGAGCACGACCGTCAGCAGCCAAACCAGCAGCAGTGCTGCAGGCAACACCTATACGGTGGCTTCTGGTGATTCAGTCTGGTCAGTTGCCAATAAACACGGGATTTCGATGGACCAATTCCGCAGCTGGAACAACATCAAAAATGATTTTATCTATCCAGGACAAAAGGTGGTCGTCAAGCAAGGCGGCACGGCAGCTACTACCAGCACTTCAGCGACAAATGGTACCTACAAGGTCGCATCGGGGGATTCTGTTTGGGGGATCGCAGATAAGTTCGGCATCACGACGGATCAATTTATCCAATGGAACAATATTCAAAATAACTTTATTTACCCAGGACAAACAGTTAGGGTAAAATAGATTGCTATTCCTAATGATTTTTGTTAGGATAAGTGCAAAGAAACTTTCACGTTTGAGAAGGAATAGTAGAAGTACGGTGGGACTTTTAGAGAGTGCATGGTTGGTGGAAATGCACAGCACACCTTTCGAACTCGTCTTCGAGTGATATCTGACTGAACCTGATTTGGCTAGGCAGATACGGCGATGGCCGTTAAAACATCGAGGTCTGCTTTTTTGAGGAGCAGATAAACTTAGGTGGTACCACGTTGATAACGTCCTATAAAAATCATAGCGATTTTTATAGGACTTTTTTTAAGTTTTGCTGGTTGATTTGACGAGCAAAACACCAATTTTTTAGGAGGAGTCCATCGTGAATTACAATCACAAAGAAATCGAAAAAAAATGGCAAAAATATTGGGCAAAGAAAAATGAATTCAACACCCATGATGAGCCGGACAAACCAAAATTTTATGCGCTAGATATGTTCCCATATCCATCTGGACAAGGATTACATGTCGGACATCCAGAAGGCTATACAGCTACGGATATCTTGAGCCGCTTCAAACGCAGCCAAGGGTACAATGTACTGCACCCAATGGGCTGGGATGCCTTTGGTCTGCCTGCCGAACAATATGCATTAGACACTGGAAATGATCCAGCGGAATTCACGAAGAAAAATATTGAGACCTTCCGCCGTCAAATCAATGCGCTAGGATTCAGCTATGACTGGAATCGTGAAATCAATACGACAGATCCCGAGTACTACAAGTGGACGCAATGGATCTTTACCAAGCTTTATGAAAAAGGGTTAGCTTATGAAGCCGAAGTTCCAGTAAACTGGGTACCAGAGCTTGGGACCGTGATCGCCAATGAAGAAGTCATTGACGGCAAAAGCGAACGGGGCGGCTACGATGTGATCCGCAAACCGATGCGCCAATGGATGCTGAAAATCACAGCGTATGCTGATCGTTTGTTGGACGATTTAGAAGAAGTTGATTGGCCAGAAAGCATCAAAGAAATGCAGCGCAATTGGATCGGACGTTCGGTCGGAGCCAACGTTACGTTTAAAGTGGCAGGGATGGAAAAAGACTTTACCGTCTTTACGACTCGCCCAGATACCTTGTTTGGTGCGACCTACGCCGTATTGGCGCCAGAACATGAGCTAGTGGCCCAAATCACTACACCAGAACAAAAAGCAGCCATTGATGCCTATGTAGAAGAAGCGTCGAAAAAATCTGATTTGAACCGAACAGATTTGGCCAAAGAAAAAACTGGTGTCTTCACAGGTGCCTATGCCATCAATCCCGTGAATGGTAAAGAGATCCCGATTTGGATCGCCGATTATGTTTTGGCTTCTTATGGAACAGGTGCGATCATGGCGGTTCCTGCCCATGACGAACGTGACCACGAATTTGCCAAAACATTTGGCTTAGAGATCATTCCTGTATTGGCAGGGGGCAACGTGGAAGAATCTGCCTATACCGAAGATGGACTGCATATCAATTCAGACTTTTTGGATGGGCTAGACAAAGAGACAGCCATCGAAAAAATGGTCGCATGGTTGGAAGAAAACCACGTTGGGAAAAAAGAAGTCAGCTATCGTCTTCGCGATTGGTTGTTCTCTCGCCAACGGTATTGGGGAGAGCCAATCCCAATCATCCATTGGGAAGATGGTACGACTACGACGCTTCCTGAAGATCAGCTGCCGTTGCGTTTGCCAAAAACCGACAATATCAAACCAAGCGGTACTGGTGAATCGCCATTAGCCAATGTCACAGATTGGGTCAATGTCACCGACCCTGAAACCGGGAAAAAAGGACGTCGTGAAACCAATACGATGCCGCAATGGGCTGGAAGCTCATGGTATTTCTTGCGCTTTATCGATCCTCATAATAAGTCTGTTTTGGCAGACTACGACAAATTGAAACGCTGGATGCCAGTCGATATTTATATCGGTGGCGCAGAGCACGCTGTCTTGCACTTGCTTTATGCTCGCTTCTGGCATAAATTCTTGTATGATATCGGTGTCGTGCCAACGAAAGAACCATTTGAAAAATTGTTCAACCAAGGGATGATCCTTGGGGAAAACAATGAAAAAATGTCAAAATCCCGCGGCAACGTCGTTAATCCAGATGATGTCATCAATCAATACGGTGCGGATACTTTGCGTCTATATGAAATGTTTATGGGACCATTGGATGCATCGATCGCTTGGAATGAGAATGGTCTTGAAGGCAGTCGTAAATTCTTGGATCGTGTGTGGCGCTTGATCGTCGATGAAAATGGCAAAATGCGTGACCGCATCACGACATTCAACGATGGCAAATTGTCGAAAGTTTACCATCAAACCGTTAAGAAAGTGACGGAAGATTTTGAGCAGCTGCACTTCAATACGGCGATTTCCCAATTGATGGTCTTTGTCAATGAAGCGTACAAAGCCGATGCTTTGCCTTACGAATATGTCGAAGGATTTGTGCAGCTATTGGCTCCGATCGCACCGCATATCGGGGAAGAGCTATGGTCGATCCTCGGGAATGACCATGGGATCTCTTATGTGCCATGGCCAACCTATGACGAAAGTGCCCTAGTGGAAGACGAGATCGAAGTCGTCTTTCAAGTCAACGGCAAAGTTCGCGCCAAAGCAATGGTGCCAGCGGATGCCGAAAAAGCAGTGCTTGAACAATTGGCGCAAGAAAACGAACTTGTCCAAGAACAGCTCCAAGGAAAAACGATCCGTAAAGTGATCGTCGTACCGAACAAATTGGTCAATATCGTTGCAAACTAAACGCTAAAAAATAGCTGCCTAGCAGATCGAGGGTCTGTTAGGCAGCTTTTTGGTGACGACAAAGAAAAAAAGTGTTACTGAGTGGTTCTCAGCAACACTTTTTTGTTATTTTTTGCGAATGATCCCATAGAACAAAGCGGCTGTTGCGACCAATGGAATCAAGATCACTAGTAGAAAGCCGTTTGGATACGTAGCGCGAGTGAAAATTTCTGATGAAGCATCACTTCCGCCAAATAGATGATTGGAAATCATGAACTGAGCCATCATAGCAACGATTGCGACAAAACCAATTGCAGCACCAGTACCGACGAAAATTTTTTTCTTTGCGTTGTTCATTACATTTGCCCCTTTTATAGTCTCTATGTATCATTATACAAAATTTGGATGCGTGTTCAATCTGATTTTGTCAAATAATTGATTCGTAATACACTTGAAATGTTTCTGACATATTTAAGCACCAGAAGAGTAAAAATTCCCCTGAAGACCGATCATATTATTCGCTGATCCTCACGGACTCTCGTATAATAAAGTAAGAGAAAAGAAAGAGGGGACTTACATGGAGTATCAATCATTTGAAGGCCAGTCGGCTTTTTTTGAAGATTATGCACGGATTGCCAAACCTGGCTATGAGGAAGAGGCAGTCACTGCCGATGTCTTGGAACAGTTGAATCAACAATTAACAGAAGAAGAGCTGTTTTACCGTTTAGCAGCCGAAGATGCCAAAGAAGGGCAAGTCTTTTTGTTTCCTTTCAGCAAACGAATGTTTACCGAAGACCTTGACGCCGCCATTTCAACAGAATTCCGTTATGATGGCGCACCCTATGTCTATGAGACTTACGAAGACGAACAACCTTAGTCACGCAGAAAAAAAAACTTTCAGATGATCTGTTAAATCATCTGAAAGTTTTTTTGTTGAGGCAACTTGTTGCTATTGGTGTTTGGCTTGCTGCTGCGCTAAGGTCAAGTCACCGATGTAAGGGACTTTTTTTCCAGCGACTTTCAAGTATTGTTCGGCGCCTTTGCCCGCAATAATCACGATATCCTTACTGTCTGCATCAGCAATCGCTGATTTGACGGCTTGAGCCCGATCCATCTCATGAATGATGGCAACTTCAGGATTGGTGATCGCAGCTGCGATTTCTTTTGCGATTGCGGATGCTTCTTCAAAATCAGGATCATCGCTGGTCAGGTAGACTTTGTCCGCATATTCTCCTAGCGCTCGTCCCATATCTGCTCGGCGAGATTGGGCTTTGCCGCCAGCACTGCCAGTGACAAAAAGCAGGCGGCCTTCTGGGCGCAATTGGCGGGCAAGTTCACTTAATGATTGGAAGCTAAGGTAATTGTGGGCATAGTCAACGATCATGACTGCGCCATTTTCTTTTTCTAAAACGATCATTCGTCCAGGGATGATCACTGTCGGCAGGACTTTCTGAGCGTCTTCACGAGAGGCACCCGCTAAGCAGGCAGCTAAAATCGCCGCTGCGGCGTTCTCATGGTTGAAAGAACCTAAGATCCCCAGTTGATATTCACCAGAGACTTGCAAGACATCAGAAGCAGCTGACAGCGCAAAGCCTTTTAGATCTGCCCCTTCTTGGACGACATAATCGGCGTCTGAACGTCCGTAGGTGATATAAGGAACTTGATGGACTTCACAAGTTTCTCGCAGCAAGTGGTAGTGATCGCTTTGGCGATTTAAAATCATCTGTTTGCTGTTGCGGATCAGTTCCCGTTTGCAGTAAAGGTAATCATCATAAGTTGGATGTTCCACTGGTCCAATGTGATCAGGCGAAATATTCAAGAACGCGCCAATATCAAAGGTAATACCGGCGACCCGTTTGGTTTTATAGGCTTGGGAAGAAACCTCCATCACAAGATGGGTCATGCCGTTTGCGACAGCCTCGGCCATCATCTTATAAAGATCCAGTGTTTCGGGGGTCGTCAACACTGCTTCATTAAAGGTTTTTCCGTCGACTGAGTTTTCCTCAGATGAAAAGAATGCTACTTTTTGACCCGTCGATTCTGCTAAAATCGCCCGAGCAAAATAGGCGCAGCTGGTTTTGCCTTTTGTTCCCGTGATGCCGATGGTCACCAGCTGTTCTTGAGGATGGCCATAAAACGCTTGAGCGATCACTGCCATCGTTTCTCGAATGTCGGTGACGATGATTCCATAAGTTGCAAAGTTGTCATAGGGCGTTTCTGAAATGTAGCACTGAATCCCTTGGTCAATGGCGGCAGCCAGGTAGCTTTCTTTAAAAGAAGCCCCTTTACAGAAAAAAAGCGTCGCCGCATCGGCTGTTCGCGAGTCGTAGCTTAATGAGGTAAAGGCAAGATCAGTCATTTCTTGCGGCACGGTATAAACCCAATCAGTGGGGGTGATGATTTCTTTCAATAGGTTTTCCTGCAATAAGAGTTTGCGGATCTGTGGCACGGTAATGAGTTCCTTTTGCATCGTTGTTCTCCTTCATTCCTCTAAAGATTTCTCTTATTATAGCATAACTCCTAAAAACCGCCGTTTGGGAGGGAAAAGTTTTCTTTTTTTTCTCCTTATTTTGAAGAAACTTTAAGATGTTGCAAAAATAGATTGCGACCAACCCTTTTTCGAATTAAAATGGAAGGGATATGTTTGTAGAAAGTTGGAGATAATGGCGATGGATAAACACATGCGTTCAGTGTCAAAAGAATTAACTACACAAGAAAAAATGGCTCAAGGATCTGCTTGGATGACGATGGGAAATATCGGCTCACGTTTGCTTGGCGCCATTTACATTTTACCCTGGTATTATTGGATGGGCGCAAATGCGGATAAAGCAAATGCGTTGTTTGGAATGGGCTATAATGTTTACGCCTTATTTTTAATGATCTCCACTGCGGGGATCCCTTCAGCAATTGCCAAACAGATTTCTTTTTACAATTCTCGCCAAGAATACCGCACGAGCCAGAAGCTCTTTTTAAGAGCGTTTCAATTGATGGCAGGTTTTGGCGTGGTGACCGCTGGAATCATGTATTTGGCAGCCCCATGGTTGGCAACGGCTTCAGGCGGAGGCGCAGAATTGATTCCTGCGATGCGCTCATTGAGTATTGCTTTATTGGTTTTTCCTTGTATGAGTGTCATGCGAGGGTATTTCCAAGGAAACCAAGACATGAAACCTTTTGCGATCTCGCAAGTCGTTGAACAAATCGCTCGTGTCTGTTATATGCTTTTAGCGACCTTTATCATTATGCGGGTCATCGAAGGCGAATACACGGCAGCCGTGACGCAATCGACCTTTGCCGCCTTTATCGGTGTCTTAGCCAGCATTTTGGTATTAGGCTATTACTTCCAAAAGCAGCGGGTGCGGATGGATGTTTTAGTCGATATGAGCAAAGAAGAAACGGTGCTGCAAACCAAAGAGTTGGTTTTAGCGACCATCAAAGAAGCGATCCCTTTTATTATCGTAGGCTCAGGGATCACGATTTTAAAATTGGTGGATCAGTACACCTTTGTGCGAATGATGAGCAGTTTTACCGAATTTTCAAATGATCAGCTCTTAGAACTAATGGCGATTTTCGGCAGCAACCCTGATAAGCTGACGATGGTGGTTATCGGATTAGCTACTTCCATGGCTTCAACGGGACTGCCTTTGATCAGTGAAGCAGTCGCCAAAAAAGACAAAAAGAACTTAGCCAAATTGATCAGCAACAACTTGCAATTGTATTCCTTTGTAATGTTTCCAGCGACTTTTGGGATGATCGTACTGTCTTATCCTCTATACACCTTGTTTTATCGTCCAGATGCGTTAGGGGCGAGCGTCTTAGTCGCTGCCTGTCTGTCTGGTCTGGTCTTGGGCTTGTTTATGCTTAGTTCGAGTATGCTGCAAGGGATGTACCACAACAAAGAAGCGGTTGTTTTCTTCTTTGTAGGATTACTGGTGAAAGTGATCTTGCAGTATCCAGCGATTCGTTTGTTCCAAGTCTACGGTCCATTGGTTTCTACCACGATTGCCTTAGGGATCGTCTGCTGGTTAAATATTCGCAAAATGATTCGCAAAGGCCATTTCAATGTAAACTTAACGTTGCGACGGACATTATTGATTGGCGCGATGACGATCATTATGGTGATCGCAGCGTTGATCGCTCGCCAACTCTTTGGGCTTGTCTTGAGCTCTGAAAGAAAAGTCCAAGCCTTTATCTTGAGCTTGCTAGTAGCAGGAGTCGGCGGCAGTGTATACATCTACATTGCGCTGAAATTGCGTTTAGCTGAAAAATTACTCGGCTCATCAATGGTTCGTTTACGCCAGAAATTACACATCAAATAAAACTAGAAGCAGCCGCTGAGCCTCCTTTGTGAGACCTTGGCGGCTGTTTTATATGAAAGGAAGAAACCGATGCGTTTAGACAAATTTTTAGCGGATATGGGCTATGGCTCCCGCAAAGAAGTGAAACAGTTGATCAAAAAAGGGCTCGTGACCGTCAATGGACAAGTCATCAAAAGTGACAAAGCACAAGTACAAGAAACACAAGATACCGTTTGTTTTGAGGGGGAACCCATCGCCTATCAAAGCCAGTTTTATTATTTGCTGAATAAAACCGCCGGCGTGATATCGGCAACCGTCGATTCCTATGAAGAGACGGTCTTAGATTTGTTTTCTGAAGAAGCGTTTCGCGAAGATTTGTTTCCAGTAGGACGGTTGGATAAAGACACCGAAGGCTTTTTGCTGATTACGAACGATGGCGGATTGGCGCATCAATTATTGTCGCCTAAAAAGCATGTGGAAAAAGAATATTATGCTCAAGTCGAGGGAATCATGACAGCGGAGGATCAAAAAATCTTTGCCAAAGGCATCAAATTAGACGGCGAGTGGACTTTGCCGGCTGAGTTGCAGATCCTCAACGTCGATGAAGAAGAAATGCGCAGCGAGATCAAACTGATCCTCCATGAAGGCAAGTTTCATCAAGTCAAACGGATGGTCCATGCAGTAGGAAAAGAAGTCGTTTATTTGAAACGGATTCGCATGGGAGGCCTGTCCTTGCCTGATGATTTGGCATTAGGCGAGTATCGGGAATTAACGTCTGAGGAAATGGCGAAGCTGCAAGAGCGAGGATAAGACGATTGGCGAGCTAAAGAAATTCTTATAAAAGTTGTTATTCGGCTGCAATATTTGTAAAAAAAGCCCGTTTTATAGGTAATTTACATGAAAATTTGCAACAATAGACTTTAAACTGTTGGAAAAACCCTCTTTTTTTTCATGAATAAGCATGTTAAAGTAGCCAAGCTACTAAAAAAAGAAGGAGTTACCTCATTGAAGAAAAAGATTTTTTTATTGCTCGCCCTTACGTTGCCGCTTTTCCAGCCAGCTGTCAGTTATGCTGCTGAAACGAAGAGCACCGAGGAACTGACGGTTTTGACTGCAGAACTTGCAACGTATGAAGAGGAAGTCACCACTAGCCAACAGAAAGTCACAGCGCTGGAAAGTCAATTAGCGGATTATCAGGAAGAATTAAGCCAATTAGCACAAGAAAGCCAGGAAGTTCAAACGCAGATCGCTGCTCTGAATGACCAAAAAGCCCAGCATCAAGAAAGCCAAGCGCCAAGCAGCCTGGTAGTCGACGGACCACAAGCCACGATCCAACAACTACGCAAGTTTAGTGAACAACAAGCGGCTTTACGGGAAGTGAACCAACAATTGGCGGAAAAAGAAGCCCAACAGCAACGAATCACTTCGTACCAAACCTTGATGCAAGCCCAATTAGTACATAGTAAAGAGCAACTAGCAACAGCAAAAGAAGAATTGCAGAGCCAACAAGAGCAGCTGCAGCAAACGCAAGCGCAAGTACAAGACTTGCAAGAAAAAGTGGACAAAGAAGCAAAAGCCGCTGAAGAAGCAAAACAAAAAGCCAAAGAAGTAGCAGAGAAAGCAGCAGCCAGTGAATTTTCACTGCCAATCACGGGCGCCGTGTCGATCTCCAGCGGGTTTGGTACTCGAGCTGACCCAACTGGTTTTTCTGGGACGCAGCATGACGGGATCGACTTTACAGGTCAAGCGGGGGAGAAGATCGTCGCCGCTCGTGATGGTCAGGTAGAAGATGCTGGTTATGGTCCAAGTACGGGGAATTACGTGATTTTGGCTCATGATAACGGCTTTTACTCGTATTATTTTCACTTAACAGCTGTCAGTGTCTCGAAGGGGGCAACCGTTGCAGTCGGCGAGCAAGTCGGTACGATGGGGACGACTGGAAACTCGACTGGCGTCCATCTGCACTTTGGATTGAGTAAGACGTTGTGGTCAGATTTCGTTGATCCAGCAGCTTACTTACCGCTATAAGCCGAAGCACCGAGTAGAAACATTGAAAAAAACATCTGAAACCAAAAAGCATGACTGACAAGAGGGGTTCCTCAGGTCGTCATGCTTTTTTTGTTTACCACAAGCCCGGTTGAGCGATGATCACTAACTGTTCTTTGGTAAAGGGATGCTCCAGATGCAATTCATAGCCATGCAGCAGCAAACGCGGCGCTGGTTTGTTTTGGTAAAGCGGGTCACCGACGACTGGATGACCGATACTGGCAAGGTGGACGCGAATTTGGTGGGTCCTCCCCGTATCTAACACACAATACACATCGGTCGTCTTTTGTTGGGTGTGGGCGATGGTTACATGGGTGACGGCTGACTGACCGTTGCGGGGGTCAATGATCCGCTTGCGACGATCGTGACGGTCACGACCGATTTTTTTGGCGATCGTTTGATCTTGCGTAAGTTTGCCCCAAACTGTGGCTTGATAGCGGCGGAAAATCTGTTTGTTTTCCAACATTCGACCCAAGATCGGCAACACCAAAGGATTTTTTGCGAATAAAACGACACCGCTGGTTTCTTTGTCTAGACGATGGACCACATAAGGCTGCTGCTGTTTCGGCGCAAGGTAAGCAGCTGCATCATTCAATAGGGTATCTGCTTCTAATGGCTGATTGGGGTGCGTCTTGACCCCCGCAGGCTTGTTCAGCACCAATAAGTGCTCATCTTCAAAAAGTACGTCGACTTTGTCTGCTTGGCCTAACTGGATCGGCTGATAGCTGTAATCACTGTCTTCAATGATCAAAGTGATTTGATCGCCGCCACGAACTTCTTGATGAAACATCGCGGGCTGCTGATTGACGGTAACATTTTTCCGTGTGCGCAGAAAATGGCGCACTTTTCGTGGGACGAGCCACTCCCGTTCCAACAAATCGCGAAGCGGCATGGGCGGGTGATTTTCGGGTAAAGTCATGGTGTATTCCATAAAAACGTCCTTTCTTTGCTGTTCGCTATCGACTATTATAGCATCTTTAAGCTTTTCTTATAAAAAAAACAATAAAAAACAGAGCATTCAATGCTAGAATAATAAAGCATTCTTTTCGAATGAAATTACGTCTAGAGCCGTATAACAAAGAATGTCATTTATGCTACACTTAACCAAAGGAGCGTGAAGTAATGGATTGGAAACACATCCTTCACAAAATAAAGACCGGTTGGCTGACCTTTTGGCGCTGGTTAAAACCGTATTTGCAGCAATTTCATCAATGGCGCAAGCGGGTTTGGAAAAAATACCACGTAAATAAAATTTTTATTTTACTTAGTTTAGTTGCTATCTTAATCATGAGCGGGTATTTGTTTTATATCGCCAAAAATACGAAAGTCAGTGAATTAGAGTCAGGTCTGAAAGAATCGACGGTGATTTTTGATGCCAATGGCGA
Source organism: Enterococcus sp. B2E4 (assembly GCF_030499455.1). Classification (NCBI taxonomy): domain Bacteria; kingdom Bacillati; phylum Bacillota; class Bacilli; order Lactobacillales; family Enterococcaceae; genus Enterococcus; species Enterococcus sp. B2E4. Next base: position 18,374 of record NZ_JAUKPK010000014.1, read on the forward strand.
TGAAGCAGGGCAGTTGTACTCGCAAAAAGGCACGTACGTTTCTCTTGATGCCATTTCCAGTGATGTGGTCAACGCCTTGATCTCAACCGAAGACCGCAACTTCTATAATCACCACGGGTTTGATATCAAGGGGATCGCTCGAGCAGCCCTGCGCATGCTGGTCAACCGCAGTGCCGAAGGCGGTGGGGGAAGTACCATCACCCAGCAGCTTGCCAAAAATGCCTATCTGTCCTTGGATCAAACCTTTAGTCGAAAAGCCAAGGAGCTTTTCTTAGCGATCGAGATCGAGAAGAAATATTCTAAAGATGAGATTTTGGAAATGTATTTGAACAGTTCCTATTTTGGTAACGGGGTTTGGGGCATTCAAGATGCCTCGCTAAAATATTTCGGTGTCAATGCTTCTGAACTAAGCGTGGGAGAAGCTGCGACATTGGTGGGGATGCTCAAAGGTCCTTCGATCTATAACCCGATCGACAATCTGGAAAACGCCACGAACCGTCGCGATACCGTCTTGAGTTTGATGGTGGATAACGGCAAGTTGGACCAGTCCGTTGCTGACCAAGAATCACAAGTTGCCTTAGCTAATTTACTGTATGATGGATTTGGCAATTCAGAATCTGGCTATAAGTATCCTTATTATTTCGATGCGGTCATCGATGAAGCCGAATCCTATGGGTTGGACGCCGATGATGTCATGAATCGCGGCTACAAGATCTATACAGCACTGGATCAAAACTACCAAGCGCAAATGGAAGCTGCCTATAAAAACGATGCCTTGTTCCCTGAAAATGCCGCTGATGGCACGATGGTGCAATCAGGCTCTGTCGCACTTGATCCGAATACCGGTGGGGTGCAAGCGGTGGTGGGTCGTCGTGGCGAGCACGTCTTTAGAGGCTTTAATTTTGCCACGCAAATGAAACGTTCACCAGGCTCCACGATCAAACCGATCAGCGTCTTCGCCCCTGCCCTAGAAGCTGGGTTTGAACCCGACAGTATCCTGAAAGACGAGCCCCTCGATTTTTATGATGCTCAAAACTTTGATGGGACCTATGCTGGCGAAGCAGTCATGTATCAAGCCCTCGCCCAAAGCCTGAATCTGCCAGCAGTTTGGCTGTTGCATGAGATCGGCTTAGATCGTGGGTACAGCAAAGCACAAGAGTTTGGACTTTCCTTGACCGAATCCGACAAATATTATGGCTTAGCCTTAGGTGGTTTGGAAAAAGGGGAATCACCCATGACGATGGCAGCAGCGTATGGCGTTTTCGCAAATGGCGGGTATTACTACAAACCGCATTTGATCACCAAAATCGTTGATTCAACTGGTGCCGTGATCGTTGACAATACGTCTGTGCAAGGCAAACGGGTGATTTCTAAAGAGACCGCTGATAAAATGACGAGCATGATGCTCGGCACCTTCTCTAACGGGACGGGTGTTAGTGCCAGTCCGTACGGCTTTACGATCGCCGGTAAGACGGGTACGACAGAGACCAACTTTGATGCTTCTAAGGTCAATGACCAATGGATCGTCGGCTATACTCCTGATATGGTTCTTTCAACTTGGTTAGGATTTGAGCATGTGAGTGAAGATCATTACTTAACAGGAACCAGTGGGCAAGTCGTTGGGAAAATATTCAAAGCAGAGGCCGAAAGCTTACTGCCTTATAGTCAAGGCACCCAATTCCAAGTTGCAGACGCTTATTGGACAGGTGGAAAATTGATGGCAGCCGATGAAGTACCAGATCCTGAGAGCAGTACGTCACAAAATGGCAATGATTGGCAGAAAACCATCGATGACTTTGCCGAAAGCGCCAAAGAAGGCATGAAGGAATTCGGCAGCAAGATCAAAGAAGGAACGAAAGAACTGTTTGGCGGCTTATGGAATTCCATAAGCGGAAATTAAAGGAATTAGGCAACTGCTAGTCTAGAACCTGAGAAGAATGGTATACTAGAAAAAAAGAGGAGGCGTCAAAATGGCAAATATTTATGATACAGCAAACCAATTAGAACGTGAATTACGCGAGTCAGAACAGTTTCAAGATTTGAAAGGTTCTTTCGACCGCTTGAAAGCAAATGAAGAAGCGTATGCGTTATTCAAAGAGTTTCAAGAGTTGCAACAAAGCCTGCAACAAAAAATGATGGCTGGCGAAGAAATGACAGAAGAAGAAGCGCAAAAAGCCCAAGAATTATCGCAAAAAATTCAGCAAGACGGCATTGTTTCTGACTTGATGCAAAAAGAGCAAGCCTTCAGCTTAGTAGCCAATGACTTGAACCGCATCATCATGGGTCCTGTAAGAGATCTATACGAAGCGTAATCGCCAACCAACAAAGACCAAAGAAGCAAGTGAATCTTCAGAGCAATCGGCTGCAACTGCAAGAGCCTTTTCCAAAGAAGTTTCAAAATCGCTTCTTTGGTTTTTTTTATGAAAAAGGCGAACAAATTTTCGTATTTTGCTGACGAAATGCCTGAGAAATGTTATGATAGAAGCATTAAGGAGGGAGAAAGAAATGCGATTTTTACATAGTGCAGACCTGCATATCGACCGATCATTTGAAGGGGTTCATTTGTTATCTGAAAAAGTGAAGACCCAACTCCCTGCCATCAATCAAAAAATCATCCGTAATTTGGTGGATGTTGCCTTAGAAAAAGCGGTCGATTTTGTTTTACTGGCTGGGGATACATTCCATCAAGCACGGCCGAGTCTAAAAGTGCAGCATGACTTTTTTGCCCAACTGCAACGACTAGGGGAAGCACAGATCCCTGTCTATATGATTTTCGGCAACCATGATTATTATGATCCGCAACGGTATTGGTTTGCTTTTCCAGAAAATGTCATTCTCTTTTCATCAGAAGAAGTTCAAACGGTTCAAGGAACAACGAAAAACGGTGAAACCTATGCAATCAGTGGATTTAGCTACCAACATCCTTGGATCACTGAAAATAAAGTAACAGAATTTCCTGCAAGAGCAGCGGTGGATTACCATATCGGGCTTTACCACGGGGACCAAGCTGGTGAACGGTATGCCCCCTTTTCAATCAGTGAAATGAAACAAAAAGGCTATGATTATTGGGGCTTGGGGCACATCCATGTACCTAAGACGCTCTCAGAGCAGCCACCGATTCTCTATCCAGGTACACCTCAAGGAAAGACCAAGAAAGAACAGGCGACTGGGGTGATTTTGGCAGACTTAACGCCGCAGGGACCAACGATCGAGCGCTTGGAGATCGCAGAGATCGCTTGGCAAAAGCAAGTGGTCTCCTTAGCGGATGTGACTGCCTCGAATGCCGTATTGCCAGCGATCATCGAGCGCTTAAAAAGTCCTCGTTCGCGCTTGCTGCATCTGGTGTTGACCGATGTGCAGCAGCTGCCGCCAGATTGGTTTCCAGCTGCGGAAAAAAATGAATGGCTGACCTACCTCAATGAACGGTTGGCACAAACAGAGCCGCTGCAAGTGATCTATGCCCTTGAAGTCGAGCAAGCCAATGAAGACAAGATCGCATTGGCGGTATCAGAAGATTATATGCTGCAGTTTTTAGCGATGTATGAGTCGCCAGAGATGTTTGCGGATCGATTGTCGGATCTATTGCAGCATCCACTGATCCAGCGGGGGATCACCCATGAATCATTTCAAGAAGAAGTCTTGCAGCAAGCCAAGCAATTGTTGAAAGACGACTTTCAATGGGAGGAGCAGTCATGAGAATTTTAAAAGCAGAGATTACCGGTTTTGGGAAATACCATGAACAAAGCTTTGCCTTTCATCCGCAAAATCAGCTGCTCTTTGGGCACAACGAGATCGGAAAATCGACGTTGTATCAATTTATTGCCGCCATTTTGTTTGGCTTTCCGAAAAAGACAGCCAAGAAAAAAGACTATACCCCCAAAAACGGTGCTGCTTACGGTGGCAAGTTATGGTTGGCGCTGGAACCCTTCGGCGAAGTGATCGTGGAACGCTATCGGCAAGTGGACCGTGGTCGTGCCAAAGTCCATGTCGCTGGCCAGACGGTCGATGAGCAATGGCTGGCACAACACCTGCAGCCCCTCAATCGAGCATTGTTCTTCGATGTCTTTACTTTTCAGCAAGAGCAATTGACCCAGATCGATAAGCTAGAAGAAAATGAGCTGCACCAAGCGTTGATTTCTCTAGGGATCAGCGGCAGTCAAAAAATGCTGCAGCAAGTGGCGCAATATGAAACCACCAATCAGCAGCAATACAAGCCACGAGGGCAAAAGCTGCCTTTGAACCAAGCATTAAAACAATTAGAAAAACTGCAAAAAACGATTGTGGAAAAAGAAAGCGAAGAAAGCCGCATCCAACAGCAGTATCAACAGATCGCCCAGCTGCAAGAACAGATCCAAGACTTGCGGCACCAGTATCAAGCATTGAATGACGCTTATCAGGAAAATCAGCAACAGCTGAGTCACTGGGGCCTTTATGAAGAGTGGCAGCAAATGGCACCAGCAGATACGCTAGCCGATCCTCAGCAAGTCCAAGCCATCAAACAGTTTTATCAGCAGTATCAGCAGCTGACGGAAGAAATTCGCAAAAAAGAAGCCGAATTAGATCAGTTGGAGCAAGGAAAAGAATCAGACAAGTATTTCTTTTACCTTGATCACGAGCATCAGATCAATCACTTACTGCAGCAGCAAGTGACGATGGCGCGTTTGGCAGATCGTGAAGCAGCAGCCAATCAACAAGAAACTGTCGCCATCACAGAGTTGAATCGCTTGATTGAAAAGCGCCAGTGGAGCAGAGAATCGCCGCCGCTAGTAACGGCTTCGATCCATGAACAAACCACACGTTTACTGCAAGAACGTGTGCAGTTAGAAGAGCTCGAAAAGCGCATGAGGCATTTAGAAGAAAAAGCGCAACCTTTGCAAGACACCGCGGCCCGCTTAGAACAGCAGCATCCTCAATTGATTGGCCGCAAGCCCGTTTCTCGCCCACTATGGCCGCTAGGGATCGTCGGTGGGCTAGTCGCAGTGATCGGTATCTTTTTGCCAAGTCCGTGGCGCTGGCTTGCATTAAGTGCGGGGATCGCAGCGATCATCGGCAGTATTTTGCCGCTGATGAAAGCAGCACCAAACAAGCAGCAAGGCATCAAGCAAGAATGGCAGACGGTCCTCATGCAGTTGGATCTGCTGGGCGAAGAGTTGGCACAGCTGGAAAATGAACAGCAGCAAAAGCAACAGCAGATCAGCCGTGCCCACCAAGCGTTGACACCCTTTTTTGGTGATTTGCCGGTGGAAAACTGGCAGTCGTATCTATTCGCCTATGATGAAGATGTTGCTAGCTATCAAGCCTACTCGCAGCAGCGCAAGCAAGCCTATCAAGAACGGCAAGCGGTCACGGAAGAATTGGCCCCCTTTGAGGAGCAATTCCGCCCGTATGCGGAGTGGCTGCCGCTGCAAAACAAAACCTTGTTAGAAAAAGCGGCGATGTTGCAGAAGTTTCATGAAGAGATGCAAACGATCAAGCTTTCGCGGTTGCAACAACCTAGCACGTTACTGGCGCAACAGTTGACCCGTACTCGCAACGAACGCGACCAGCTGCTTGCCCAAGCCAGTGCGCTCTTGCAGCAACAAGGCTTAGATCACCCTGCAGAAATCAGCCTCTGGTTGAAGCAATGGGAAGCAGCGCAACGCACGCAGCAGCGAGCAGAAGAATTGGCGGGGATGTTAACACCGATCTATCCCAAACCAGTGACACAAGCAGAATTGCTGCAGCAAAAAGACCAGATCAAGCAGCAGCAAACACAGCTTCAGGCACAAATGCAGCAGTTGACGGAGCACAAACAACGCTTGGAATTAGAAGCAGCAGCCAGTCAAAAAAACGGTACCTTGAATCAGCTTTATCAAGAAGAAAGTGAGCTGAAGGCGGTCATTGAAGAACTCGCTGTGGCATGGGGCAGTCGTCAGTTGGCGGCTTCAATTTTGACGGATGTCACGACTGAATTGTCAGAACAGCAATTGCCGCAGCTATTGTCAGCCGCTTCGACTTATTTTGAACAGCTTTCAAACGGACGTTATCAAAAGATTCTTCTGGAAAATGGTCTGTTAGTAGCGGCAAATGCCAGCGAGCCCTTTTCGATCATTGACTTGTCCACAGGAACGAAGGATCAGTTGATCATGGCGTTACGTTTCGGTTATCTAGCGCTACAAAAAAATCATCCGTTGTGCCCGATCATTATTGATGATGGTTGGTTGCATTATGACAGTGTTCGTAAGGAACGCTTCGCAGCACTATTAAAAGAGTTTGGACAAAGTTATCAAGTAATTTGTTTGTCTTCTGACCAAGAAATGGTAAGCTATTATCAGAAGTACCAGCAGCCTATCCAGGATCTGAGTAAAGGAAGTGAAAGATTTGGCTGATCGGCCAAATAAGCCCATGAAAAAAATTCGTGAATTAACTGTTGATGAAACGTTTCAACTTTTCTTACTGATCAAAAATGCCGATGTACGGATCGCGAAAAACGGCAAAAAGTTTATTGCCTTCACGTTTCAGGATACATCTGGCACGATCGATGGAAAGTTTTGGGATGCATCAGATGAAGAAATCGCCCGTTTTGAACCCGGGAAAGTGGTACTACTAGATGGGAAACGAGAAGTTTACCAAGGCAATCCGCAAGTCAAAATCATGCATTTGCGTTTAGCGAAGCCGGAAGAACCCCACGAACCAAGCCAATACATGGAAAAAGCGCCCTTGCGAAAAGAAGAGATGGAAGAAGAAATTAGTCAAATCTTGTTTGAGATCACAAATCCTCACTGGAATCGCATCGTCCGTTTCTTGTTGAACAAGTATAAAAAGGAATTCTTTGATTTTCCAGCTGCGAAGCGCAATCACCATGCCTTCGCCAGTGGATTGGCGTATCATACGACAACTATGCTGCGCTTAGGAAAAGCGATCGTCAAAGAATACCCTGAATTAAATGCGTCACTGCTGTATGCGGGCATTATTTTACATGATTTAGGAAAAGTGATCGAGTTGACAGGTCCCATGACGACAGAGTATACCTTAGCGGGGAATCTAGTAGGGCATTTGGTCTTAGTGGATGAAGAAATCACGCAAGCCTGTATTGCTTTGAAATTTGATGACAAACAAGAAGACATCGTTGTTTTGCGGCATATAGTCTTAGCCCACCATGGCTTGTTAGAATATGGGTCACCTGTTCGGCCCCGCATAATGGAAGCGGAGATCCTCCATCAGATCGATAATTTGGATGCTTCCATGCAAATGATGCTGACCTCGATCCGCCTGACAGAACCTGGTCAATACACAGACCGAATTTTTGGCATGGACAATCGGAGTTTTTATGTACCGAAAGAAGTGTAGCAGTGATGTTGCAGCTTGATCGATCAAAGTGAATGATAGAAAGAACAAAAACCACGTTAGGCTTGCTTAGCGTGGCTTTTTTAGCTGCTGGAAAAAGCAGTTGAATCGTAGATAGAAATCTAATCGGCACAAAAAAAGAAGCACCGCTATGACGGCACTTCTTTGTTCGTTTATTCAGCAGAAGAATCTGTAGCACTTTCACTTGTTGCAGTAGAATCATCGGTTGCCTCAGTAGCAGAAGAATCTGCTGCAGAGCTGTCTGTTGCATCCGTTGCAGAAGAGTCAGCAGTTGAATCTTCTGTTTCGGCAGCTGTGATGTAATCAGAAAGCAAGTCTGCTAAGTCAGAGTCTTTCATCTTCACGTTGGCTGCTTGCAATTCTTGACCGATCGTTGCTGCCATAAAGGTTGAATCATTCAACAACGTGTTTTGAGCAATTTCAGTCAGTTCATCTTTGTATTTATCCATATCGTTGCCTTTGTCTTGGTTTTTCACCATTTTCACGATATAGTATTCCGTCGTATAAGTCGACGTGTTGGTTGCAGAAATCACTTCAGAAATTTCACCATCTTTTAAATCAAAAGCGGCTGTTTTCACTTCGTTTGGCACAGCAGTTGACGTAGAATCGAATTTGATCGTTCCGCCATCTTCTTTTGTTGCTGCATCCGTTGATTTTTCTTTAGCGATTTCGCCAAAGTCAGCATCATCTTTTTTCGCTTCTTCTAAGACATCTTTGGCATCATCTTCACTTGCTACTTTGATGATTTGTGCTTCTACTTCTGGGTGGAAAGAATCCCAAGCAGTTTTCATTTCTTCATCAGTAATATCCATGTTGGCTTTTAAGCCTTCACGTAACGCAAGCTGTTCTTTCAATTCTGCACGGTAAGATTTTACCGTATAACCAGAAGCAGTCAAGGTTGATTCAAAGGAATCACTACCGCCGTATTGTTCAGCCACGTTGTTAAATTGTTCGTCGATCATTTCTTCAGTCACGTCATCGCCATATTTTTCATTAAAGACTTTTAAGACGATCATTTGACGCAACGCTTGTTGGTTTTCTGAACTTGTTTTTGCTTTGTCATAAAAATCTTGAACAGTGATTTTACCGCCCTTCATTGTTGCGATTTCCTCACTTGAGTTTCCACAAGCCGCTAATGCAAAAAGACTCATTGCACTGACTGCTACTAAAAGTAATTTTTTCTTCATTCGTTTAAGCACTCCTAATTCTAAAAAGATTCATAATAATCACTGCACCTACTATACCACTTCTAGAAATGGTTGGGAAGAAAACAGTGGATGTTTCAAACAAAATTCATAAAAACTACAAATTTTCGATTTGTTTGTCATCCTCTGCGCTTTGGGCTTGAATCGTCGTAATGTGTTGATTCAATTGCTCCATTTGGGTCTTGATCCGAGCAAGGCGCGGTTGTGCTTGGAATTTGAAGGCTTCCAAATCTTTCGTGAAAGACTCCGTAACAACAGGGATCGTTTCGTCGATCGTTTTGCGGGTCACCATTACGGCATCTTTTAGCTGTTTGACGCTGTCATTGAATTCTAAGGTCGCTTCTGTTGTGTCATCTAAATAGCGAATCAATTCTTCACGGGTTTCATTGCCGCTTTTCGGTGCAAAAAGCAAACCGCCTAAGCCGCCGGCGATGGACCCGAATAATAGTCCTTTAAGAAAATTGCCGATCATTTAGTCCACCTGCTTTCCAATTTTTTCGGCGATTGCCGCTAGTTCTTCCCCCGTGTAATTGTCTGCGTGATTGCCAAAATGGATCTTGAAATCATCGTCTTTGCTATAACGAGGAATCAAATGGACATGGGAATGGAAGACCGATTGGTACGCCAATTCTTTATTGTTGTTGATGATATTTAAGCCTTCGATCTCAGGGAATGCTTTTTCGATCGCCCGAGCAATCTTAGGGATGCGGGCAAAAACCGCTGCTGCCAACGTTTCATCGTACTCAAAAATATCCGTCACATGGGTTTTGGGAATCACCAATGTATGACCAGGGGTGACTTGGGAAATATCTAAAAAGGCATAAACTTGCTCATCCTCGTAGACTTTGTAGCTAGGGATCTCACGATTGTTGATTTTACAAAAAATACAATTTTCCATTGTAAAAAAACCTCCTTGATCTATTACCTCTACTTTACCATATTTTGCTTTTTTTCGTCTGGTTTCCTCTTTGAAAAAGTCGGAACAAGGCAACTGTTCCTTCAACAAAGGCGCTTTTTTAAAGAAATGCGAAAAGCGAGCGAGAAACGCTTGCATTTAGATTCCAACAACCCTAGACTTAATATCAGAAATCAATTGGAAAGAAGGAACCTATGAAACCGATCATCAAAGAAACCTTACAGAAAAAAACAACGACTTCAGCGAAGCTCCGCTACTTGGCTTATGCCTATAAAGAATGGTTGATTGCGATCACGCTGTTCGTGGTGTTCGCAGGTTCGATCACCTATTCGCTAACGCGTCCAAAAGAAGAAGTAGTCAATGCCGCCATCGTCACTGAAACAGCGATGGACCCTACGGTGCAGAGTGAATTGGAGACAGCCGTTGAGACCTGGGCGATCGACCAAGGGTATCAAAAAGAAGAGTTGAGGATCAGTCTGGTTTCCTATGCTGAACCAGCTGCTGTTCAAGCCTTTACCACCCGTCTTGCCGCCGGTGCGATCCAAATGGTCATTTTTCCAGCGAGTGATGCACAACTGTGGCAAGAACGCTTTGGTAGCCAAGAATTGCCGCAAGAAACCATTACAGTGGGAGAAAACGAATTTATCTTACAAGTCACGAATAAAGAAAAATAAGCAACGGTTTTGCTAGCGGATTGAAAAAAAAGCCTACGTTGACAGAAAGCCGTAATTAGGCGAATCGGAGGAAAAGAATGACTTTACAAGTAGCGAATGTGACAGGCGGTTATAACCAGCTGCCAGTCTTAAAAAATATTGATTTTACGATCGGCGATGGTGAGCTCGTTGGTCTGATTGGCTTGAATGGGGCGGGGAAGAGTACGACGATCAAAGAAATCATCGGGTTACTGCAACCTCACAGCGGGACGATCACGATCGACGGCTTGACCTTGAAGGAGAACCCAGAGCAATACCGCAAACAAATCGGGTATATTCCCGAAACCCCATCTTTATATGAAGAATTGACCTTAAGAGAGCACATTGAAGTGACAGCGATGGCCTATGACCTTCCGCAAGAAGAAGCCATGAAGCGAGCGGAGCGTTTGTTAAAAACCTTTCGCTTAGAAAACAAACTCGATTGGTTCCCAGCAAACTTCTCAAAAGGGATGAAACAAAAAGTCATGGTGCTGTGTGCCTTTTTGATTGAGCCAAGCGTCTACATCATTGATGAACCTTTTCTAGGATTAGATCCTTTAGCTATCAATGCGTTATTGGAACTGATGAATGAGATGAAACAAACCGGGGCATCAATTTTGATGTCCACCCATATTTTAGCAACCGCAGAGAAGTATTGTGACAAATTCATCCTACTGCATAACGGTGAGATCCGCGCACAAGGCACATTGGCGCAGCTAAGAAGCCAATTTCAAGCACCAGAAGCCTCCCTTGATGATCTGTACCTCGCACTGACAAAGGAGAGTCAAGCATGAAGCAGTTTTTCTCGCAACGCTTACAGCGGCATCAAAAACAGATGACACGCTATTTGCGCTATGTCTTCAATGATCATTTTGCTTTGATCAGCACCTTCTTAGTGGGAGGTCTGGGGCTCTATTATTCGGAATTGCTAAAAACATTGCCGCGGCCGTTTCCATTAGGCGGCATCATCGTGGTCGCTGTTTGGCTCTTTGTTTTACCGCTGGGACGCTTAGCGACACTGACGAAACCGGCAGATTTGATTTTTCTGTTAGCCAAAGAAGGGCAAATGAGAAGTTACCTCAGTCAAGCCCTGCGTTATTCCCTCTGGCTGCCCTTTGGGGTCTTATTTTTAGCCGTAGGAGCAACGATGCCTTTAGTCGTGGTCACAGCAAACAGTACATTTGCTTCCTTTCCCTTCTTTTTAGGAATGATGTGGCTGTTAAAACTGGGGGATCTTTCACTGCAGCGGATTCGGTTGTATCAAGAAACACATCAGCAAGTCAAACAGCAGCGAGGAATCTGGTTCGCCAGTGCGTTAGCTGCCACACTTGCCAGTATTTATGTAGCACCTTGGCTAGGGTTGGTGATCAGCATCCTCCAAGCAATCTGGTTCCTCTTTGGCGTGAAATCTAATCGTCAGCTCTTGGATTGGGACTATATGATCCAAGCTGAGCAATCACGCTTATTACGGATCTATCGGTTTATCAACTTGTTTACAGATGTTCCCCAAATCACGACGGAAGCCAAACGGCGCAAATACCTCGACTGGTTGCTGGCAAAGATCAAACCAGCCCAAAGCAATACGTATCTTTATCTTTACTTGCGCCGAGTGATTCGTGGTGGGCAATACGGTGGTCTTTATGTTCGTTTATCCTTGATTGGTGGCTTCGTCTTATTCTTTGTCGATGAGCTTTGGATCAGTCTGCTGATCGGCTGCTTGTTTCTTTATCTGATCGGTTTCCAACTGATCCCTTTGATCAATGAATTTCAATACATGGTTTTGACCCATTTGTATCCCGTGCCAGAAAAACAAAAAGCCGCAGCAATCAAAAAAATTATCGGGTCACTTTTGCTTGTGACGACTGTTTTTTTCGGCGTGATCTGTTGCTGGCGCCTGCCCGTTGTTTGGCAAGGGGGCATCGCTTTTGTGGGCTTCTTCCTCTTTGCGGGTCTCTTTTTAGGCATCTACTTGCCAGGGCGATTAAAGAAAATGCACGCCTGATCCTCAGGAGACCTCTCTTACAAAAAGCGAACGCATATGCGCTTGACGGCGACCCTTTAGGAAGCTAGAATAAGAGGTACTGCGAAATAAGGAGAGAAGCTAGGATGGATATTCGCTTGGATCAAGATTGGCGTATGCGGCCGATCAAAGGCGACACCGGGAAAGCCTATATCGGGCTCAAGGACAACGACAAAGTCTTTATCAAACGAAATACGACCCCGATGCTTGCGGCACTCTCTAAAGAGGGCATTGCACCCAAACTCGTCTGGACGAAACGGACGGGAAATGGGGATACGCTCTCCGCACAAGAATGGCTGGATGGACGGGTCTTAGATCCCGATGAGATCGGCCAAAGAAATGACGTCATTGATGTGTTGTATCACTTGCATCATTCAAAAACGCTGGCACAGATGCTAAGCAAAATCGGCGGACAAGTCAGATCGCCTGAACAGATGCTGATGGATTATCAAGATCAGCTGCCTTCTGCGGTGGCTCAAAACCGTTTTATTCATTTGGTCACCGAGTATTTAAAAGCCAATATTCCAGCTTTTGACGAGCAAAAAGCCGCGGTCGTCCATGGCGATGTCAATTATCGAAATTGGCTGGTTTGTCAAAACTATTTGTATTTAGTCGATTGGGATTCCGTGATGTTTGCAGATCCAGCAATCGATATCGGGACTATTTTAGGTCACTATGTGCCGCTATCCAGCTGGTCCCATTGGCTGGTGCGCTACGGTATCCATAGCAGCAGCGAAGTGATCGAAAAAATTTATTGGTATGCATTGTTGAGTATGCTGCAAGAGGTCAAAAAATATTATCTGCGGGGCGATTACAAAGCCATGAATGCAGAGATTTTACAATTAAAACGAATTTATAGTGAATGAAGAGAAGATGGAGCGAGGCAATTTGGTTCCATCTTGTTTTTTCGGAAAGGAAGAAACATGAGAGTAAGAAAACGTGCAGGTGCAAAAGAGCTGATTGAAGCTCATCCACAATACGTCGTTGCAGAGCCTACCGAATGGAAAGGGCGTTGGCATGAACGCTTTGGCAATGATCATCCGCTACACATCGAGATCGGCATGGGAAAAGGTCAATTTATTACGGAAATGGCGAAAGCTCATCCTGAGATCAATTATATTGGGGTAGAGATGCAGATCAGTGTCGTTTCGATCGCATTGGATAAAATGATCGAGCAGGAGATCCCAAACTTGCAGCTGCTGCATGTGGATGGTTCGGCTTTGACCAACTATTTTGCGGACAATGAAGTAGACCAGATCTATTTGAATTTTTCTGATCCATGGCCTAAGAAGAAGCATGAGAAGCGCCGTTTGACTTCTAAAGCCTTTTTAGCGGTGGACGAGCAAATTTTACGACCTAATGGCGAAATCCATTTCAAAACGGACAACCAAGGATTGTTTGAGTATTCCTTAGCGAGCTTTTCTCAATATGGCATGATCATCAAACAAGTTTGGTTGGACCTGCATAACAGTACCTTTGAGAACAATATCATGACGGAATATGAAGAAAAATTCTCAAGCCGCGGGCAGCGAATCTATCGGGTGGAAGCCCAATTTGTGGCAAAAGACCCGCAGGAATAAAGAAGAGACGAAAGACGAAGCAAATTTGCTTCGTCTTTTTTTTCTATTCTCAAAAGGCTTGCGTATTTCTTTTTAGGAGGGATAAGTCGTGGATATTCAAGCATTCTCAGATGAGTTGATTCACTATGGCAGACAAGAACGCATGCAGGATCTGGCCATTTTGCCGAGTGGTACACAGATGGAGGTGATTTTCAGTAAAAGCTATCTCAGAAAGACCTATCAAGTACTGACCAATGAAGAAGCCCAACAGCTGATCACTCGCTTCAAATTTTTAGGAGGAATGGAGGTGGGAGAACGACGCAAAGCTCAGTTAGGAGCAGTCAGTTATCCGTTAGGCGATCAGCTGCAGCGGCTGCGCATCTCCACAGTCGGTGATTACCAAGGGCGTGAAAGTCTCGTGATGCGGTTTCTTTATCCTTTGACTCAGGAGCATCTGCGCTATTTTTTTGCAGAAGACGTCCAACAGATCCAACAGGCAACCAAACAAAGAGGGCTGTATTTGTTTTCTGGCCCCACTGGCTCAGGGAAATCGACCCTCATGTATCAATTAGCTCGGGCAACCAAGGGGCAAATCATTACCATCGAAGATCCTGTGGAGATCGAGGAGCCGCGCTTTTTACAGCTGCAAACCAATTTGAAGATCGAACAAGACTATGATGAATTGATTCGCTTGTCCTTGCGGCATCGTCCAGACCTGCTTTTGATCGGCGAGATTCGTAACAAAGAAACGGCGCAAGCCGCTGTACGAGCCGCTCTGACAGGTCACCGAGTATTTGCCACGATCCATGCCCGAGGTGTAGCAGAAACAAAGACGCGGCTGCTGGAATTGCTCGGGACAGACGATCGTCTGGCACATGCGCTGCAAGGGATCATTTATCAGCGATTGTTGCCAAATGAAGCGAATGAACCTCATGGATTGCTGGCATATCACTTTTATGAGGGGCAAGTGGAAAAACAGTGGCAGCAGGTATTAAAACAAGTGAAAGAAAGTGGGTGGATCAGCGATGAAGTTTATGAAAAAGAAGCCCCAGCTACCACGCCGTGCAACTGAAGCCCTCTTAGTCACCTTCACGGTGTTATTGGAGAGTGGCTTTTCCCTACAAGAAAGCCTCCAAGTGCTGCTGCGCAGCCGCCAGTTTTCTGAACCTGTGATCGAACAGCTAATTGTCCATCTCGCCCAAGGGCAAAGCTTTGCAGCAGCGGTAGCGCCGTTGTCGTTATCGGCTACTGAAAAAAGTCAGCTTCATTTAGCAGAAAATCATGGGGATCTCACGGCGACCTTGCGGCGGATGGTCGACTACCATAAATTGGTCAACAAGCAAAAACAGCTGCTGTACAAAGTAGCTGCCTATCCGCTTTTGTTACTGGTCTTTTTAATAGCTGCGCTTTTTGGGATGCACCGCTTTTTATTGCCCCAATTGCTAGCCTCTGGCATGATCGACGAAGGTCATTGGGGCATTCGCGCCATCACTTGGGCACCAGCAGTACTTATCCTCTTCTTGTTGTTAAGTGTGCTGCTTTTTGTGATCAGCCGCTGGGTGTTTGCCCGCCGCACTGCCTTGCAAAAAGCTGTGTTTTTCAGCCACCTGCCATTGTTCGGAGCATTGTACACGAGTTATCACACGAGTTTTTTCGCATTGGAATGGGGCAAGTTGTTTCAGCAAGGGTTAGATATCCAACAGATCATTGAGTGTATGGAGCACACCAATAAAGCTACCTTGATCCAAGAATTAGCACGAGAACTGCGAGTGACCTTGACACTTGGGGGCGAACTCCCAGAAAAACTTCGTCATTTCTCGTTTCTCACACCCGAATTTTCTTTGATCGTCTTTCAAGGAGAAGTACGAGGAAAGTTAGGAGAAGAGCTTTTTTTATACAGTCAATTATTGATGGAACGCTTGTTTCAACGAATCGAAAAAGCCATTCACTGGGTTCAGCCTCTGATTTTTTTGTTGGTTGCTTTAATGATCGTTGGGATCTATGCCGCTATGTTTTTACCAATCTATGGAAATATCCAAGGAGTGATCGAATGATAGAAAAGAAAGTAGCATCTCCTCGCAAGCAGAGGATTTGGCGTGTCAAAAAAGGATTTACATTGGTTGAAATGCTAGTCGTTTTATTAGTGATCAGTATTTTGGTTTTGTTGTTTGTCCCAAATCTTGCCAATCAAAGAGGAATCATTGATGAGAAAGGAAATGCGGCGATCGTGAAAGTAGTGGAAACCCAGATCGAACTCTTTCGTCTAAATGAAGATCGGGTGCCTTCGAAAGAAGAATTGATTGCAGAAGGGTATGTATCTGAGGAACAATATGCGATTTATGAGCAGGGAAAGTGAGAACAATGGCACTAGGGGATTTTCTGGGTTTACCTTGATGGAAAGTCTCTTGGTACTCTTGATCAGTAGTCTCTTTCTCTTTTTCCCCGTCGTGGCTATCGAGTACTATCAACGATCTGCGGAAGTTTTCGGCTTTTGTGCTCGCTTAGAAAAAGGACTCTATACCTTGCAGCAATCGGCCATCATCGATAACACACAAACCCGAGCAATCTATCAAGCAGAGCCAACACCAACTGTTTCATTTTACGGCGCTGCAACTGAGCCAGTCACCAAGATCGACGTTCCTCCTCAACTAGCGATGCAGGCGTTTCCCGATATTCTTTTTAGTAGTCAATCCGGCAACAACAGCAGTCTGCGAAGGATCATTTTCTATTGGCAGGAGAAAAAGCAAACCATCAGCTATAAGTTTTTATTTGGGAGTGGCCGTTATGAAAAAATCGTTGAATAGTGGGTTCATCTTAGCAGAAAGCCTGATTGGTTTTGGGGTCTTGGCAACTTGTGTGTTACTGTTTTTAGCAATGCAGACCGCTTCACTGACGCAAAGTGCGGCATTGCAAGAAAAAGCCCAAATGCTGCGGGTGCTGTATGAAGAAGTCCAGAACCACTCCTTTGATGCGTCAACCATTACCTACACGACGCAGCGTCAGGCAGTCTATCAAGTTCGCTTTTGGCAAGCAGCGCAGCATCAACAGGCACGCATCCAAAGCTGCGAGCAGCTCTGGGAGATCGTGTATGAAGAGTAAAGGCTTTACTTTGTTGGAGTGTCTGTTGTCTTTATGGGTATTGGCGATCTGCTTATTGCTGATCAGCGGGATCGTCAAGCACCTCGCACCCGTCAATCAGCAGATCATGGCTCGCAAAGATCAAGAATGGCATGTGTTTTTGTTTCAGCTGGAACGGGAATTAAGTACCTGTACCTATCTATCGGTCAGTGAGACCACACTGTATTTGAGAAGCAGTCAAAACAATTCGGTCACCATCGATCGCATCAATCGCGTGCTGCGAAAGCGGGACAACAATGGGTATCAACCACTATTGACAGAAGTAACGGATGTGTCTTTTGAGAAAATTGGCGCAGCGATCCGCTTTACCGTTTCCTTTGAGAATGGAGAGCAGAAAATTGGACAATGGAAAATTCACACACAAGAGGCGGCATAAAGGCGGTATTTTACTCACAGCATTGTTGTTTGTGCAGCTGTTGAGCTTGATGTTATTGCTAGTGTTAGAAAACAGCCGCACAACAGCCCTTTTTTATACAAAAACCATTGAAACCTATGAAGCCCGCATCATGAGCGAACTGTTTCATGCGGAATTCTTGCAAAACGAATTGGCAGATCAAGGGTCACGACTTTATAATGTAGGAAAGTTAACCTATGAACGGCAAGGACAACTCTTACAGATCGAGTGCCATGTCAAAAGCCGCCGCTTTACATTTACCTTTTTGTTACCCGAAGAAGAGCCTGAAATAGACACAGATGACCAAGAAGAATAGTACAGGAAAAGGATGGTTGTTTCGACCATCCTTTTTCATACAGAAATAGAAAAAGAATGTTTACAGCTTCACAAATTATTCTAAACGAAAGCGATTGATTATTTTGGATGAATCGGCTAAAATTAAACAGGTATATATGTTGTTATAGTTTTGAAAAGAGGTGCAAGATGTCCGCAGAAAAAATGGAAACGTCTTTTCATTTGACCGTTGAAGCGATCCAACTGCTTCAAAACGCATTGGAAACGTCTTTTTTTGATGCTTACGTAGAGACGATCGAAAATTTTGTTGATCAATACCAAGTTCGCGTGATCGATGGGGTACCAGATGAAGCAACTGCTGCTCGTTTAGAAACCATCTATCAAGAAATTCGAGCAATGGAACTATCGGCAGAAGAAAAACGCAAGCTTGCGCAGTTGGTTTTGTTGAAAGGCAGCCAAACGGAGCGCCTGCAGGCCAATCACCAACTGACACCAGATAGTCTTGGGTTTTTATTCGTCTATTTGATCGAGCAGTTGAGTAGTGCCGACCAACCAGTGAAACTTCTTGATTTATCGGTAGGCATGGGGAATCTCTTATTGACAGTCTTGCTGAATCTGCAATTAGCGAAGCGTCCAGTAGAAGGAACCGGTGTGGATATTGACGAAACCTTGTTGGCGATCGCAGCTGCGACTGGCGAATGGACCAAAGCGCCCTTGCATTTGTTCCATCAAGATGGCTTGCAAGAGCTTTTGATCGAACCGATGGATCTGGCGATCAGCGATCTACCGGTGGGCTATTACCCACAAGATGACAAAGCCCGCAGCTTCATTACGGCGGCTCTAGAAGGGCACAGTTACGCCCATCATTTGTTGATGGAACAAGCGATGAACTATGTCAAAGCTGGCGGTTACGGTTTGTTCTTAGTACCAAGCAACTTCTTGGAAACGGAACAGAGTGAATTTTTGAAAAAATGGCTGAAAGAAAAGGTTTATTTGCAAGGAATGATTCAGCTTCCTGAAGAACTCTTTAAAAATGAACATTCACGTAAAAGTATTTTGCTTTTACAAAACCATGGAGGGACAAGCAAACAAGCAGACGAAGTCTTGCTGGTCAAGCTAGCCTCACTGAAAGAACCAAAGAACATCACAAAACTTTTTGAACAATTTGCGGCTTGGAAAGCAGCAAATCTGTAATATAATTCGGATAAGGAGATCATCATGTCAAAAACAATCGCAATCAATGCTGGAAGTTCAAGTTTAAAATGGCAATTATATCAAATGCCAGAGGAAACAGTTGTCGCTAAAGGAATCGTTGAACGAATCGGTTTGAAAGATTCTATCTTTACCATCAAATATGGGGAAGATCAAAAATTCGAACAAATCATCGACATCAACGATCACGAAGTAGCTGTAAAAATGTTATTGGATCAACTGATCGAATTAAACATTTTAGGTGCCTATGATGAAATCACTGGCGTCGGTCACCGCGTCGTTCACGGCGGAGAAGATTTCCCTGATTCAGTTGTGATCACAGACGAAGTGATGGAACGCATCCAAGCATTGGCTGAATTTGCGCCATTACACAACCCAGCAAACTTGATGGGGATCACTGCTTTCAAAAAAATCTTGCCAGAAATCATCAGTGTCGCTGTTTTTGATACTTCTTTCCATGCAACGATGCCAAAACACAATTACCTATACAGCTTGCCATTAGAGTACTATAACGAATTTAAAGTACGTAAATACGGCTTCCACGGTACAAGCCACCGTTATGTTTCTGAGCGTGCAGCAGAAATGTTAGGTAAACCAATCGAAGAATTAAAAATCATCACTTGCCATCTAGGGAACGGTGCGTCGATCACTGCGGTTGACGGCGGAAAATCAGTAGATACATCAATGGGCTTCACGCCATTAGCTGGTGTAACGATGGGCACACGTTCAGGTGACATCGATCCTGCTGTTTTGCCTTACTTAATGGAAAAATTAGATTTGAATATCGATGAAATGGTGGATGTTTTAAACAAAAAATCTGGTTTATTAGGCTTAACTGGTATTTCCAGCGACATGCGCGATCTAGAAGCAAACTACGACAAAGAAGAAGTCAAAGTTGCTTATGACGTCTTTACTGACCGCATCCGTAAATACATTGGTGGCTATGTAACGACCATGAACGGTGTTGATGCGATCGTCTTTACTGCCGGTATCGGTGAAAATGATGCCCACGTCCGCAGCGAAGTTATCAAAGGCATGACTTGGTTTGGTTGCGAATTAGATGTCGATCAAAATGCAAAACGCGGCGAAGAATTAGTGATCTCAACTGAAGAGTCAAAAGTCAAAGTACTTTTGATCCCAACAGATGAAGAATTAATGATCGCTCGCGATGTGGAACGTTTACGCGGCTAAGCGAAAACATTTCTTAGAATAGAAGCTGAAGCACATGCAAGAGAGATGCTTGCATGTGTTTTTTTGTAGGAAAGTCCGCAAAATGGGGCTAGAGAGAAAAATTGGTGAAGACCATTTTCTAATTTTTTAAACAGAAAATTTAATAATTATACATATGAAAATTGGCTCATACTGCACCTAGGTGGAGGGCTTCTCATTTTGCTTTCATTTGAATTTAAATTTCCCTCCTTTTTTACAAGATGTTCTCAGGGAAATACCCTTGTAAAAGTTACCAAATGGGAATAAACTGGCATTTGTGAATTTTCAGAAAAATTCCGCTATTTTATTTTCATTAATTTTTATAAGGGGCCATTACATATGGAAAAAGAAAAAACATTCTTAGGTCAGCCGCGAGGGCTGTCGACTTTATTCTTCACGGAAATGTGGGAACGATTCAGTTATTATGGTATGCGGGCGATTCTGGTGTACTTCATGTACGATGCAGTTGCCAACGGCGGCTTAGGGTTGCCAAAAGGAACGGCTGTGGCGATCATGTCGATTTACGGTTCCTTAGTGTATATGTCAAGTATTGTTGGCGGCTGGATCTCGGACCGTCTGTTAGGATCAAATAAATCCGTCTTTTATGGTGGGATCTTGATCATGTTAGGACACATCGTTTTGGCAACACCTTTAGGGATTCCAGCGTTGTTTGTGTCCATGATGCTGATCGTCATCGGAACCGGACTCTTGAAATCCAACGTGTCGGGTATGGTGGGGCATTTATACAGCAAAGACGATATCCGTCGGGATGCTGGTTTCTCGATTTTCTACATGGGGATCAATATTGGCGGCTTGTTAGCACCGATCATCGTCGGGATCTTAGGACAAGAGGTCAACTACCACTTAGGCTTTTCGATTGCTGCTATCGGGATGTTCATCGGTTTGGTGCAGTATTATGTGCAAGGAAAAACCACGTTGAAAAGCGTAGCGATCGCGCCAACGAATCCCTTATCGGCAGCCGAAAAGAAAACCTTCTTCCGAGCAGTCGTTCTGGTTCTTCTCGCATTGGCAGTGTTGTTTGGTGCAGCAGCTGCAACTGGCCATCTGACGGTTGATTTCTTCATCAACTTTATCAGTGTTCTAGGTATTTTCTTACCAATCTACTACTTTACCAAAATGCTCCGTTCGAAAGATGTCACACCAGATGAAAAGAAAAAAGTGTTGGCCTACATTCCGCTTTTTTTGTCAGCGATCGTATTTTGGTCATTGGAAGAACAAGGCTCATCGATCTTGGCATTGTTTGCCGCTGACCGTACGCAATCAACGTTATTCGGCATCAATATTCCAGCAAGTTTGTATCAAACCTTAAATCCACTTTTTGTCGTCTTACTGACACCTGTCTTTGTCTGGTTGTGGACCAAACTAGGCTCTCGTCAGCCACGGACAGAAGTGAAGTTTGCCATCGGTTTAGTTTTAGCCGGTTTGTCCTTTCTACTGCTAATGCTGCCAAGCCTCTTGTTTGGAGTAGAAGAACGGGTCAGCCCATTATGGTTGGTATTGAGCTTCTTCATCATGATTGCAGGGGAAATGTGTCTTTCACCGGTGGGCTTGTCGGTGACGACCAAACTAGCGCCGAAAGCCTTCGAAGCACAAACCTTGGCGATTTGGTTGTTAGCAGACGCTTCTTCACAAGCCATCAATGCGCAAATCGCTCGGTTCTACACACCGCAAACAGAAGGGATGTACTATGGCATCGTCGGCGGAGTAGCCGTTGTTGTCGGTATCATCTTGTATTTAGCTAGAAAACCGATCCGCAACTTGATCGGCAACATTCATTGATCAAAAAATAAAAACTTGATTTTCCGCGTATGCATGGATTGAACAACCCATGCATATCGTAGGAAAATCAAGTTTTTTTGTTGCGAATCAATGTCTTAGTCAATCAAGGGGCTCAGGGACTGGCGCGTGATTTGCTGCTGTGCAATGACCAGGGCCTCTTGGAAGTGCTGCTGTAAAAAGTAGCGGTCATGGCTGACTGCCAGCAGGGTCCCTTGATAATCTTGCAGCATTTCTTCAATTTCTTCTCGGGCATAGCTGTCGAGGTGATTGGTTGGTTCATCCAAAATCAGGACGTTGATTTTTTCTAAAAAGAGTTTCAGTAACGCCAAACGGATTTTTTCACCACCAGATAAATCTTTGATTCGTTTGGCCACATCACTTTGATAAAATCCACTTTTGGCCAATTGCCGACGAGAAGCCTCTTCGTTTCCTGTCAACGTCTGTACGTAGGCCAACAAGCGGCTCTCAGGATCGTCAAACTGTAGCTGTTGGGGCAAATAACCGATTTGTAAGCTGCTGCCGCGCTTGATAGTGCCGCCGCTAGGAAGCTCCTCACCGAGAAGTAATTTGAGTAAGGTTGATTTTCCGGTACCATTGTCGCCGATGATGGCTAGATGCTCCCCACGGTAGATTGCAAAACTGCTGTCTTTGAATAGGAGCTGATCGGTATATTGCTGGTGCAAGTCGCGAACCATGAACACCTCTTTGCCTGATTTTCCGCCATTTGTCAAGCCTTGCAGCCGATTTTTCGGGGGCGCTGGCGGTTTGACCAGCGTTAGTTTCGCTAGGCGGCGTTCCAATTCTTTGGCTTTTTTGAAGAAGGATTCATTGTCTCCTTCATGGGCCCACTGGCGAAACCGACGAATCATGACTTTCAGCCGCTGGACTTCTTTTTGCTGCAGTTCGTAATTTTTGGTCAGCTCCGCCAAGCGAGCTTCTTTCAAGACACGAAATCGGCTGTAGTTTCCAGGATACTCAATCAAGGCGCCTTCTTCCAGTTCCCAGGTCTTGGTGGTGACTTGATCGAGAAAGTGCCGATCGTGCGAAACGACTAGAACCGCTTTTTTCGTATTCTGTAAATAATTTTCCAACCAGCGGATACTTGAAAGATCCAAGTGATTGGTTGGTTCATCCAGTAGCAGCAAGTCAGCATCGGCAACTAGCACTTTGGCTAAAGCGACTTTGACCCGTTCACCGCCGCTAAGCTCTGTTAACCGTGCGTCCTGCCGATGGGGAATTCCTAAGCCTTGTAAGATCGTAGAAATTCGGTCTTCCAATCCATAACCGCCCAGCTCTTCAAAGCGCTGCTGCAGCTCGCCATAACGGATCAGACACTTCTCTAAATCAGTATCGGGTTCTGCCATCAAGGCTTCGTAATGGCTCATTTGTTGTTTGAGTTCTTGAATGGTAGCAGCAGAATGGAGCAGGTAGTGGGTAACGGTTGCTTCAGAAACTGTCAGCTCTTGCTCGACCGTCCCGATCCTTAAGCCTTTTTGGCGGCTGATAACGCCGCTATCGACGCCTTCACTGCCAGTCAAGATTTGTAAAAAGGTTGATTTGCCCGTTCCGTTGATGCCGACTAGGGCAATTTTTTCCCCAGCTTCGATTTGGCAGGCTAACTCCTCAAATAACGGATTCCCGCCGATGGTTTTTTTAATAGCAATTGCTTGTATAATCATGATCTCTCTCCTTGAGACCACTCAAAAAGGCCATGGATATCCATGGCCAGTGTTATTTAAACTCAGATTTTCTTGAGAAAAATACCTTGAGATGGCCATTGATTTTACGTAAATGTAACTGTTTTGGACAGACTCGTCCCGTCAACAGCAACTGTAAAACCAATTGCATGGCTAAATGCGATATGGTATCGTTGGTAATTTTCATTACTTGTTATTTTAGTCATGCGCATCATGGTAGTTTCCCCTCCTTTGTGTCTTTGTCTTTTCAGTGTACCTGAAAGTATCAGAAAGTTCAACCAGTACTGGCGGTTTCTTAGCGTTCCTCGATGCGTAATTCTGTCAGAGAGCTTTCTTTCATCTGACCGATGACTAATGGAACGGTCTCATGAACCACATCACTGTATTCTAAGCCGAACCAGCGTTCAGGTGAAATGGTATGGCGTTTGATAAAAAGCTTCGTCTGCATGACTTGCTTCTGCCATTTGCTTAATGCAGTTGCATTCGACAGCTCTTCTTCGATCATCACAAATTGGAAATCGCCCACATTGCGTCCAGGCGTTAAGGAGTAGCGTTGCGGCTGCAGCGGCAAGCGACCATCTTTCATCAATTCTTGAATGATTTGGCGAATGTAGAGATTGACTTCTTGCGGCACCCGAAAGCCGAGATAAAGCTTTAGTTTAACGATAAAATCGGTATCTGCCATCGAAACTTCATATTTTTTCGTATAGGGTTCGTCGGTGACTTCCACATTGACGAACCAATACACTTTGGCACGTTTTGGCCGTTTGTCTAAAATGGAATAGATGAACTGCTGACCGATCTGATCGTCTTGCAGTTTAGGAACCATGAAGACGACGTTCGTCTGAGATAACGGCAAAGAATCATCTTCCCGCAACTGTTTCAATTGAGGGATGTAGGTAGAAAGCGCAACTTCTTCGGCAGCATTTTCTTGAATACGATTGCCCCATTCCCAAATCAGCATCACGCCGATGATCACGCTGGCTAATAAGATGGCAACGTAACCGCCATGGAAAAATTTGGTCGCACTGGAGATAAAGAAAATCCCCTCGATCGCTGCAAAAAAGAGCGTGATGAACGGTGCCAAGAAACGGGTCTTCTTGTTTTGGTGCAAGTAGAAATACAGCAAAATAGTGGTCATCAACATCGTTACCGTAATGGCCAATCCATAAGCAGCTTCCATCCGAGTAGAGGTCTGGAAGAACAAGACCACGCCAGAACAGGCGATCCACAGCAAGGTGTTCAAGGCAGGAATATACATTTGCCCGATAGACGCCCCCGGATAGATGATTTGCATCCGCGGCAATAGTTTCAACTTGATGGCTTCAGAAACCAGGGTAAAGGAGCCAGACAGCAGGGCTTGCGAAGCTATGATGGCAGCGAGGGTGGCAAAGCTGACACCAAAGACTGTCCACCCTTGCGGCAACGCTTGGAAGAATGGATTCAAGTTTTCGATTTCTTGATAAGTCGGGTTTTGATAGACTTGCAGCAACCACGCCGCTTGACCAAAGTAATTTAGCATCAAGCAGATTTTGATATAGGGCCAGCTGGCATAAATGTTTTTCTTGCCCACGTGACCTAAGTCTGAGTAGAGGGCTTCCGCACCAGTCGTTGCCAAAAAGATATTGCCGAGAATAAAGAGACCGGCACTGTTATCGGGACTAAAGAGCAAATTGATCGCATAACGGGGATCAAGGGCGCGAATCACCGAAAGGTCACCAGCAAAGTTCATCACCCCGACGATCCCTAAGAAAGTGAACCAGCCTAGCATGATCGGTCCGAAGGCTTTGCCGACAAACTCAGTCCCAAAGCGCTGCAGGGCAAAGAGGACCAATAAGATTGCTAAGGTGATGCCGACGATGATCGATTGGTCATTGCCGAAGCGATCAAAAAAGACTGGAATCCCCCGTAATCCTTCGATGGCAGTGGTCACCGTCACGGCTGGCGTCAACACGCCATCTGCTAGCAGGGCTGCGCCCCCGATGATTGCTGGAATAATCAAATAGCGGCTGTTTTTACGAACTAGAGTATAAAGGGAGAAAATCCCGCCTTCTCCATGATTATCCGCGTTTAATGCGATCAAGACGTACTTGATCGTCGTTAACAGCGTTAGCGTCCAAAAGACGAGCGAGACGCTGCCTAAGATAAAATCGGGTGTTAAGGTGCGTAGTCCGCCATTGTCCTCCACCAGGGCTTTCATTACGTAAAGCGGGCTCGTACCGATATCACCGTAGACCACCCCCATGGCGACTAAAAGTCCGCCGGCGGTCACTTTTTTCATTTTACTTGAACTCATTGACTGTTTTCCCTCCATTTTAAACTGCAAAAAGACCTAAGCGGCCCCTTGCCACTTAGGTCTTGCAAGAAACATCTTAAACCAGCGGATTCCCGCTTGCTGTTGATCTAAGATCATGGAACGATCCATGTGCTACTCCCCTAAAGTGCTCTTATTATCTTTGTTTTTGCAGCTCCTGTCAATTGATTTGTTAAAAATGGCAATAAACATTTTTCATTTCCTGCTTTTCAGCGTAAGATAACAATAGGTATGGAATAAGGAGGCAGGAAAATGATTGAGATCAAGAATCTGACGAAACAGTATGGACCAAAAAAAGCGTTGTCTGATCTTTCCCTGACGATCCGTCAAGGGGAGATCTTTGGCTTTCTGGGACACAACGGAGCAGGGAAGTCGACCACGATCAAAAGCTTAGTGAGTATTTTGCAACCGACGAGTGGGGAAATCTATTTTGATGGCCAATCCCTCGTGGAACATCGCGAAGCGATAAAAAAACAAATTGCTTATGTGCCGGACACGCCAGATTTGTTTTTACAGCTAACGGCAGGGGAGTATTGGGACTTGATTGCCGCCGCGTATGAGGTGCCAGCAGCGGAAAAGGCCGAGCGTTTGCAAAAATTAGGGCGCTTGTTTGATATGCTGTCTCATGAAGAAGAGACCATCGCCAGCTTTTCCCATGGAATGCGGCAAAAAACGCTGCTGATTGGGGCATTGATCCCCGATCCAGACATTTGGATCTTGGATGAACCATTACAAGGCTTAGATCCCCAAGCGGCGTATGATTTAAAAGAAATGATGAAACAGCACGCTGCCAAGGGCAAGACCGTGATTTTTTCCACCCACGTCTTGGACACCGCCCAGCAGTTGTGCGATCAATTGGCGATTTTGAAAAAAGGTGAGCTGCTGTACAATGGCTCAGTGGCAGATTTGCTGGCACAGCATCCGTCGCTTTCTTTGGAAACGATCTATCTGCAAATGACTGGGAGAAGTCAAGAAGAAGCGATTCTTGCAGAAGCGGAGGAAGCGTAGATGCGAAAACAACAATTTCTGACTCTGACCTCCGTTAATTTGCGGTATGCCAATCCCCAACTGACAGATAAAGCCCGCAAAAAAGGCAAGGCTGGTTCGACTTTGACCAGTTATTTGTTGTTTCAATATGCGTTTTCTGGGGTAGTATTTCTGCTAGTCTATGGGTTGACGATGATTACATTGGATTTTAGTCAGATGCCAGGCTTTTTTACCTATTATGTCGCTTTGTTCGGGATCTTAGGCTTTTCCCAAGGGATTTCGTCCATTTACAATGTCTTTTTCGAGAGTCAAGATCTGCCAGCGTATTTGCCGCTGCCTTTTCGACAGAGTGAAATTTTTCTGGCAAAGATCGTGGTGGTGTTTCTCACCGTTGCGCCGTTTATTTTTCCTCTGTTGGTCTTATTTCTCCTGACAGGGATTCGGGCAAACGTCTTTTTCTTGTTGACGATCTTATGGGCGTTCTTGCTGTTCGGCTTGTTTTTAGTCTTGATCTTCAGCATTTGCAGCTTGATCGTCTTCAGCCTGACCCGCACCAAGTTTTTCTTGAAGCATAAAAAATTGGTCACTAGTTTATTGCTAGGCGTGACGATGCTGGTTGTTGTGATCGGGGTCTTAATGATGAATCAGGTGAATACTTATGAGACAGACGTGGTAGATCGGGGAGCGATCAGCTTTTTATTGCCCTTTTATTATGTGATGGTGGCACCGTTTCAAACGACTGGTTTGCTTAGTTTGCTAGGGATCATCGTCACAGCAGGCGTGTTGCTTTTTGCCCTCTATCGGTTGATCTTGCCGAAGTTTTATGAGCAAGTGGCAGCCGCGGCGCCCAACCAAGGGAGTGTTCGTCGGAAGCATAAACCCAATCAAGGCTTGGGCCAGCTGTTGTTTAATTACAATTCGCAGTTGATCCGAGATCCGAATTTGATCATGCAAGTCTTTTCTTCTTCGTTGCTGATGCCCATCATTTTCTTAGTGTCCTTTGTGTTTACAGGAGCGATTCAGTTAAGTGAATTGGATGAGCGGTTTATCGGTGTCGTTTTTGTGGCTGGGATCGCCTTGGCAGCATTGATGGTCAACCCGACTTCTTTTATCAGTAATTTGATCTCACTGGATCAGGAGAATTTCTTGTTTGTCCGCTCCTTGCCGCTATCGATGAAGCGCTACTTGCGGGAAAAATTCCGCTTTGGTGTCGTTTTTCAGCTGAGCTTAACGGCAGTCATCGTGCTGGCAGCAGTCCTTTTGTTCAAAATGCCGCTGATTTTGGCTGTCTCTTTTCTAATCGGGGCACTTTGGAGCAGTTTTCTTTTGTGCTTGAAATATTTTGCTCGTGATTATCGGCTGCTGCTTTTGGATTGGACCAACATCAGTCAATTGTTTACGAGAGGGGCGGGTAGTCTTGGGTTAGCCATTGGAACGATCGCAACGCTGTTTCTTTCCATCATTGTTATCATCCTTTACGGCTTTGCTGCGACTTCGGTTGATTTTTGGTTATTGAATGGTCCGGTTTTCTTTGTGATCCTCTTGACCAGCGTCCTTTGGATAGCCCATTATCACCATAGATTTTGGCGTCGTTTTTCCTAAGGGAAGCGACGCTTTGCTTTTTTTATTTAAGGATGGGTAAATTAACTATTTATTCAGAAAATTCAGAAAAACTATTTACAATCAAGCGGAAACATGGTTAGATAGGAGTACCTATTACTTTGCTTTCATTTTTTGCTGTACAAGTTTGGATAACCGACTTGTCAAAGAGCTGTGACCAAAGTCAAAAAGACCAATGAGACCTGAGCGCTCGTTGCCTCTTTTGCTTTTGTCACGGTTTTTTTTGTACAAAAAAACCTGCCAAGCAGCGGCAGGTCGTCTCACTATTAAGCTTTCGTGTGGTCTTTTTCTGGGACTTTGTTTTCTAGGTCTGTCCGTACAACTAACACATCACAGCCGGCATGGCGAATGACATATTCAGAAACGGAACCGATAAAGATTCGTTCCACGGCATTTAAACCAGTGGCACCGATCATAATCAAATCGATGTCGTGATCTTCGGGCAATTGTTTGGCAATGATCGGTTTTGGCGAGCCGTATTCGATCACAGTTTTGACCGCAGTTACTTGATGCTTGCGGGCATAATCCTCATAGTCTTTCAAGGTTTGTTTGGCCATTTCGGTTGCTTGTTCAGCAAGCATGCCGTCAAAAGAAGAAACGGTTTGAAAGGCACGAGTGTCGATCACATGTGCTAAAACCAATTCAGAATCATTCCGCTGTGCCACGTTCACGGCTTTTTTGAAGGCTAATTCTGACTCGCTAGACCCATCGACGGCTACCATGATTCGTTGATATTGTTGTAACATAAGAAACACTCCCATCTGTTATCTTCTACTTTTATTGTAATGCTTTTTTCTGGAAAAAGAAAACCTAATCTTCCTTTTTTTTCATTTTTTGTGCCAGCAAGATGCTGAAAGATGCGGAAGAGAGCAGCAATAAAGCCAAATAAAACAAGGCAATCAGCTCCTTATCGACAAAGCCTACAACCAATGCCACCACGCCTAAAAGGAAATGAATGAGACTATAGGTTTTTAAGAAGACCTTATTCGCCTCGGTGGTAGGGATCAAAGTGAAAAAAATCGCTTGTTTGGCATAAAGCAAATAACTGGTGCCGAATAATACGAGTGCCACGATCGTAAATAATAGAAGAATCATAAACATACGCCATCCTGTCCTAAGTTGATAGGTTTAGTATAGCGAACCCTAGAAAGAATAGCAAAAGCCACCCTTACTCTGATGTCAGGCAAGGACGTTTCACTGTTGCTATCAGTTAGAGAACGCAAAAAAGCCATCTGTTAAAAACAGATGGCACATTCTAAAAAGAATGGGTAATATCCGTTGATGCCGTTCTTTTTCCCATAGTATTGATCCCGCAAATTCTAGCAGGTGGGTTCCACGGTCTAAGCTTCGAACTACCAAAGGAAAAGGCATGTTACCAGCATTGACACAAGACGGATCCCAAGATATCAATAAAAATGTTCGGTCAACACACAAAAGGGACAACTCGTACATCACAGAATTCCCACCCTTATAGTAGCATAGGAATGACGAAGGTGCAATAAAGTTGTTTGAAAACGATACCAAAAAGTCACTATTTTTTCTAAGCACCTAGTTTTTTTTCTTTCGCTGCTGCAACTGCTGGTACCGTTGACCTAATGCTTGCTCATATTTCCCGGTGGCTTTTGGTTGGTAATAATGAGTATTTTTCAGCTTATCAGGTAAGTATTGCTGATCGACCCAGGCATCATCAAAATTATGCGGGTATTGATAGCCGACACCCCGATTCAAGCTTTGGGCACCCTTGTAATGACTGTCTCGTAAATGATCCGGGACATCGCCAGCTTTACCGCTGCGAATATCTGCGATCGCTGCATCCAATGCCATGTAGGCAGAGTTGGATTTTGGTGACAGACATAGATCGACCACTGTATCGGCTAGCGGAATCCGAGCTTCTGGCAAGCCCAAACGTTCAGCGGCTAACACAGCATTGACGGTTCGAGCAGCGGCTGCTGGGTTAGCTAAACCAATGTCTTCATAGCCGATGACCATCAAGCGCCGACAAATGATCGCCAGATCGCCTGCCTCTACTAAACGACCTAAGTAATGCAGCGCACCATCCACATCGCTGCCGCGAATCGATTTTTGAAAAGCAGAGATCACATCATAGTGCGCATCCCCATCTTTATCATGGGTCAATGCTTTGCGCTGCACGCACTCTTCGATGATTTCTAAGGTCAAATGAATAATGCCGTCTGGTCCTTTTGGGGTGGAACGAGCAGCGAGCTCTAAGCCGTTTAGCGCACTTCGTAAATCGCCGTTGGTCGCTCGCGAGAGATGCAAGCGGGCATCATCGGTCAATACGATGGTTTCTGATCCAAGTCCGCGAGTTTCATCTGCTAAGGCTTGATCAATGGCGGTCAAAATATCTTCTTCTTGGAGCGGTTTGACTTCAAAAATCTGTGTCCGACTGCGAATCGCTGGATTGATCGTAATGTAGGGATTTTCCGTCGTGGCACCGATCATAATGATCTTGCCGCTTTCTAAATGGGGCAGTAAAAAGTCTTGTTTTGTCTTGTCTAGTCGATGGACTTCATCAAGCAATAAAATGACAGTACCGCTCATTTTGGCTTCCTCTGCCACGATCTGCAGGTCTTTTTTTGTATCCGTGGCGGCGTTCAGCATGCGAAACGCATAGCGTGTCGAGCCGGCGATCGCACTGGCAATGCTGGTTTTTCCGGTTCCCGGCGGTCCGTATAGGATCATCGAAGAAAGCATTTTGGCTTCGACCATTCGGCGAATGATTTTCCCCGGGCCAACCAAATGCTGCTGTCCGACGACTTCATCTAAGTTCCGTGGCCGCATTCGATAAGCAAGTGGCTGCTGCATAAAACGATCCTCTCCTTTTCCTGTAAGTATAACATAAGAACGTATATTCTCATAAACAAGCTGATTTGCGTCTTTACAGAAACAACAGGGCGCTTATTTTCCACTCAGTCAGCAAAAATCAGGTTCGTTGAAAAGAAATCGTTGAGATCGTCGTAACTCTGTAGTCAAAGATAGTAAGTTCGCCGAGAATTGTGTAGAATAAAGAGGGTGATGAGAATGGATGAATTAATGGCACTTTTTGCGACACAGCCGACAACGACCATCGCACGTGCCTTATTAGGAATGTATTTGGAACATGAGACCCCAGAAGGAACAGTAGGTGGGTATATCGTGGATTGTGAAGCGTATCTAGGTCCCGATGATTTGGCGGCTCATAGTGTGGGCATGCGAAACACACCAAGGGTTCGGGCGATGTATCAGGAACCAGGTACGATTTATTTATATACGATGCATACGCATCGAATCGTCAACTTTATTACGCAGCCAAAAGGCATCCCGCAAGGAATCATGATTCGCGGGCTAGAACCGGTGGATGGGATCGCCTTGATGGAACAACAACGACAAAAAACAGGACCGGATGTAGCCAACGGCCCCGGGAAACTGGTACAGGCACTGCAGATCCCCGCTGAGCTTTATGGAGAATCGATTTTTACAAGCCCACTGCATTTGGTTCCTGAGCGCCGACGTACCCCAAAAGAAATTTTGGCATTGCCTCGGATCGGTATCCCAAATAAAGGGGAATGGACCCAGATGCCGCTTCGTTTTGCGGTGGCTGGCAATCCGTATTTGACAAATATACGAAAAACCGCTGTTCAGCAAGACCATGGATGGTGTTAAGAAAGAAGGAATAGTGATGGCGAAAGAAACGATATTGACTTACTTAGATCAGCGATTAACGAAAAAAATCACCGACTATGATGTGGCGATCGATTGGGATGCCAAAAATCATACGATCGAATTGGTGCTGCGCTTGTTTGCTGAAAATCCTCACCACGTGCAGATCGACGATGCACAAGGTGTGGCATCAGAAGAAGCGATCATTGAATTTGAAGATGGGATTTTGCTGTATGATCCACAAAAATCAACGTTTGATGAAGAAGATTATTTAGCGACGATCCCTTATGCAGGGAAAAAAGGGATCCAAAAAGCCTTGTTAGACGGATTGGTTGATTACATTCAAGAAATTTTAGAAGAAGGCCAAAGCGATCTGCTTGATTTCTTGAACGATGACAGTGAAGAAGCGATCTTTGAATTGCGATTCAACGAAGAAGAATTTGTGGAGAAAATGACGAACTATCAAGCGGGAGCTGGGGAAACCATGATCCCGTACCCTAGTTACTAAGGAGAACGAACATGAAATGGAATGAAGTAACCGTAGCGACAGCTAGCGAAGCAGTGGAAGCAGTCGCCAATATTTTAATGGAACACGGAGCAAGTGGGGTAGCGATCGAGGACGTTTTAGATATCGAAAATTTTAAAAGCGATGCGTATGGCGAAATTTTGGATAAAGAAACCTATACGACCTTAGAAGAAGGCGCCCAAGTCAGTGCCTATTTCCCAGAGACGATCTTTTTACCAGAAGTGCTGCCGACGATCAAAGCAGCCATCGACCGTCTGCCAGAGTATGGTTTGGCGATCGGCAAAAACACCATCACAACGAGCGAGGTCGTGGAAGAAGCATGGGCGACGGCCTGGAAAAAATATTACCATCCAGTCCGTATCTCCCGCTATCTGACGATCGTGCCGAGCTGGGAAAACTATCAACCGCTGCAAGAAGATGAAAAGATCATCATCCTTGATCCGGGGATGGCTTTTGGGACAGGCACACATCCTACGACACGTTTGACATTACAAGCCCTAGAAGTCTACTTGCGAGGCGGTGAAACCGTCTTAGATGTCGGGATGGGCTCAGGCGTGTTGAGTATCGCCAGTAAATATTTAGGTGCCAAAGACGTGTTCGCATATGATCTAGATGAAGTCGCTGTGAGGTCCGCCCAAGAAAATATGGCGATGAACCCTATTGCTCA
Organism: Enterococcus sp. B2E4; assembly: GCF_030499455.1. Lineage (NCBI taxonomy): Bacteria > Bacillati > Bacillota > Bacilli > Lactobacillales > Enterococcaceae > Enterococcus > Enterococcus sp. B2E4. Next base: position 51,631 of record NZ_JAUKPK010000014.1, read on the forward strand.
CGATGTGACCGTGCAGGCCAATGATCTCTTGCAAGGAGTGACGGTCCCTGCTGATCTTATCGTTGCTAATATTTTAGCGGACATCATTTTATTGATGATCCCTGATGCGTGGCGTCTATTGAAGCAAGAAGGGACCTTGATCGTTTCTGGGATCATTGAGACGAAAAAACAATTAGTGATCGATGCCATGATCGCACAAGGCTTTGAGATCGATCAGTTGTTCAATCAAAAAGACTGGTATGCGATCGCCTTTAAAAAACCAGAGGTAGAGTAAGATGCAGCGATATTTTTTACAGGAGCCTTATGAAGCAAAAGCGGTGTTTGCCGTTTCGGGAGAACCCTTCCACCATATGATCCGAGTGATGCGCATGACTCCCGGGGCAAAAGTCGGTTTAGTTTTTGAGGATCATTTGGCGATTATTGCCAAGATCAAAGAAGCCGATGAAGAAACGGTGTACTTAGAGGAAGTCGAAAAAGAACAGCAGGACAAGGAATTGCCGCTGCAGGTCACGATCGCTAGCGGCTACCCGAAAGGCGACAAGCTGGAATTGATCGTTCAAAAAGGAACGGAACTGGGGGCGGCAGCCTTTATCGGTTTTCCAGCGCAAACTTCGGTCGTGAAATGGGATCAAAAGAAATTACAGAAAAAGCAGCAACGGCTGCAAAAAATCGCCCAAGAAGCGGCGGAGCAATCCCAACGGCAGATCGTACCAGCCATCACGCTGCTGGATAACGCCAAAGCATTTTGGCAAAGCCTCAGTCAGTATGATGCGGTCCTAGTGGCTTATGAAGAATCAGCCAAACAAGGAGAAGCAGCGATGCTGCTGCAAGTGATCACCGCATTGCCTGTTGGTAGCAAAGTTTTAGCGATCTTTGGTCCAGAAGGCGGTCTGACCCCCTCCGAAATCGAAGAAGCCCAGCAAAACAACGCCAAATTATGCGGGTTAGGCCCTCGAATTTTACGAACAGAAACAGCACCGTTTTATTTTTTAAGTGCTGTCAGTGTGCTAACGGAATTAAAGAGGATGTGAGTTGATGAATAAGAACCAAGAAGCAATCAGTGTCCGTTTGTTGACGGCCGATCTGACCGACTGGGTCTTGAAGGATTTTATCAATCAATATAAGACGACCTTAAAGGAAGTCGTCGTTTTGCCTAGTGCCATTCGGCGAGCGAAAATCTTGGCACAAGGTTCTTCCCTACAAATCGGCGCAGTGATCGATTACCCCCTTGCCCAAGGAACACTGGCAAAGGTGGCGTTTGAAATTGGTCGGGCGTTTATGGAAGGCGCCGATTTTTTGGAAGTCTGGCTGCCAGCTTCTTCCTTCATGGAAAATGATCGTGGCTTTGCGGAGCTGACTGAAACGATCCGCTCCTTGACCTTGACAGGAGGAGAGATCCGCTTAGCTGTGCAAACCGAGATCATGAATGAATTGACGAAGATCCAAGTAGCACAACGCTTGAAAGAAGAAGCTTGGCCAAAGATTGTGTTAGGGCAAAAACAACCACTAGCAGAAGCATTGCATGACGTGAGCTTGTTTTCCTTAGATGGCGGCAGTCAACTGTCGATCCAGATCAATCCTGACACAGTAGATGAACAAGCGCTGCAATCACTACAGGCTGCTGGCGCTGAGAAAATCGGGCTCTCGTATCATGTTTTTGAAGAATTGCTTAAGGACCAGCCGTCGCCCGATGTGCTTTGAACAACAGCGATTGAAAAATAGCTGAAAAATTTGTATAATAATACTACTAAAATAAGAACTGCAGGTTAGACAGGAGTCCCATGCTTAGAACGTTTGTCCGCAAGGCTTTGGGTGCGTGACGAAACGTTAACAGCGACTTCTGTCTGCCTTTTTGATAGCACAAAAAAGAAAAGCAGGAGGCGGAATGAATGGCAAAAGAAGTTATATTGACCGGGCCCAATGTCATCAAATTGGTCGCTCATTATATGAGTGAAGAGCATGTTGCCTTTGTCCAAAAAGCATTAGATTACGCGACAGAAGCCCACAAAGAACAATTCCGTAAATCCGGCGAGCCTTACATTATTCATCCAATCCAAGTTGCGGGGATCTTGGCAGAATTGCAGATGGATCCTCATACCGTTGCAACTGGTTTTTTGCATGATGTCGTCGAAGATACCGATGTGACGTTAGCCGATCTGAAAGAAGAATTCGGTGCCGATGTAGCGATGCTAGTGGATGGCGTGACCAAGCTGGGTAAGATCAAGTACAAATCTCATGAAGAACAATTAGCAGAAAATCATCGAAAAATGTTGATCGCCATGGCGCAAGATTTACGGGTCATCATGGTCAAACTGGCTGACCGTTTACATAATATGCGTACGTTGAAACATCTGCGGGAAGACAAACAACGCCGCATCGCCCAAGAAACGATGGAAATCTATGCCCCATTGGCTCATCGTTTAGGGATCAGCCGCATCAAATGGGAATTAGAAGATATTTCTTTGCGTTATTTGAATCCACAGCAATATTACCGAATCGTGCATTTGATGCAGACAAAGCGAGAAGAACGGGAATCCTACGTTTCTGAAACCGTAGAAGAGATTCGAATCGCCACCGAGGAACTAGATATCTATGCTGAGATCTATGGCCGACCAAAGCATATTTACTCAATCTATCGCAAGATGAAAGACCAAAAGAAACAGTTCAATGAAATCTATGATTTGTTGGCGATCCGAGTGATCGTTGACTCCATCAAAGATTGTTATGCGGTTTTGGGAACGATCCATACAAAATGGAAACCAATGCCTGGGCGGTTCAAGGATTATATCGCGATGCCAAAAGCCAACATGTACCAATCGCTGCATACGACGGTCATTGGTCCCAAAGGCAATCCTGTCGAGATCCAAATTCGGACCCATGAAATGCATGAGATCGCTGAATTTGGGGTTGCTGCGCACTGGGCCTATAAAGAAGGCAAGACCGAAAAAGTCAGAGCCGACAAGATGACCCAACAAGTTGGCTGGTTCCGAGAAATCTTGGAACTACAAGATGAAAGCTATGATGCTTCTGAATTTATGGAAGGTGTCAAAGGCGATATTTTCAGCGACAAAGTCTATGTATTTACGCCAAAAGGTGATGTGACGGAGTTGCCTCAAGGCTCCAGTCCCCTGGATTTTGCCTATAGCATCCATACCGACATCGGTAACAAAACCACCGGCGCCAAGGTCAACGGCAAGATGGTCCAATTGGACTACAAGCTAAAAAATGGGGACATTATCGAGATCTTGACCTCACCAAATTCCTTTGGCCCAAGCCGCGACTGGGTCAAACTAGTGGCTACCAGCAAAGCGAAGAACAAAATCAAACGATTTTTTAAAGCCCAAGATCGTGATGAAAACATCATCAAAGGGCATGAGGCAGTGGTTCGTACCTTACAAGATATGGGCTTTGTGCCGAAAGAATTTTTGACGAAAAGCAAAATGGCGGAAGCTTGCGAACGGTTCAACTACCAAACAGAAGATGATCTATTTGCCTCTGTCGGCTATGGGGAAGTTAGTCCCACGACTTTAGCCAACCGTTTGACCGAAGAAGAACGGCGCGAGAAACAAATCGAGAAGCAAAAGCAGCAAGTCCAAGAGATGATCAATCAACCGACGAAAAAAGAACCAGAAAAAATGAAGGTTCGTCACGAAGGCGGCATTGTCATTGAAGGGGTCGATAACTTGTTGATCCGCATCTCCCGCTGCTGCAATCCAGTCCCTGGAGATTCGATCGTCGGCTACATTACCAAAGGCCGAGGAATCTCGATCCACCGCAGCGATTGTCCCAATGTTCAAAACAAAGACGCCGCGAACCGTTTGATCGATGTTGAGTGGGAAGATGCCACCGACATCAACAAAGAATACGATGCCGATCTTGAGATCTACGGCTATGATCGTTCTGGGTTGCTCAATGATGTCTTACAGACAGTCAACACTGTCACGAAGCGCTTAGTGAGTGTCGAAGCCAAAACCAACAAAGACAAAATGGCAACGATCCGCATCACGGTGGCGATTCAGAATTTGACCCATTTGAAATCGATCGTTGATAAAATCAAGCAGATTCCAGATGTTTACAGCGTCAGACGTACGAAGGGATGAGAAAGAATGCGGGCAGTGATCCAGCGAGTCAGTCAAGCAAGTGTGTCGATTGAGGAGAATATCGTCGGTGCGATCCAACAAGGGTTTATGGTTTTATTGGGGATCACCCATGAGGATACAGGCGACGATGTGGCTTATCTCGTAAGAAAAATCAAAAATCTGCGGGTTTTTGAAGACGAAGAAGGTAAAATGAATCGGTCACTGGAAAGTATAAATGGCGCCGTCTTGAGTATTTCACAGTTCACCCTCTATGGGGAGACCAAGAAAGGCAATCGTCCCAGCTTCATTCAAGCGGCACCGCCAAGTATTGCGATCCCGCTTTACGAAGCTTTTAATGAAGGCTTAAAAGCAGAAGGGATCACTGTTGCTACTGGAAAATTTGGTGCAGATATGCAAGTCGCCTTGGTCAATGATGGCCCGGTGACGATCGTGATCGATACGAAAGAAAAATAAGGGATACAAAACGAAGGATTTTCTCGCTGGGAAAGAGTGAGAGAATTCCTTCGTTTTTTTATACTCTCGAAAGTGCCAAGCATTTTTGATGGAATCCAAGTAAAATTTAAGTTGAAATCGGGAAATCTTACAAAACTGTTAGTAAAAATCCCATTCTTTTATTTGTTATTTAACATCTTTTTCTTGTTCTTTTATAAGGGTTTTTAAATGAAAATATCGTTTGTGCTCGTTTTTTTATATTTCAAATTCGAAAAACGACCCTTTATTGCGATTGTTCTTAAGGGAGAAGTATGGAATAATTGTTAAAAAATAATGTCACTGGAGGAAATAACAATGAACTTTTGGCAGCGTGCATTAAAAAGTATCACCAGAAGAAAAGGGAAATCATTTATTTTATTTTTAGTTCTATTTATTCTAGGCAATGTGATCGCTGGTGCTGTAGCAATTCAACAATCCACTGCCAACGTGGAGCGAGAGACGAAACGCAAAATGGGGAACGTAGCTACGGTGGAAATGGATTGGGAAGGTTTTGATAAAGACCATGCGGATGTTTCGGAGGAAGAACGGTCTCAAGAGGATTTTTATCCGAAACCACCAGCGCTGGATGTTTATAAGCAAATCGGTCAGTTAAGCTATGTCAAACATTATGACTATCAAATGATGGGCAGTTTAGAAACGAAAGAACTGAAAGCGTATGTACCAGAAGATGGTTCAATACAGATGGGCGGTCAATATTTCACATTGAAAGGCGGCAATTTGACACAGCCAATAGATATGCAAGAAGGGTTGATTCGTCTCGATGAAGGCGAAGGCCTAACGGAAAAAGATTTAAATGAACTGACGAATGCGGTATTGATCAGTAAAGAAGTTGCTGAACTGAATAACTTGAGCGTTGGGGATCAGTTGGTTTGGGATATCCGGACAGATATCATGATGGGCGGTGGAAGCGAGATCGTGGATGACGAAGAAAACGATGGCACAGAAGAAACTAGTGATGACAGCAACAGTGCCAGCTTTGATTATCCTGTGACGATCGCTGGAATTTTTTCGGTAGTTAAAAAAGATCAGAGCAATCAAAATGATTCATCGGATCAAAGTGGTAGTCAAAACTCCGATACGATATGGCAAGTGATGGATCAAATCAATACGTTTTATGCTAGTAATAATCTAGTCCTCGATTACACTAAGATTCAAGCAGAGAAGGTTTGGGGTGAAACAATCGATGAAGATGCAGATAACTTTTATCAACCGATCTTTGTCCTAAATTCAACGGATGACGTCGAAGCCTTTAAACAAGAAGCTGGTGCGTTATTGCCCCAATACTACCGCGTCGTTGCCAATACGGATCAATACGAGCAGATCGCCGGTGGTTTTACTCGTTTAGGAGTGATCGCAAATTACATCGTGATCATTGCATCGATCGCTACCATCTTTATCATTTCCTTAGTGGTCTTGCTTTTCTTACGAGATCGGAAACAAGAATTAGGCATCTATCTTTCCTTGGGGGAAAGTCGGGGGAAAGTCATTGGTCAGATCGTGATTGAAGTCTTGCTGGTTAGTTTAGCCGCATTGCTATTGTCCTTAGTGACCGGGAACTTATTAGGTGGTGCCGTTTCAAATACCTTGATGCAAAACGATTGGATGAGCAATCAAAATGAGATGGGCGGTGTTTATTATGGCAGTATGATGGCAGCTAATATTGATTACATGGATATCAAAAATGCTTATCAAGTATCCTTCTCAGCCGGCTACATCATCACGTATCTGCTGTTAGGTCTAGGAACTGTCTTACTCTCAGCGATTTTACCGCTATTGTATATTTTACGCTTGAATCCAAAGAAAATCATGATGTAGGAGGAACCAACGATGACTTTATTAGAAACGAAAGCAGTCGATTACTATTACCAAGATGGCGATCAGCGCCGCTATATACTGAAAGAGACCTCTGTTTCTTTTGAAAAAGGGACTTTCTATGCCATCTTAGGACAATCTGGTTCGGGAAAAACGACGTTTTTATCCTTGATCAGTGCGTTGGATAGTCCGAAAAGCGGTCAAGTACTTTATGAAGGCACCGATATCGAAAAAATCGGGCATGAGAATTATCGCCGCGACGACATCAGTATCATTTTCCAAAGCTATAATCTGATTCCCTATTTGAGTGCAGTCGAAAATGTCTTAGTGCCGATGGCGATTACGAAAAATCAGCTGCCAGACAATCAACGAGAAGTGGCGTACAATTTGCTGGATTATATAGGCATCACTAAAGAAAAAGCCGATCGTCTCGTCAATCAATTATCTGGTGGGGAACAACAACGGGTAGCGATCGCCCGGGCGTTAGCCACCAATGTCGATATCATTTTAGCGGACGAACCAACCGGGAATTTGGATGAAGAAATGGAACAAGAAATCATCGATATCTTTAAAGAGCTGGCACACGTCCACAACAAATGTGTGATCGTCGTGACCCACGCCAACGAGATCGCTCAACAAGCGGATGAAGTCTTGTATTTACGTAAAGGTGTGTTGAGCAAACATGAGTGATTTTTTATCAAATTTTAGCCCGGACAACTATGATGGCAAAAAGAAACCCACGCCCGATCGCGAGAAAAAAACCAGCGAACCTGTCGGAGATCAAAACGCAAGTGGCGCGGAGCAAGCGGGCAAACCAGCAGAGCCGACGACGGTTCACCAATCAGAAGAGTCGACCGCTAGTGAGCCACTGAGTCGTTCGGCAGCCCGACAACAAACACAGACGACTGAAGCAAAAGCGGCGAGTTCTTCGACGGAGAAGGTAGCATCAAAGGAACCAGTCAGCCGGTTTGGGAAAGAAGAAACGGAATTTGATCCGACCTACAAAAAGCGTAAGCAGAAAAAAATCTTGCTGATTGCCCTACTGAGCGCCTTGGCGGTTGCCGTGATTGGGATCGTCTACTATCAAATGACCCATGTGAAGGTGCCAGATTTCACTGCCCAAGATCTGTCAGAAGCGCGGACGTGGGGCATGGAAGAAGGCGTCGCTATCAAAGTGGAGCAAGAATATGATTTTGACAAAGACGTCAACCAAGTGATTGACCAAAGTGTTGATCCTGACAAAAAGATCAAGAAGGGTGCCACATTGACACTGACGGCGAGTCTCGGGCCTGATCCTGAAGAACGCTTAGAGCTGCCAGATTTTTCAGCGATGCAAGTGACCGAAGCAAAAGAATGGATCGCCAGCAATAAAGCCGAGAACCTCTCTTTGATCGAACAATTTGACGACAACGTAGCAGCAGAAGCCTTTATTAAACAAGAGGCGGCCAACAAAGAGCTTGATTTGGCGGAATACAAACGCAAAGACCGTTTGAGTGTCTATTATTCAAAAGGGAAAGAGGTCTTTGAAAAGAATATTGAAGTACCTGATTTTACGGGCAAAGCCAAGAGTGAAGCTTCTGAATGGGCGAAAAAGAATGACTTGAAATACAAAGAAGAAACCGTCTTTTCTGACAGTGTCGCCCTGGATCTGGTGGTTTCACAAGAACCAGTCAAAGGCAGCAAACTCGCGAAAAAAGATGAATTTGTGGTGAAGGTCTCAAAAGGCCAAGCATTGACCGTTCCAGATTTTTCACAATACACGATCGAAGAAGCCCAAGGACTAGAATCGAAAATCCCGCTGCAAGTCAGCACAGTCTATTCCGATCAAGTGGCGTATGGTAGTTTCTTGAGCCAGTCGGAAGAAGCAGGCAAAGAATACAGCGAAAGCGATACTTTGCCAACTGTCAAAGTCGTCTACTCATTAGGCCGACCATATTTAAAAGACATCCGTTTTCAAGCAACGGAAGGCGACTTGCCAAAACTATTCTTTGATGAATACAAATCAAAAGGCGCCAACGTCTATTATGAAATCTACTATATCGATTCGGCGGAACCAAAAGGAACCGTTGTTGAAATGAGCCGCTACGGCGAGTTTATTCCCCTAGAAACGTGGATCACCATCGGGATCAGCCGCGGCAATCTGCAAGGCAGTACCCAAACACCGCCGGCAGATGATGGCGGTGACGATGTCGATGAACCGATCAGTACCGCTGGTTCAAACGCTACCGAATAATCCTTACTAAGTGCTTTTTCAAACCGCATCAAAAAAGCAAGCACCCTTCTTTTTGGAAGGGTGCTTTTTACTTACTAATTGTAAAAAAAACACAAGCGAGCCGCTTGAAATCGCTGGGTCGATAAAGTAAACTTGATGGTAACGATAAAAAATGGCTCCGCAGTGCCATCTATAGAAGGGACGAAACAAATGATAAAAAAATTACTCGCGAATGTTGGCAGCTATAAGAAGGACAGCTTGCTGACCCCTGTGTATGTAGCAGGAGAGGTTGCCTTAGATGTCATTATGCCCCTGATCATGGCCATGATGATCGACCAAGGGATCGAAAAAGGAGACGCCGGTGTGATTCTAAGAGATGGCGGCTTGCTTTTTTTATGTTCCTTGATCGCATTACTTTTAGGAACGCTTGGCGGACGAACGGCAGCGATCGCTTCGGCTGGTTTTGCCCGCAACCTGCGGCACAATCTGTTTCGCCGAATCCAAGATTTTTCCTTTTCAAACATTGACCGCTTTTCTTCCTCCAGTTTGATCACCCGCTTGACCACTGACGTGACCAACGTCCAAAATGCTTACCAAATGATTATTCGTATTCTGGTCCGTAGTCCGTTAGTTCTGATTTTTTCACTTGCAATGGTTAGCACCATCAGTCCAGAACTTATGACGATCTATCTGGTTGTTTTACCGATCTTAGCGATTGGTCTGGCTTTAGTTATACGTTTTGCCCACCCGCTGTTTCTAAAAGTATTCCGCATTTATGACCGCCTGAATAATGTGGTGCAAGAAAATTTACAAGGGGTTCGCGTCGTGAAATCGTATGTTCGGGAAGAACAGCAAGAAGAACTGTTTGGCGAAGTGTCCACCGATGTTTATCGGAATTTCACGCTTGCGCAACGAATCGTCTCTTTCAACATGCCATTGATGCAATTTTCTGTCTATACGTGTATGCTGCTCCTGTCATGGTTTGGTGCTCAGCTGATCGTGGAACAAAGCAGCCTGACCACTGGGGAGTTAGTCAGCATGTTCAACTACACGATGCAGATTTTGATGAGCTTGATGATGATGTCGATGGCTTTCGTGCAGATTTTGATCGCACGAACGTCGGCAGAACGGGTCGTAGAAGTATTAGATGAAGAAAGTGACTTGAAAAATCCCGCCGATCCAGTCAAAGAGATCAAAGACGGCTCCATCGTTTTTGAGAATGTCGGCTTTAGTTACGCCAATGACAAAAACAAGCTGGCGCTGACGGATGCAAATCTGCGTATCGAATCCGGGGAAGTCATTGGAGTCATTGGCGGGACCGGGAGCGGAAAATCCACCCTCGTCCAGCTGATCCCGCGCTTATATGATGTGATTGAAGGGCGTGTCATCGTCGGCGGTCATGATGTTCGCGACTATGATTTAGAAGCATTGCGGGACCAAGTAAGTATGGTCTTGCAAAACAATGTCCTTTTCAGCGGCACCATCAACGACAATTTACGTTGGGGCAATGAAGAAGCGTCGGATGAAGAGATCCAGCGCGTGGCAACGATCGCACAAGCCGATCCCTTCATTCAAGAATTTCCTGATAAATATGAAACGCAGATCTCACAAGGAGGAAACAATGTTTCTGGTGGACAAAAACAACGGTTGACGATTGCTCGTGCCTTGTTGAAGAAACCGAAAATCTTGATCCTCGATGATTCTACCAGTGCCGTCGATACCAAAACCGACCGCAGTATTCGTGAAGGCTTGAAACGAGAAATCCCTGGAACGACGACAATCATTATTTCCCAACGGATCAATTCGATCGAAGACGCCGATCGGATCATCGTAATGGATGATGGCAAAATCAACGGCATCGGTACCCATGAAGAATTATTGGCAAACAATGCCATCTATCAAGAAGTGTACCATTCGCAGCAGAAAGGATTTGGTGAAGGTGAAGAATAGACAAGCAGCAAATCCCAAGCGCACATTGAAACGCTTATTGCGGACGATGTTTGGCGACTACAAAGGACAACTCCTATTCGTCGTTGTTATGATCTTACTAAGTGCCTTTGCCAACGTTCGCGGTTCGTTGTTTTTACAAGTCGTGATCGACGATCATATCACACCGCTTTTAGGGCAAGCCAATCCTGATTTTGGCGGTTTGTTTCGGGCGATCGTTCAAATGGCGATCATCTACCTGATTGGGATCTTGGCCGCACTGATCTATAACTTTATGATGGTCAAGATCAGTGAGGGGACGCAGAAAAAAATCCGTGACCAAATGTTTACGCATATGCAGTCTCTACCCGTCGGTTACTTTGATGCCCGCTCAGATGGCGACATCATGAGTCACTTTACCAACGATACGGATACGTTGCGCCAAATGATCTCCCAAAGTATTCCAAACTTGATGATGGCGGCGGTAACCTTTTGTTCTGTCTTTATCGCTATGTTCTCCATCAGTGTCCCATTGACTTTGTTCGTGATGCTGTCGATTATTTTGATGCTGAATGTGATCCGCATCATTTCTCGCCGCAGCGGCCGCTTCTTTGGCGCACAGCAACGAGATTTAGGCGCTGTCAACGGGTATATCGAAGAAATGATGCACGGGCAAAAAGTCGTCAAGATCTTCAATCATGAAAAAATCGTCATGGAAGAATTTGATGCCTTAAATGACCAACTACAAGAAAGTGCCACTAAAGCCAATGTCAATGCCAATACCTTGATGCCGATCATGATGAACTTACTGAATGTCCAATATGTCTTGATCGCCATCATTGGGGGTCTGTTTGCCATCAATGGTGTTTCTGGCCTAACGGTCGGGATGATCGCTTCTTTCTTGCAGCTGAGCCGTTCATTAAATGGTCCTATCAGCCAGGTGTCACAACAAATCAACTTTGTGATCATGGCGTTAGCTGGTGCCGAGCGGATCTTCCATCTATTAGATGAAACGCCAGAAATCGATCATGGCTACGTCACACTGGTCAATGCCAAATGGTCGCAAGGTCAGCTAGTTGAAACCAAAGAACGAACAGGCACGTGGGCGTGGAAACATCCCCACGAGGATGGGACCATTACCTATACGGAAGTGACGGGAGACGTGCGATTTGAAGATGTTGATTTCGGCTATGTCGACAATCAACTGGTCTTACATGATATCAATCTGTATGCAGAGCATGGGCAAAAAGTTGCTTTTGTTGGTGCCACAGGTGCTGGTAAGACAACGATCACCAATTTGATCAATCGGTTCTACAACATCCAAGACGGGAAGATTCGTTATGATGGCATCAATATTGAAAAAATCCATCTAGAATCCTTGCGCCGCTCCTTAGGAATCGTGTTGCAAGACACCCATTTGTTTACTGGAACGATTCGCGAGAATATTCGCTTCGGAAAACTGGATGCTAGTGATGAAGAAGTGCTGGCAGCTGCGAAATTAGCCAATGCCGACATGTTTATCAACCACTTGCCAGAAAAATACGACACCGTGATCACGGGCGATGGCGAAGGGCTTTCCCAAGGGCAACGTCAGCTGTTGGCAATTGCGCGGGCAGCGATCGCTGATCCGCCAGTGATGATCTTAGACGAAGCTACCTCAAGCATCGATACACGTACAGAGCGGATCGTCCAATCAGGGATGGACCGTTTGATGTCTGGACGGACCGTGTTTGTGATCGCTCATCGATTGTCTACGATCCAAAACTCCGATGCCATCATGGTGATGGATCATGGCCGTATCATTGAGCGGGGGACCCATGAAACGCTATTGGCGGAAAAAGGCACCTATTATCAGCTCTATACTGGAAAAATCGAATTGGATTGATCCTGCCATGGCTACGGCTTGAAGCTGCAGCGACTGGCGATCTACCTATTTTTTCCCTTGTTTGCAACGACCGATTGGCAGTAAGCCAGTCGGTTTTTTTGCGCAGCTCGAAAAAATGGTATACTGTCACTGAGACAGCCGCACAACGGCGGCAGCACGTAAGCAGTTGTGCTGCGAAAAATGGATTCCATGAGGTGAAAACATGAAACTAGCATTGGCAAAGATCGTTTTAGATGATGAGTGGTATGAAGTGGTCCAATCGGAAAAAGGGCTAGTTTATTTTGGTCGGCAGCAGGATCATCATGAATTACTCAAGTTCTTTCCAGGGGCTGAAATCAGTAGTACAGCTGACCTTGATCCAGTAATTGAAGCGCAGCTGCAAGCTTATTTTGCAGGGGAACCAGTGACATTTACTTTTGCGTGTGATTTTGTCGGGACACCGTTTCAACAAACCGTTTGGCAAGCACTGACCCAAATTCCTTATGGACAAACCACTACGTATAGTGACTTGGCGCTGCGCATTCAACGACCGACTGCTGTCCGCGCTGTCGCAAATGCAGTGGGGCGTAACCCGATGATGATCGTGGTTCCTTGTCATCGGGTGTTAGGAAAAAACGGCCGCTTGACGGGGTACCGGGGCGGGTTAGCAACCAAACGCCGACTACTGCAACTGGAAGGGATTCCGTTTAAAGAGTAAGGGAAGTAAACTATTTATAGTAAAAAATACTAAAAAGCAATTTCATTTCCTTTTTTCTCTGGTATAATAAAATTGATTCCGGTTACAAGAAGGGGTGGAGGAAATGAACATCGTTGATTTGCAAAATGGTTCTGATATTCGAGGAATTGCGATCGCAACAGAAAAAGAGCAGGTGACACTGACAGAGCAAGCGGTTCGGCAAGTTGCTTCGGGCTTGCGCAACTGGTTGGCAACAAAGGGCAGCGGTCCTTTTCGCGTGGCAGTCGGTCGTGACAGTCGCTTGAGTGGCGAAGCACTGCAAGAAGTGTTGATGGCACAGCTGCAGCAAGAAGGCGTGGCAGTGATCGATTGCGGCTTGGCAACGACACCTGCCATGTTTATGAGTACACAGTTTGCGGATTTCGACTGTGATGCTGGTGTGATGCTGACAGCGAGTCATTTGCCTTATTACTTTAATGGAATAAAAATTTTCAGCAGCCAAGGCGGTGCCGAAAAAACGGATATCCACTATATTTTGACCCACACTACCGTTCATGAGGCAGCGGAAAAAGGAAGCTATCAGCAAAAAGACTTGCTGACGCCTTATGCCCAAGATCTACTGCAAAAAATTCGCCAAGGGATGGGAACCAATGAGGAAAAACCTTTGGCTGGATTAAAGATCATTGTTGATGCAGGCAATGGCGCCGGCGGCTTTTTTGCTGAAAAAGTGTTGCTGCCGCTAGGGGCAGATACGAATGGCTCGCAATTTTTAGAACCGGATGGGCATTTTCCCAATCATATCCCGAATCCAGACAATAAAGAGGCAATGGCAAGTATTCGCGAAGCCGTCTTGCGGGAACAAGCTGATTTAGGCATTATTTTCGATACCGATGTCGACCGCTCGGCCGTCGTGACCAAAAGCGGTGAGCCCTTGAACCGCAACAATATGATCGCTGTATTAAGCAAGATCATCTTAGCGGAACACCCTGGCACGCGTATCGTCACCAATTCGCCAACCTCTAATCATTTAAAAACCTTTATCGAAGCACTGGGAGGGCAGCAAGTACGCTATATTTCTGGCTACCGCAATGTGATCAACAAAGCGATCGAATTGAATGAAGCAGGACTGGACACACAGTTAGCCATCGAAACCAGCGGGCATGCCGCGTTTAAAGAAAATTTCTTTTTGGATGACGGGGCGTACGTGATCGCCAAGCTCTTGATGATGCTGCCTCAATTGCAACAGCAAGGCACGACACTGGATGAGCTGATCGCGGCGTTGCAACAACCCGCCGAGACCCAAGAATTGCGCTTTGCGATCCAACAAGCCGACTATCAAGACTATGGTCGCCAAGTGATCGCGGATTTAGCCGATCATTTGCTGCCAGGCTGGCAGATCGATCCAGAAAATGAGGAAGGCATTCGCATCAACTTGACAGCGCCCTATGGCCAAGGCTGGTTCTTGCTGCGAATGAGCCTGCACGAACCACTGCTGGTGCTGCAGATCGAAAATGATGAAGCGGGTCATCTACCGGCAGTCGTTCAAGCGATCGGTCGCTTCCTATCGCAGTATGAAGCCATCGATCAAAGCAAACTGACACAGTTTTTAGCACAGCAACCAAAAATTTGAAGAAAAGCAGGGAACTAAAATGGTGATCTTGATGCTGCTGATCATGGCAGTGACGTATGGTGTGAATTTTTTCTTGTTTCGTTACTTGAACAAACGACCAAAAATCGATGTCGTTGAACGGTTATCGATGTTATTAGGTGTCAACATGAGTGTGCTTTTTTTCGATGGGATCTTATTGTTTATCGGTAAATTACTGATCGAGACGGTAGAGATCATCGAATAACCCAATAGACATTTTTGCTTTGCCTCGCCACTGGCTTCTACCGTCAGTGGCGAGGTTTTTTAGGGTTTGCTAAAAACGGCGATTAATGTTCGCATTCGTTTTTGATATTTGATAAAGTAAAGAGGAGAAAATTACACAAAGTGAGGGAATTCACGGATATGGCAAAAATAATGGTAGTAGAAGATGAAGCGGTGATTCGCCAACTGATTATCGAAGAACTAGAAAAATGGCAGTTTGAGACCTTTGGCACGACGGATTTCCATCAAGTGTTGACTGACTTTGAAGAACAAGAGCCCCAACTGATTTTACTGGATATCAACTTGCCGGTTTTTGATGGCTACTATTGGTGTCAAAAAATCCGCGAAGCTTCCAAAGTACCAATCATTTTTATTTCTAGCCGCAATACCAATATGGATATGATCATGGCCATGAATATGGGAGCGGACGATTTTGTGACAAAACCTTTTGAGATCGACGTTCTGATTGCAAAAATCAATGCGCTGCTGCGCCGTTCCTACAACTATGTAGAAAGTAGCAGTGAAACGTTAGTGCATAATGGTTTGACCCTCAATATCGACAACAGCAGCATGTATATCAATGGCGAAAGCATCGATCTTAGCAAAAACGAATACCGCCTGCTGTATATTTTGATGAAAAATCACGGCAAGATTTTAAGTCGGGAAAAACTCTTGCGGGCCTTGTGGGATGATGAGCGATTTGTAGACGACAATACCTTGACGGTCAATATCAATCGTTTGCGACGAAAAATCGAACAAGCGGGGATGAACGGCTACATTGAGACCAAGGTTGGTCAAGGGTATATCGTACCATGACAAAGTGGCGAGTTTTGCGCAGTTTTTTGAAAGATCGTTGGCTGCTGTTTATCGGTTGGCTAGTCTTTTTCGTGTTGACGGTCTTAGTTTTTTGGCTGACTCCTCATTCCCCGATGGATTGGGGCACAGTCGGCTATCTCTTTTTGATGCAAAGTGTCTTGATGGTGTTCTTTTTAGCAATCAGCTACTTATCTAAGCGGCGTTTTTGGCAAAAAATCACCCCCAAGCCCGGAGACAGCTTGCTGCAAAACTACTTGCAAGGAGCACGCTCGGCGGAAGAAGAACGGATCGAATCCTACATCAATCAGTTGATCCGAGAGCACCAAGAATTGATGCAGCAAGTCGTCAGCAATCAAGAAGAACAAAAGGAATACATCGATTCGTGGGTCCATGAGATCAAAGTCCCTTTAGCCGCATCACGATTGCTTTTGCATTCGATCGAATTTGATATTCCAGATGAAAAATTCATCTTATTAGAAAATGAATTGAACCGCATGAACGAATACGTCGAGCAAGTCTTGTACGTCGCCCGCTTGGACAGCTTTTCAAAAGATTATCTGGTCCAAGAAATTTCATTGAAAGCCGTCATCCAGCCGGTTTTACGCAGTCAGGCCAATTATTTTATCCAAAAGAACCTGCACTATGCCGTTGAAGGTGAGGACCAGCAAGTGTTGACCGATGAAAAATGGCTCGGCTTTATCTTTCGACAACTGGTCAGCAATGCCGTGAAGTACACACCACAAAATGGGCAGCTGACGATTCGGATCGAAAAAGATGCCCAAGGGACCTATCTCCACTTGCAAGATAGTGGGATCGGCATTCCTAAAGAAGACATGCGGCGCATCTTTGATAAAGGCTTTACGGGCGAAAATGGGCGCCAAACGGACACCCACTCGACGGGATTGGGGCTCTTTTTAGCGAAAAGTTTAGCGAAGGAATTAGGCATCGAGCTAATGGCTTCGTCGACAGTTGGAAAAGGAACCACCATGACGCTGTTCTTTCCGTTGTTGAGTTATTATGAGGAAAAACGCTAATCTGCTTTTTTTCGAGTATCTTTTTGTGTTTTTTGACAAAAATCACTTGTCCCTAGAACGTTTTCACTGATACACTAAAGCCTGTGTTTAAAATTGAATGGTAAGGATGAATGAAATGGAGATACTCGTTGCATTAGTACCAATGTTTGCGTGGGGCAGCATTGGTTTAGTAAGTGCCAAACTTGGCGGGGATGCGAACCAGCAAACGCTAGGAATGACGATTGGTGCCTTTTTCTTTTCGCTGGTCGTATTTTTTGTGACGATGCCAGTGATTGATGGAAAGGTGATTTTGATCGGTCTTTTGTCTGGTCTTTTTTGGTCCGTCGGTCAAAACGGTCAATTCCATGGCATGAAATATTTAGGTGTGTCTGTTGGACTGCCGCTTTCAACCGGCATGCAGCTGATTTTAAATACAGTCGCAGGTGCATTGTTTTTTGCAGAATGGACACAGACCCGCGATTATGCACTAGGTGTTAGCGCATTGATCTTGTTGGTGATCGGGGCGTATCTGACCGCTCGTCAAGATGGCGAAAGTCCGGTAGAAGCTGGCAGCAAGATGCTTGATTTTCCTAAAGGATTTCGGGCATTGATCTCATCAACGATCGGTTACGGCGCCTATACGATTTTGATTACTTGGGCAGGATTGGACCCCTTGGCGATCATTTTGCCACAAAGTGTCGGGATGCTGATCGGTGCCAGCCTATTTGCTTTAAGGAAGACGAAGGTCGACCGTTTTGTAGGGAAAAATGCTTTGTCAGGGTTGTTATGGGGCATCGGAAATGTCTGCATGCTGATCACGGTTCAGCAAGTCGGACTCGCGGTGGGCTTCTCATTGTCGCAGATGGGGATCATCATTTCAACGCTAGGCGGGATTTTTATTCTCGGCGAAAAGAAAACCAAGAAAGAACTGCGTTATGTGGTGATTGGTTGTCTGCTGGTGATTATCGGTGGTGTTTTGCTGGGGTATATGAAAGCAACATAAACTTATATTTTTGAGGAGGAGTTATGGATTTATTTCGAAAAAAAGTCATACAACGGGAAAGTGTGACGAATTTAAAAAAAGAGTTGAAGTTAAAAGATTTGATTATGTTGGGGATCGGCGCCATTATCGGCACAGGTATCTTTGTTGTTACAGGGACTGCTTCTGCTGAGTATGCCGGACCGGCATTGATTCTTTCCTTTGTTGTAGCTGGTATCGTTGTTGTGTTATCAGGGCTTTCTTTTGCGGAATTTGCTTCTCGGATCCCTGTTTTAGGGGGCGCCTATTCGTATCTGTATGTCGTTTTTGGTGAATTTACCGCGTGGCTGGCAGGCTGGTTTTTGATTTGCGAGTTCTTATTGGCCGTTTCTTCGGTGGCATCTGGCTGGTCAGGCTATGTGCAAGGCTTCTTGGCCAGTGCGGATATCCATTTACCAACCGCTTTGACGGGCGGTTATGATCCAAGTAAGGGGACCTACATTGATCTGATTGCTGGTTTAGTCATTATTTTCGTAACCTTGTGGGTCAGCCAAGAAGCGAAAAAAGCGTTGCGTTTGAATAATGCCATGGTATGGGTGAAATTCGGCGTGATCCTCTTGTTTATCGTCTTTGGTGCCTTTTTCGTGGAACCAGGCAACTGGCAGCCCTTTATGCCCTTTGGTTTTTCAGGCGTTTTTAATGGTGCAGCGTTAGTCTTCTTTGCTTTTCTTGGCTTTGATGCCGTCGCAATGGCGGCGGAAGAAGTTGAAGATGCAAAGAAAAATGTCCCTCGGGGGATCATTGGGTCCATTGCGATCGCAACAGTCCTTTATATCATTGTCACACTGATCATGACGGGAATCGTGCCGTTTGCTGAATTAGGAGTCAATGATCCGGTGGCTTTTGCGATGCGTTATGTCGGTCATGGAGTGGTCGGATCAATCATTTCCGTAGGGGCGATCTTGACCTTATTAACAGTGACGATCGCTATGATGTACTCTTTGGCGCGTCTGTTATATGCCATCAGTAAAGATGGGTTATTGCCAAAAGCCATGCAAGCCATCGATTCTAAGCATAAAACACCAAAGAAAGCGACCTACATCGCTGGTGTTTTTGCTTTCTTCTTTGCGGCAGCTTTCCCGTTGAATATCTTGGCAGAATTGACCAACATTGCGGCATTGTCTTATATGATCTTAATGTCCTTAGGGATCATCAAGCTGCGGAAGATGATGGGGCCACCTGCTAAAGGTGAATTTAAAGTACCCCTGGTACCGTTATTGCCTTTGTTGTCCGTTGCCAGCTGTCTCTTCTTGATGACCCGTCTGCAAACGGCGACCTGGATCGTTTTTGGGATCTCCTTAGTGATCGGAATCGCGATCTATTTTGTATATGGCTATCGTAACAGTGAATTAAATGAGAAAATCGACGAATAAGATAGCGAAAAGACAAAGACCCAGATGTGGTCTTTGTCTTTTTTTGTTAACTATAGCAAAGCCTCCCAAAGAAATCTTTTGGGAGGTATGTTCTTTTGTCATTCACATTCCGATGATTGCTTGAGTCGATTATTGAAACAACAGTCTTTTTTATCAAAAGTTCCCTACGATTCTGCTTTTTTTGAAAAAATTTGCAAATGACAGATTCACTAAAGGTTCATCCAGTATGCTTTTGTTAGAGAAAAAAAGAGAGGATGTTGGCAAGTGAATTATATGAAACGAGCATGGCTGAGTGTGACGAGAAAGCGAGGGAAATCTGCGATATTGTTTGCTGTTATTCTGATATTAGGAAATGTGATCGCTGGCGCAATTGCGGTCAATCAATCGACTCAAAATGTCGAAAAGCAGATCAAAAACCAATTAGGCTCACTGGCAACGATTGAGATCGATTATGAAGCGTTGATGGCAAATAGTGATAGCGGCGCAAGAATGGAGGAGATTCAGCCGCTGTCAGAGGAGCTGATCAAGCAGATCGGTGAACGCTCCGAAGTCAAGCAGTACGATTATTTACGAGAAACAGTGATTGCTGTTGAAAACTTCAAACCCTATAGTTTCAGCCCACAAGAGGAAGATGAGAATGTCATGATCGTTGGGGGCATGCCTTCTGCGGTCTATTTAACAGGAACCAATCTCCTACAGCCGTTAGATTTTGAAGAGGATACGGTGAATTTAACGCAAGGTCGCTTCTTTAACGAAGAGGAGCAGCGTACGGGAAAACGTGTCGGTTTGATTTCTGAAGAGCTTGCTCAGGAAAACGGCTTGACCGTGGGAGACACTATGGTCTTAGATGGACAGTTTGTCGATTATTCGTCAGGGATGGACCCTGAGAAGCAAAAAGGCAATGATTACCCAATCGAAATCGTCGGGATCTTTAAAAATACCAGCTTAGAACAAGCGAACGATCAAGGACAAGATGGCATGGTCAGCTCATTTGCATTTGATGACCGGCCCTTCAATCGTATCTATATGCCGAATGATGCCGTGAAAACGATTGTTGAAGAGGAACGTGCGGGACAGCAAGCGGCGTTTCCAGCGACAGATTTCGGTTCGGGTGAAGATTACTTCACCCCGCAATTTATTTTGAATCAACCAGAAGATGCAGAGCAATTCAAACAAGAGGTGACACCGCTCTTGCCAAATGGCTATAAGGTCAATGCATCTACGGATGAGTATGACCGCGTGGGAACCAGCATGAATCGCTTATCACAGATTTCCTCATATGTCGTAGTGATTGCGGTGATTGCTTCCTTGATTATTATCTCCTTGGTCATTGTCTTGTTTACCCGAGATCGTAAATATGAGTTAGGCATCTACCTTTCGTTAGGGGAACGACGGAAATACGTGTTTGCACAAATCGTGCTCGAACTCCTGTTGATTGGTGTCAGTGCAATGCTGATCTCCTTGGTCACAGGGAATATGCTGGGCAAGATGGTTTCTGAATCTTTGTTATCCAGCAGTATGCTAGAGGCAAATCAAGCAGGGGTGGAGCAATTCTTTGTGGGCGTTGCGGGCGTACCAAAAATCGATCAAGCAACGATCAACGAAGCGTTTCGCGTTCAATACACCTTGCCTTATATCATTGCCTTTTTAGCGACCGGGATCGTGACGATCTTGCTTTCGGCAGTGGTGCCGCTATTATATATTCTGCGTTTGAATCCGAAAAAAATCATGCTGTAAGGAGCGAAGAACATGGCAATTTTAGAAACCAAAGAGATGACGTATTACTACCAAGATGGTGAGAATCGTCGGAAGATTTTAGATAAAACCAATATCTCCTTTGAAAAAGGTAAATTTTACACGATTTTAGGGAAATCAGGCTCTGGAAAGACCACCTTTCTTTCCTTGATCAGCGCATTGGATCAACCAACCGATGGGGAAGTATTTTTTGAAGGAAAAAATATCAAAACGATCGGCTATGAAGAGTATCGCCGCAACAAGATCAGTTTGATTTTTCAAAGTTACAACTTGATCCCATATTTGACGGCATTAGAAAATGTCCTTGTTTCGATGGCGATCTCAGACAACAAACTCCCCGATCAACACGATCAAATTGCGTATCGCTTGTTGGATTATATCGGAATCACTTCCACGAAAGCTGATCGTTTCGTCAATCAGCTCTCCGGTGGGGAACAACAGCGGGTCGCCATCGCTCGTGCCTTAGCGACCAATGTTGATATCATTTTAGCCGATGAGCCGACGGGAAATTTGGATGAAGGCATGGAGCAAGAAATCGTGGATATTTTTAAAGATTTAGCTACTTTACACAACAAGTGCATCATCGTAGTGACGCATTCGACTGAAATTGCCAAGCAGTCGGATCAGACCTTTTATTTGAAAAACGGCGAGTTGACGGCCTATGAGTGATTTTTTATCGAAGTTTGAAGAAGAACCGAAAGAGCCAGACAAGGAATCAGCTACAGCTAAAGCACCTTCTTCCCGTGCTTCCCGCAAAGAAAAAGGTTCAGCTTCTTTAGAAGAGGGGATCGAACACGATCCCTCCTTCAAAAAGAAACGGCGGAAAAAACGACTGCTGGGGCTTGGTGCATTACTCGGACTACTTCTACTCAGCGGCTTTTTATTTTTCCAATTGGCGTACGTCCGACTGGATAACTTTGTGGACAAAGAGATCTCAGAAGTCAGGGAATGGGCGGCGGAACATGATCTTGCGATCGATGTGACGCCTGCCTATGATGAAGCCCCAGCCAATCAAGTGATCGCCCAAGAAGAAGCCGCCAGAAGTCGAGTCAGAAAAAGAAGCACCCTGCATCTAACGGTGAGCCAAGGCCCAGATCCAGAAGAGAAATTGGCATTGCCAGACTTTATGGAAATGACGAGGGACGAGGCAGCAGAGTGGATCGAAAAAAATCAAGCCAGCAATTTGACGATCGTCGATGAATACCACGATGAGATCGAGGAAAAAGCACCGATTCGAGTAGAATTTACTAATAAAGAAGTCTCGCAAGAAAACTATCATCGTCGAGATGTCGGACGAGTCTTTTATTCCAAAGGCGAAGAAACCTTTGAAAAAGATATTGAAGTACCAGACTTTCGTGATAAAACCCGTGCAGAGGTAGAAACATGGGGGAAAGCCCATGAGCTGGAGCTTGAAATCAAAGAACAGGCTTCGGATACTGTGGAAGAAGGCAAAGTCATTGAACAAAGCGTGGCACCAAAAGAAAAAATCGCGAAACGGGATGCGTTTCAAGTAACGATTTCTCTAGGGAAAGGGGTCACCGTACCAGACTTTTCAACGATTTTACCAGATGATGCCCAGGCCGCTGTTGAGGGTGTCACTGTGCGGATGCGGATGCAGTTTACTCAGAGTCTGCCTTACGGACAATTGATCTCGCAAAGTGAGACCGCCGGGACCGTTTTAACCAGCAAAGATGACCAAGGCATTGAAGTCGTCTATTCAGCAGGTCAACCGTATATCAAAGATTACCGTCGAAGCGAGCTCCTTGAAGGGGATCTGCAAAAACTCTTCTTTGATGAATTCCGTTCAAAAGGGGCGAACATCAGCTATCAAGTCCGTTATGTCAATTCAGCAGAACCCTACGGGACAATCGTGGGGATGAGCAAGTTCAATCAGTTTTTACCGTTAGAAGATACGATCACCTTCGATATCAGCTTAGGCAATCAGACAGCCCCAGCGGCTACTGATCCAGAATAGCCGAGCGGATTTATCGATGACCTGCAAAAAGGAGGAAACCCATGCGTCATCAAGAGAATTTTCAAGACCTTAGGAAAAAGCTGTTTGTCTTTTTGTTAAGCGGTATGGTAGCATTGTTGCTACACATGTGGATTCATCAATCCAGCGAACACGTGCGGATCGTTTCAACAGAACGGTTTATTGGAGAACAATTGGAATGATCCTACAGGAATGATTGTGCTTACCGAAAAGTGATTGAAAAAAAGAAATGATGAGTGTAAAAGGGGGACTGACCGATGCGGATCTTATTCGTAGAAGATGAGCCATCGATCGCAGAAGCGGTTGCCAGCTTATTGAAAAAACAGCATTATTCCGTTGATTTGGCGTATGATGGCGAGACTGGGTTGGACTACGCAGCAAGTGGGGTGTATGACCTTCTCGTTTTGGATATCATGCTGCCAAAAATCGATGGGATCACATTGCTAAAGACGTTACGCAAGCAAAATATTCGCACGCCGATCATTATGTTGACGGCCAAAAGCGAAGTCGATGACAAAGTGCTCGGCTTGGATGCAGGGGCAGATGATTACTTGACGAAACCCTTTCAAATGAAAGAGCTGCTGGCACGGATTCGTTCATTAAGTAGAAGAAAAGACTTGGATTATCAAGAAGACCAGTTAGCATTTGGCAACGTGGTCTTGGCGCGTAATGAGCTGCAGTTGGCTACGACGACCAATCAAGTGGTGCTGTCACCCAAAGAAATGAAACTGATGGAGCTATTTTTATCCAGACCTAAAGTGATTTTATCAAAAGAAACCATCATCAATAAGATTTGGGGCTTTGATCCCGATGTGGAAGAAAACCGCGTTGAGATCTATGTATCTTTGCTGCGAAAAAAACTGACGCTGCTAGAAGCGGATATCGGCATTCGTACGATCCGCAATGCGGGGTATATTTTGCAGAGCAAGGAGCCGCTATGTTAAAAAAATTACGGAATAAAATGCTGTGGTTCAATATGGTGTTGATCTCAATCATTGTCTTAGGTGCTTTTACCTTTATCTATATTTTGAATGCCACCCAAATTGAAAACGAGATCCAATCATTGATCTCGCAAGAAGCCAACACCTTAGCTGCGGTACCGTTGGATGAGGAGGAAGTACGGCAATCACTGACAGAACCTGAGTATCCAATGATGTTGACCATCACGAATAGTACCAGTGAGTTCAGAGAAATCGCTCTAGTCGACGTGGATCAAATGGATGTTGTGATTCAAAGTATTGATGAGAGCGTCGATCAAAACGAGCTTTATGAAGCATTGGTCGATGCAGCGGCGAAACAAGGGGAGATCCCTAACGAAGTGAAGGTAAATGGCCGAAATTGGCGGTATGCGCTCTTTTTGGTGACTTCCTTTAGTCATTATTCGATCAATCATGATTCGACGGGGGAATATTCCACCAGTATCAATAATTACGAGCCATTTTATCAAGTGCTGTTCTTTGATGTCACCGACTACAAAACCAGTCTAAGCAACTTAAGAACCACGCTTTTGCTCATCGGGGTCTTAGCCTTAGCCAGTATTTATATCGCTAGCTTTTATGTCGCCAATCGAGCCTTACGACCAGTTGAGCTGGCTTGGCGCAAACAAAAAGAGTTTGTTTCTAACGCTTCCCATGAGTTGAAAACACCACTGGCGATCATTCAAGTCAATGCTGAGGTATTAGCTGGCAGTCCAGAAGAAACCTTGGAAAGCCAAATGAAATGGCTGGAAAACATCCAGTTAGGTTCCGAACGGATGGATGAGCTAGTAAATAGCTTATTGATGCTGACCAAATTCGAAAGTGCCGAGCAAGAAGTCGTGCGTTCGGTGATCGATGCCAGTCAAGTCGTGCAAAGTGTTTATCAAAGCATGGAGGCCATTGCACTGGAAAAAGGGATCCACTATCAGGAACAGATCGCTAAACAGGTGAGTCTTGAAAGCAATGAGCAAGCCTTGCGGCAATTGACCATGATATTGGTAGACAATGCCTTGAAATATACACCTACTGGAGAAACCGTCACAGTGGCACTCGTTGAACGCCAACGAAAAACGGTGCTGCAAGTCTCTAACAGTGGTTGCCCGATCCCTGAAGAAAAAATTCCCTATGTCTTTGATCGCTTTTACCGCGGGGATCCTTCTCGCAACCATCAAGACGGTGGCTATGGGTTAGGTTTAGCCATAGCCAAAGCCATCACAGAAATGCTGCAGGCGCAAATCAGTTTGACGGTGGATCAAGACGGCGTCAATCACTTTGAAGTTTTATTTCATTGAGATTGGATCGCGGCTTTCACTTAAATAAAATTTTTCAAAAAAAGAGGACTCCATGAATGGAAGTCCTCTTTTGATAGGTGAAATTTACTTGTTGCTGGTTAAATCCAATAAGCGGTCTTTCAAGTCTTCTTCTAGATGACCCAATTCCACTTCGGCAGCACGACGTTTTTCTTTTCCTTCTTTTTGGATCCGTAATGTTTCTTGGATCGTTTCCACAAGGTCGTTTTGTGTTTTTTGCAAGGTTTCGATATCGACGATGCCGCGCTCGTTTTCTTTCGCTGTTTCAATAGCAGAAACTTTCAACATTTCTGAGTTTTTCTTCAATAGATCATTGGTGGTCTCAGAAACTTGGCGTTGTGCCGTAACTGCATCTTTTTGACGCAATAAAGTCAAGGCAATGACCACTTGGTTTTTCCATAGTGGGATCGCTGTATTGACAGAAGCTTGGATTTTTTCTGCTAACGCTTGGTTCGTGTTTTGGATCAGGCGAATTTGCGGTGCCTGTTGGATCGTGATTTGACGTGCCAAGCGCAAGTCATGAGTCCGTTTGTCTAAACGATCAAGAAATTGCGTGTAATCGTTGGCGATCTGTACGTCCATTTGATCATTCGTTTCTTCTGCTTTTTTCATGGCTTCAGGAATGATTTTGGTTTGCAATTCTTGCATCTTCAACTCGCCAGCGGCAATGTAGATGTTCAATGCATCAAAGTAATCTTTGTTCTTTTGATACAACTGTTCCAACATCATGTTGTCTTTTAGCAAACCGTCTTTTTCTTTATCCAATTTGACGGCGATCTTGTCGATTTGGGCACCGATTTTTTGGTATTTAGCGGTGATTTCAAAAATGGATTGTTTTACTTTACCAAACATCCGCTTGAATAAGTTGCCTTCCCCTGCACGCAGTTCGTCTGGATTGGCTTCTTGCAAGCGATACATCAACTCCGTCAATGAGTCGCCCACAGGGCCGATATCAGCTGCTTGGACATGGTTCAACATGGATTGGGAAAACTCCCCAAGTTTGGTTTGGGCAGCTGCACCATAGGTGATGACCGCTTGCTGGTCGGTCGCATCGATTTTGCTGGCTAATTCTTGGGCCTGTGCTTGACGCTCTGGCGGTAATTTATCAATCAAACGCGGTGCCGTTTGCTGTTCTTTCAGCTGACTGATTTCCGCTTGTTGAGTGGTGGTCAAAGTGTCGACAGGGGTTGAAAATGGGTTGTTCAATAAATCGTCAAGCGTATCCGTTACGGGTTTTACTTGATTTGGTGTTTCACTCATAATAACTCCTCCTAATAATTGTCTGCTTTCGAAAAAAATCTAGCCTGGGCTAGATTTTTTTTAGATTCTTTTCTTGTTGCCAATCAGAATCTATCCCTATTCATTATCTCGTTTTATGCTTTGTTTGGCAATGGATAACTCAACATCCATGTCATCAAGATCGTCTGCTACAAATTGGGAGTAGTCTTTGGCGATCAAGGAAGCCATTTGCTCGATGATTTGGGTGCTTTCCTCGATTTTATCATAGGTCTCCCGACTTTTGATCTCATGGCTATTGATTTCAATGAACTTATCGGTCAAATCGACCATGTTGGGCAAGTGTGTATAAAGGAAATGACTTGCCAAAGGCAGTTTGGTCGGTTCTTTCACGAGTTCTTTGAAAAGAGCTTTTGAGGCACGCAAGGCATCGTGACGCAAGTCAATGGCTTTTAACTTGTTATTACTAGTGATATTTTTTTGGTATTTATCGATTTGGTGTTTCGTCTGATTCATCGTTTCACGGAACAATTCGATCTCACGAGCAGTCATTCCGCTTTTCAAGTAATGGGCTTCTCGTTCTCTCGTTAAAGAAGGCAAAACTTGTGGGTCGGCTGCTGGAACTTTACGCCCTCTAATACCGACGTAGACTAAAATTGCACCGACGATTAATAATAGGCTCGCAAATGAATCGCCTACTACGTTAAAAATAATACTGATGAGGACGATCGCACCAACGATCAGCCAGATGTTTTTTTTCATTTTTCCTCCTCCTAAAAATCTCTTGGACAAGTAGATTGGGTTATTCGACATCTTTATTTTAGCATGTTCACTAAAAGAAAAATATCAGACTTGGGGTGGATTTTCCGATTTTTAGTAAATTCATAAGCTTTCTTGCTATTTCTTAAGAAGATATTTTTTCTAAATTATGCTAAAGTGTTTGATAGATAAGACGTATGAGGAAAGTTAGGTGTCGATAGATGTTAGAATTTAAAGATTTTGAAGAAAAAACGATCCAACGGAATGAAATTTTCCATGGCAAGATCATTGATGTGGTCGTTGATGATGTCTCCTTGCCAAATGGCGGGACCAGTAAACGCGAACTAGTCTTTCATCCTGGTGGTGTTGCCGTGATCGCCTTGACAAGTGAGAACAAAATGCTGTTTGTTCGCCAATTCAGAAAACCGTTAGAGCGAGTGATTTTAGAGATACCAGCAGGAAAAATTGATCCAGGAGAAGGCGCTCGTCCAGATTTGACTGGCGCCCGGGAATTAGAAGAAGAGACCGGCTATCGTGCAAAAACGCTGGAGCACGTTTCTTCTATGTACCTTTCACCAGGCTTTGCTAATGAGCTCTTGCACGTCTATTATGCCAAAGAGCTGGAAAAAGTGACAAATCCCTTACCGCAAGACGAAGATGAAGTGCTGGAAGTCTATGAATTGACCTTAGAGCAAGCACAAGCCGCTATCGCTGATGGAACGATCTGTGATGCGAAGACCGTGTTTGCGATCCAATTTTGGGAGTTGCTGGAATTGAAACGGAGGAACGGACTTGCCTAAAGAACCATTGATCACCCGCAGTGAGCTTCGACGCAGACGCGAAGAAGAACAAGCGGCAGCTGAACGCAATCAGCAAATCGTAGAAAAGCAAAGCAAGAAAGAATGGAAACAAAAAGAAAAACAAATTGATAACCACTACCGAAAAGTGCGCAAGAAAAACAAAGAAATCACGAAGACCCGTGCCGGTGAGAACCAGAAATCTCGGGATCTGAACCGTTTTTTAATGAAAGCCATTGTGATCGTCACTTTATTGTTAGTCGTCGTTGGTTTAGCGATCTTTTTGTTGTGATTCTTCTAGTACTAAGAAAAAGCCGCCCCTGCATCTTCTGCAAGTGCGGCTTTTTTGTTATTCGGTCGGCTTTTTCAAAATAGCTAAAAACATGGCAGCTGGCTGATTCATGAACAAATGATCCGCTTCATGAAAAACGTTAAAGGAAGTGGTAATAAACCCAGTCGTCTCTGCCAGTTGAGTCAATGCGGCAGGATCGAACCCATTATGAACGAGCGGGTGAGACACGGCGGGGTTTTTGAGGAAATCCACTAGATAAAGGGTTCCTCCTGGCTTTAGCAAGGCGTATAGTTTTTCCATCATAGCGGCTGTGTCAGGAATATGCAGCAAGACGAGGGATAGCAGCACCGCGTCTGCTTTTGCTTGTAAGGATTCTTGCAGCAGATCGTGGACAGTTGCAGAAGCATTGGCCAGCTGCAGTTGGTTGATTTTTTTTTCAGAAACCTCGATCATGTTAGGGGCAGTATCCCAGATGGCTAAGTGCTGGATATAAGCTGCTAAGGGCAGACTTACTAGGCCGGTACCGCCGCCGATATCGATCAGAGTTTGATGCTGGTTGTCTTTAAAATAAGGTTCAAGGGTTTGGGTGACTAATTGTGCTAACGCGATCCGTTCAGGGGTATCGTATTTTGCTGCCATGGCGTTGAAAATTTCAGACATAAGTGCCTCCTTTTATAATGACAAAAAACTGTTCGTTTCGTCAAAACTAGTTTATCATGAAAGGAGAAAAACACGTCAGTAGATACGTGGGAATTTCTGTTGTTTTTCATTTTAAAGGGTGAAAAATAAACGAGAAGCAGGAGGCAAACACATGAAAATTGGTATTATTGGTGCAATGGAGGAAGAAATCAAGGCGTTGCGGGAACAGTTGATTTCACCGCTTTCTTGGGAACGCGGCGGCGCACTATTTATTTCAGGAAGTATCGGCAATCATGAAGTGATCGTCGTTCGTTCAGGTATCGGCAAAGTTCTGGCATCGATCACTACTAGTTTATTGATCCAACAATACGGGGTCAATATGGTGATCAATACTGGATCAGCTGGTGGGATCGGTGCCGGCTTACAAGTAGGGGATTTAGTGATTTCAGATAAAGTGGCCTATTTTGATGTCGATGTGACGGGCTTTGGTTATGAATATGGCCAGCTGCCTGGCGGGATGCCTTTGTATTATGAAGCCAGCCGCTATTTGATCAGTGAGATGACGAAAGCCGCAGAAGCGACTCATCATACCGTGAAAAAGGGACTGATCGTTACCGGTGACAGCTTCATTCATGACCCGCAAAAAGTACAGGAGATTTTAGGACATTTTCCAGATGCCTTGGCTTGTGAGATGGAAGGCGCCGCGATCGCACAGACCGCGCAGCAATTCAATATTCCTTTCTTGATCGTGCGCGCGATCAGCGACACCGCCGACCACGCAGCAACCGTCTCTTTTGATGAGTTTATCTTAGAAGCTGGCAAGCGTTCCGCTGAAATGGTCTTGGCATTCGTTGAAACATTAAAGTAACTAAAAAAACAGGAGAGCCGATCAGTAAGAGGAGGAAGGAAGCATGAGAGCATTACTATCCATTGATTATACGTTTGATTTTGTTGCAGATGAGGGACGATTGACCACGGGTGCTGCTGGGCAAGCGATTGAAGCTGCCTTAGTAGCTCGGACGCAAGCCTTTATCGAAGCCGGTGAGTATGTCGTTTTTGCCATTGATCGTCATGAGGAAACGGACAACTATCATCCTGAAAACCGCTTGTTCCCACCCCACAATCTTGCGGGCAGTACGGGGCGACATCTCTACGGCCGTCTAGCACCGCTTTATGAAAACTATCAGGAAGCGCCAAATGTCTATTGGATCGACAAGCGTCATTACTCCGCCTTTAGCGGTACCGACTTGGACATCCGACTGCGGGAAAGAGGGATTACGGAATTGTACCTGACCGGCGTTTGTACCGACATCTGTGTCTTGCATACAGCAGTGGATGCCTATGATTTAGGCTACCAACTGGTGATCGATGCAGATACTGTTGCCAGCTTTGACGCGGTCGGACATGAATGGGCACTACGCCATTTTGAAAATACCCTGGGCGCGAAAATCATTTCTGCGAAGGAGGAAGCATAAATGGGATGGATGGATCAATTAAAAGCAAATTTCAGTTTCAGTGAACTGACTAGCCTTTATCAAGCGTATCAAAAAGGGGATCTTGATGTAAAGGCGTTGTTGAACAATGACTTCTTACAAAAGTATACGGATTTTCAGAACTTGGATGAGTTTATGGCTAAATTAGGCATCCAGAATGAAAACCAAATCTTCGACTTTCTAAAAGACCGCCCCAATCGGCAAAAAGCCGATCAAGTCGTCAATGAGCATTCCCAATTTGATTCTGTGATCAGTATGATGAAAAAAGCTTTACAGAAATAAACAATTGGCGAAGAAAAAGCGCAAGCAGATTTTTCTGCTTGCGCTTTTGTTTACCAGATCTGCACACGATCTTCTGGTGCACGATACATAGGGTCACCAGGTTTGATATTAAAGGTTGTATAGAATTCATCGATGTTTTGAACTTGGATATTGGCCCGTAGTTTAGCTGGTCCGTGGACATCGATCGACAGTAAGAGCTGTTGGTATTGTTCTTTGGCTTTTGTACGCCAAATTTTCGCCCAATTGGTGAAGAAGTCTGCCAAAGAAACGTCGCTTTCTTTTTGCGCTGCTTCTAGCGCACAGCTTAGTCCGCCTGCGTCGGCGATGTTTTCAGAAACAGTCAATGTGCCGTTGACGGTACCGCCGGCAAAGGGCAGGCCATCAAACTCGTCGATCATCGCTTGAGCTAAGCGTTCAAAGTGTGTCAAATCTTCCTCTGTCCACCAATTGTTTAAATTACCATATTCATCAAATTTTGCCCCGTTGTTGTCAAAGGCGTGGGAAATCTCATGAGCAATGACCGCGCCGATCCCCCCATAATTTGCGCTGGTGGATTGTTCCAAACTATAAAAGGGCGCTTGTAAGATTGCCGCTGGGAAAACGATCACGTTTTTAAATGGGTGATAGTAGGCATTTACGGTAGCGGCGGACATTTCCCATTCCTCACGATCCACAGGCTGCTGCCATTTTTTGAAGGCATCTTCTCGGAACAAACGATTGAAATGCAGGGCATTCGCCAGCAGACTTTTCTCTTCATCGGTATGCAACTGGTCATAAATGACAGGAACTTGATCAGGGTACCCGACATGGATGCCTAAACGATTCAATTTGATAATCGCTTTTTGGCGGGTTTCTTCACTTAACCACGTGTTGTTGCGCAAACGATCTTGGTAGACAGCAATCATTGTTTCCACCATATGTTTGACGTCTTTTTTCGCTGTTTCCCCAAAGTACTTGCGTCCATAATAATCACCGATCACTTGACTGAAATGACCCATCGTTAAGTAATAAGCCGCTTTTTGTTGGGGAGCCGCTTCATCGATCCCTGATAAGTAGCGACTGTAGGTTCCGCCTAACTGACGCAATTCTTCACTCAGATAGCTAGTATAGCGCAAGCTTTGGTTGACGATCATCCAGCCTTTCAAGAGTTCAAAATGGCTATCAGAAACAATAATGTCAAAGGCTTCAAAGTAAGCGGGTTCCGTTACGATCAGCTCTTCCGGTGTACCTGGTAAAAGGGCCGTCAAGAGTTGTCTAAAATCGATCTTGCTAGCTTGCTTTGCAAATTCCTCCAAGGAGCGAGGATTGTAGTTTTTGCTATAATCCGCACTTTCTTCCGCACTGCGGACGTGAGGGGCGATCAATTTATCAAATGCGATCGCTTGCTCTACCAATGATTCCGCTTCTGCTTGGTCTTTTCCATAAGCAACTAAAACGTTGACGGCCATCTCAAAGTAGACTTGCAGCATTTCGCTTGCTTGGGGGTTTTCTGTGTAATAGGTTTTATCCGGCAAAATAGTAGCAGGCGGATAGACCGACAAAGTATTCATTTGCGCATTTTTCATGTCTGCATCGACATCTAGTTGGAAAGGCAAGGCAATGCCCTCTAAAACGAAACTTGCCAGTTGCTGATTCAATTCCTCGTAAGAAGGCAACGCTTCGATTTTTGCTAATAGTGCACTTGCTTCAGTAGCACCAGCTGCCTCTCGTTGGGCAAAATCGCTGGCTAAGCGGTAAAAAGCCACAGCATCCTTCATGCGGCCTTTTGGCGTAGCATGGGGATCGTGTGCCATATTTTCAAATTCTGCGATCATTAAGGAATCGATTCCGTCAACGAGATCTTGGAATCCACCCGTAGCGGGTTTATCTGCTGGAATAACAGCGGTCTCCAGCCACTCGCCATTTACATAGTCATAAAAATCATCTTTTAACAAGGTTGTCATGTCTTTCGCTCCTCTCGCTTTCTACTATTATGAAACAAAATCTGTAAGGACGCAAAGAAAAGTTTTCTAGGCGAAAAAGGGTTTTGATCCAAGTAGGAGGAGAATCTAAGGTATAATAAGAAAAAAGGCAGGTGAACGAGATGGAACAAGTAGAGTGGAAAGGGATCGCCGAAGAGCGGTTTCGTCCGTATAAGCAGTGGGTCACTCCTTCAGGGTATTTATGCGGCACCTATGCAGCAGCCGTCTTTTTGGCCTACTATCAAGATTACATCGATGAAACGATCATCCCGAAAGCATTTCGTAGAAAAAAACAGCGGGATCTGACAGTAGTGACGGAAATGCTGCGGGTGCTGATTCAGCCTCATGGGTTGCCGACGATCGCTTGGCAGGTCAGTCATGGATTGACTCGGTTTTTCGATCAATTCCAATTGCCTTACCGCGGACGTGCGACTGTTGTTGGCGGCTGGCATCGAGCGTGCAAACGAATCGATGAAGGCAAACCGGTGATCATCGGTATTTTGAAGCCTTTAGGCAGCACGTATGGCAATCATTGGGTCGTGGCTTACGCCTACGCTGAAACCGCCAGCGGAGAACGCTATTTTAAAGTTCATGACAACTGGGGCAACTACAAAAAAGTGATTCCCGCCAGTTGGGTAAACGGTACCGTCACACTTCCTTGAACGAGACGGTTAAAAAAACAGTCACTTTGTGCTAGAATAGAAGAAAACAACCACATTCATTGGAGGCAATCATGGGCGAAAGTTATAAAGATAGTTCGTTGAAAATTTTTAGTTTAAATGGAAATTTACCATTAGCAGAAAACATTGCGAAAGTTTTCGGTACAGAACTAGGGAAGTCAAAAGTGACACAGTTTAGTGATGGAGAGATTGCCATCAATATCGAAGAAAGTGTGCGGGGCGACCATATTTATATCATTCAATCGACGAATGAACCCGTCAATGATCACTATTTAGAGCTACTGATCATGATCGATGCGATGAAACGGGCTAGTGCGAAGACGATCAATGTCGTTTTGCCTTATTACGCATATGCGCGGCAAGACCGAACCGCCAACCCGCATGAGCCGATCACTGCAAAATTGATTGCCAATATGCTGGTGGAAGCAGGGGCTTCTCGAATCTTGACGCTTGATCTGCATGCCGTCCAAGTTCAAGGATTTTTCGACATCCCAGTGGATAATCTCTTTACGATCCCATTGTTTGCCCATTACTATCGCGAACAAAAAATGACCGGTGACGACTATGTCGTGGTTTCACCAAAAAACAGCGGTGTCCAACGGACCCGTAGTTTGGCAGAATACTTAGATACAGCGATCGCGATCGTCGATCAAGATGAAGCCGATGGCGGCTATGTGATTGGTGATGTCGTTGGGAAAAAATGTATTTTGGTTGATGACATTTTAAATACCGGCCATACATTGGCAAAAGCGGCAGACTTGTTGAAGGAAGCTGGTGCCAGCGAAGTGTATGCTTGTGTCTCTCACGCCTTGCTTTCACCGCCTGCTAAAGAAATTTTGGATCAATCAGCGATTGAAAGTATTTGTGTCACCGATTCTTGCTGGACCAGCGAAGAACGCCATCCAGAAAAACTGCACTACATTTCTTGTGCCGAATTGATGGGGGAAGCCGTTCGCCGCATTCACGAAAATACACCAATGAGTCCATTGTTCCGCCTGGAAAGCAAAGAGTATAAATAAAAATATGAAAAGCACCCGCTATCCTTAGGGACAGCGGGTGCTTTTGCATGTAAGGGGAAGTGGACAAGACCCAGCGGATCAGTTCAACTGGTTGCGGTTTAAGACCGTTTCTCGTTTGATCAGTTTATGTGGTACGACCAGCTGTACGCCGTTTGAATCTTCATGATTCAATTGCGCCATCAGCCGTTCGGTAGCGATTTTTCCTAAGGACAACACGTTGATATCGATACTAGTCAAATACGGATGGGTCAAAGTAGCAAAGATCGAATTGTTGAAACTGATGATGGATAAGTCGTCGGGGACTTTGTAGCCATACATCGTCGCTAATTGAATGATCCGCACAGCGAACAGATCATCGATCACGACGATGGCCGTTGCTTGGGATTCTTTGATCGTTTCTTCAAACGTGACGTAATCTTCCGCTTTTTCAAAGGTCAATGCTGGATAAAAGGGGAGATTTGCTAGCATCATGGCTTTTTGGTAGCCGAAGAAACGCTCGAAATACAGGTTTTCATGGGTCGTATTGGTAGCAAATAATATCTTCGTATGCCCTTGGGCGATCAGATGCTCAGTTGCTTGCTTGCCTAACAACTGGTTGTCATTATCGACAAAAACGATTTTGTCTTCATTGCTGTATGGTTGACCAATCAAGGTAAAAGGGACTTCTTTTTCGACCAGATAGTCGATGATGGGGTCTTTTTCATCGGAATAGACCAAGATAAAGCCATCTACTTGTTTTTGCAGGTGCATCCGTTCCACGTTTTTTAGTAATGTAGCAAAGTCACGGGCGGAGGCAACGGCAACCGTCATTTGATGATGGCGGGCCTCTTCATTGATGGCTTCGATCGTTTCTAAATAAAAGGGGTTTCCTAGTCGTTCTTTCGAATCAAGAGGCGGCAAGATCACGCCGATGGCACTGGATATCTGTTTGCCGAGATTTCGAGCCGCAAGATTGGGGACATAGCCCATTTCTGCCATTACTTTGCGCACTTTCTTCTTGGTATCTTCAGAAATGCTGGGATGATCGTTTACGACACGAGAAACCGTGGATGTAGCGACGCCAGCCTTTTTGGCGACATCTTTGACCGTAATGCTCACTGATTTCCCTCCTTTTTTAGCTTATAGTATCACAAAGTGTCGGCACAAGGGTAGAGCCAATCAAAAGAAAGAAGAAATGCAGACATTTCTTCTTTCAGAAGGCTTGTTTAGTTGATCGCTGTACTGATTTCGTCTTCTAAAACATAGTCTTTGCCATACAACTTGATTGGCAATGCCTCACCGCTGATTTTCTTCAAAGTCACCGTTGACTCATTGACGGAAACAAAGAGCAGACGTCCACGATAGTTGATGTGGAAGGCGTAGCGGCTCCAAGTTTTAGGTAAGAATGGCGCAAACCCTAAGTGATCGTGATCAGTTTTCATTTGAGCAAAACCTTGAACGATCGCTAACCAGCTACCGGTCATAGAAGTGATGTGCAAGCCATCATCGGTATCATTGTTGTAATTGTCCAAATCAAGACGAGCAGTCCGCTCATACATTTCCAACGCTTTTTCTTCCATGCCTAATTCCGCTGCTAAAATCGCATGGATACTTGGAGAAAGGGAAGATTCATGCACTGTCATCGGCTCATAGAAATCAAAGTTCCGTTGTTTTTCTTCTTTGCTGAATTGATCGCCGAAGAAGTAGATACCTTGCAAAACATCGGCTTGTTTGATAAAGCAAGAGCGCAAGATATGATCCCACGACCAATTTTGGTTTAACGGCAAATGTTTTGGATCAAGATCGGAAACGGGCATCAAGTCTTTGTCTAAGAAGGTATCATGCTGGACGAACACACCAAGCTCTTGGTCTTCTGGGAAGTACATATTGTCGATGATGTCTTGCCATTTGGCTTGTTCTTCGTCAGAGATCGTGACAGTCGCTTCGTCTTTGAAGGCTTCATAGCTGGCTAAGGTATAAGCTAAGACCCAAGTAGCCATTTTATTGGTGTACCAGTTGTTATTGATATTGTTTTCGTATTCGTTTGGTCCTGTAACGCCATGGATCATGTATTTTTGCTGGCGTTTTGAATAGTGGACACGATCTGCCCAGAAACGTGAGATCGCGCTTAACACTTCTAATCCTTCTTTTTTCAGGTAACTTGTATCGCCAGTATAATTCGTATAGTTGTAGATGGCATAAGCGATGGCACCATTTCGGTGGATTTCTTCGAAAGTGATCTCCCACTCATTGTGGCATTCGATCCCAGTGAAGGTCACCATTGGGTAAAGGGCACCTGCTAAGCCTTGTTTTTGCGCATTGATATGGGCTTGCGGCAATTGGTTGTGACGGTATTTCAACAAGTTGCGGGTCACTTCTGGTTTTGCTAATGCCAAATACAATGGAACTGCATAGGCTTCGGTATCCCAGTAAGTCGCACCGCCATATTTTTCACCAGTAAAGCCTTTCGGTCCAATGTTCAAGCGCTCGTCTTCACCATAATAGGTTGAGAACAATTGGAACAGGTTGAAACGAATCCCTTGTTGCGCCGCAGCATCGCCTTCAATGATCACATCGGCTAAATCCCAGCGGGCTTTCCAAGCAGCGACTTGTTCTGCACGCAACGCATCATAATCTGCTTTGTATAAAGTGCCTAATTCGGTGACTTTTGCTGGATGATCATGAGCGGGAACATCACGACTCGTAACGATCAAGACTTCTTTGATCAATGAGAAGGTGTCACCGGCTGTTCCAGAAAAGGCAAAGGTATCAGCAACGCAAAGCTCGTTTTTCACGGAATCGATCGGTGTTTGGCTATGACGCATAGCAGAAGTGACAGTAAAGCGTTCAATGTCAAAATTATTTTCTACGGTCCGAGTGGTCAAGTAATGGAAGGTTTCGGTTTGACCATGAGCCAATTCTTCCCAGAAACGTTCGTCGTAGTTGCTGTCTTCGTTATGGACATTGTTATCTAGTTTAGAAACGACTTTGATCTCAGCGTCGCCTTCAATGATCTCAGCGTCCATCTTAATGAGGGCAAGTTCACGTTTTACGATGCTCAAGAAGCGTTCAAAAGAGAATTTTACGGTGGCACCTGCCAAAGTGACAGTAAAGTTGCGGCGTAAAATCCCGGTTTCCATGTCTAGTTCTAAACGGAAATCACTTGGGCTGATTTTTGCTAAGTCGACTAATTGGTCATTGACAAATAGGTCCATTGCAATAAAGTTGACCGCGTTGATCACTTTGCCAAAATAATCAGGATAGCCGTTTTTCCACCAGCCGACACGGGTTTTGTCTGGGTACCAGACACCAGCGATATAAGTACCTAAGTGATGATCGCCGCTGTATTGTTCTTCAAAGTTGCCGCGCATTCCCATGTAGCCATTCCCGATACTTGTTAGCGACTCTTGCAGTCGACGATTTTCTTTATCTAAGGTAGATGTCGCGATTTTCCATGGATCGATCTCGAACAATCGTTGGATTTTTTTCATGAAAGTCCCTCCAGAATCTTTTTGATATCTCTATCATAAGCGCAAACGATTGCATCGTCAAGTGAAAGTTGTTGCGTTTAAAGAATTTCCTGTAAGGAAACATCGAGAAAGAGAGATCCAGTTATATAAAGGTGAAAAAGCGAATAGAATCCCTTTTGATATTTCTGGGTTTACAAAATCTTTTTTCTCCGTTAGAATGAACTCATTAAGAAACCGATTGCGTAAATCGATTCAGGGAAGGAAGAAGGAAGATGAAAAAATTATTGAGTTTCGAATTTTGGCAAAAATTCGGAAAAGCGCTAATGGTGGTTGTCGCTGTTATGCCAGCCGCTGGTTTGATGATCAGTATTGGGAAAACGATCCCAATGATCAATGCCGACTGGGCATTTTTGATCACTACAGGAGGCGTCATTGAAAACATTGGTTGGGCAATTATTGGTAACCTGCATTTATTATTTGCATTAGCTATTGGTGGTAGTTGGGCTAAAGAGCGAGCTGGTGGGGCATTTGCTGCTGGGATCGCCTTTATTTTGATCAACCGAATCACTGGTTCGATCTTTGGCGTGACGAGCGCGATGTTAACCGAAGAAGGCGCCTTTACCCATACGTTGTTTGGGACGAAGATCATGATCGACGGCTTCTTTACTAGTGTATTAGAAGCACCTGCTTTGAACATGGGTGTCTTTGTTGGGATCATCGCCGGTTTTGTGGGAGCAACAGCTTACAACAAATACTATAATTTCCGCAAATTACCGGATGCGCTTTCCTTCTTTAACGGCAAACGCTTCGTACCTTTCGTAGTGATCGCCCGTTCAGTAGTCGTCGCATTAGTGTTATCGATCGTTTGGCCCTACATTCAGGCAGGCATCAACAACTTCGGTTTATGGATCGCGCAATCACAAGAAAGTGCGCCCGTTTTAGCACCGTTCTTGTTTGGAACCTTGGAGCGGCTGCTCTTACCATTCGGGCTGCATCACATGTTGACGATCCCGATCAATTACACCGAATTAGGTGGAACTTACACGATTCTTTCTGGCGCACAAGCCGGCACCCAAGTCTTTGGACAAGACCCATTATGGCTTGCTTGGGCAACGGATCTAGTGAACATGCGCAATGCTGGCGATACGTCACAATATCAATTTTTATTGGAAAACTTTGTTCCTGCCCGCTTTAAGGTTGGACAAATGATTGGTTCATCTGGGATCTTGATGGGCTTGTCTTATGCCATGTATCGCAATGTCGATGCGGACAAACGGCACAAATATACCTCTATGTATTTATCAGCTGCTATCGCTGTCTTCTTGACAGGGGTAACGGAACCGTTGGAGTTCATGTTTATGTTTGCTGCCGTACCGCTTTACATCGTTTATGCAGTCGTACAAGGGGCTGCGTTTGCGATGGCGGATATCGTCAACTTACGGGTCCACTCTTTTGGGAATATCGAGTTGTTGACCCGTACCCCAATGGCGATCAATGCCGGTTTAGGACAAGATTTGATCAACTTTGTGTTAGTGACCATCGTCTTTGGTGTCGGGATGTATTTCTTGGCCAACTTCTTGATCAAAAAATTCAACTTTGCAACACCAGGTAGAAACGGCAACTATGAAACAGAAGGAGCCAGCGATGCGCCAGCAACTGCTTCGGCGGATGGCAATTTGAACCCAGATTCGCAAGTCGTGAAAATCATTCATTTATTAGGTGGACGTGAAAATATCGCCGACGTTGATGCATGTATGACTCGTTTACGGGTCTCTGTGAAAAATCGAGAAGCGGTCGGCGATGAAAAAGCGTGGAAAGCCGCAGGGGCGTTAGGCTTGATCGTAAAAGACAATGGCGTGCAAGCAGTCTATGGACCGAAAGCAGATGTCTTAAAATCAGACATTCAAGATATCTTAGATTCTGGTGTCACGATTCCCGAACCGACGGCTAGTCAAGCACCAGTAGAAACGACTACCCATCAAAGCCAAGGCGTGACAGCTGAACTAGCTGCTGTTGCCACTGGAGAAGTGATGCCGATCACCTCTGTCAAAGACCAAGTGTTTGCGGAAAAAATGATGGGTGACGGTTATGGTGTGCGTCCAGAGCAGACGACAGTTGTCGCACCAATCAGTGGGAAAGTCACCAACATCTTCCCAACGAAACATGCGATCGGCTTGCTTTCTGATGAAGGCATCGAAGTATTGGTTCACATGGGCTTAGATACCGTTGACTTAAACGGTGCACCCTTTACGGTAGCTGTCACTGAAGGACAACAAGTGGCGGTGGGTGACAAGTTAGCGGAGATGGATCTCGCTGCAGTAAGTGCTGCTGGCAAAGACACCACCATCGTTGTAGTGTTGACCAACAGCGATCAAATCGATTCCTTTGAATTGACCCAAATCGGCAAGCAACAAGCGGCCGCAGTTGTTGGAATCGTAAAACTATAATAAAATGACAAGCGGGTCGACTCTTTTGTTGACCCGCTCTCTTTTATTTTTAAAAAGGAATCGTACAAGCAAACCGAGAGAAGGAGCCTTATTCATGAAGGTATTAACATTGAACACCCATAGCTGGTTAGAAGAAAATCAGCTAGAAAAATGCAAGATGATCGCACAAGAGATTGCAACTGGCGACTATGACATCATCGCCTTGCAAGAAGTCAACCAAACG
Source organism: Enterococcus sp. B2E4 (assembly GCF_030499455.1). NCBI lineage: Bacteria > Bacillati > Bacillota > Bacilli > Lactobacillales > Enterococcaceae > Enterococcus > Enterococcus sp. B2E4. The sequence goes on from NZ_JAUKPK010000014.1 coordinate 92,157, forward strand.
ATCGCTGCTCAAACCATCGTTCCTGATGGGCTTTATTGTCCCACAGATACGCTGGTGGAAATCAAGGAGGACAATTTTGCTTTACGCCTAGTGGAAGAACTGCAACTGTTAGACTGTGATTACTATTGGTCATGGACTTACAGTCATGTAGGCTATGACATTTACCACGAAGGCAATGCCTTATTGTCCAAACAGCCCATCATTGCCAAAGAATACCTTGCTTCACAAGCCACGGATGTCTGGGATCATACCACACGCAAAAACCTGAGCGGCGTGACTGAAGCCGATGGACAGATCGTACAAGTCATTAGCTGTCATTTTTCTTGGTGGCAAGACGGTAAATTTGCCTACGAGTGGCAACAGACAGAAGCATTTTTAGCAGAACGGGCTGATACCTTATTGATCCTAGGTGATTTCAACAACGATGCCGCCAGTTCTGGGCATCAACTGGTCCTTGACAGCTCCTTACAGCTGCAAGACAGCTTTTTAACGGCTGCTGAAACGATCGGGGAAGCCTCTGTCGTTAAAGCCATTGATGGTTGGCAAGACAATCGAGAAGCGTTGCGAATCGATTATGTTTTTACATCCAAAGACCTGCAAGCAACGGAATATGAAGTCGTTTTTGACGGAACGCGTACTCCGATCGTCAGCGATCACTTTGGAATCAAAGTGGTTTTTGCTTCAAAAACAGAGCCAAACTAGCAGAAACGACAGCAAAAAGCAGTGCCAACCGGCACTGCTTTTCTTTTTGGGGAAGTTAAATCGCTGATCGAACAAGGAGGAAAAAGAATAAACTCAATAAAAGAATGAATGCTAATGCCCCATAGGTAAAACTCTTTTCGCCCCAAGTTGCGTTTTCCTCCTGACTCGAAAGACTTCTTCTTGTAAAAAAGACGAGTCCTGCGCCGATGACATTCGCTGTCAGCAACTGTTGAAAGAAGATCAGGAATAAATACTGACCCAAAAGGCCTTTTTTACTCATGGAAAACCGTTGAATAAAGTACAGGCAAGCCCCTTGCAGCAAAAGGAGACTACTTAACAAGACCCCTAAAGCGGCTAACGGTTGCGAGCTGAGGTACTGGGCAAAGGTCATCCCATGGTTGAAGGCAGTCAAGGAAAGATAAAGATAGTAAGCACCAGCGATCAAAAGCCAATAACTCAGTAAAATCAATGGAAACGCCCATTTTCGTTTAGTCATGGTTGCCCTCCTGTAAAGTGAATAGTCCGTAGGAACGGATCAAATAATCAATCAAGCAGCTCAGTCCGATCAAAGACTGGCTAGGGATTTTCTTGCGACCGATTTGAAAAAAATCGCAATAATAGGTCAGGTGAAACGTTGAATGGCGAGCAAAATAATTATCTCCTGGCGCACTCAATGTCAAAACGGGAATCTGACGAATCGCAAACGTCGTCAGATTCTCTTTGACGTTTTCTGTTTCGCCGCTCAGTGAGGCGATGATCACACAATCTTCGGCAGTGATCATCGGCATGACCATATCAAATTCCGTTTTGTTCGGCAATACGATCACTCGTTTTTCCATAGAAAGCATCATTTTGGAAAACTCCTCCAGTGCTTTCTTTTGGGAAAACCCAGTCGGGTAGCAGTAGATGGTTTTGCTGCGGTCAAACAAGCGGTTGAGGGCAGCTAAGTCTACCGTTTTTAAATAGTTGAGGGTGGCGAAAATATCCTCTTGTTGCTTTTCAAAAATCGTTTTTTGTTGCGAAATCGTTGTTGCCTGTTCTTGCTGATGCCGTAGAAAATATTTGAACTCGGAATAGCCAGAAAAACCAAGTTTTTTCGTCAACCGTAAAATAGAAGACTTTGAGACGTGAACCTGCTCGGATAGCTCGACGATCCCCATAGATAGAACGGTATCGCCGTTGGAAAGAATATAGTTCAGAATGCCACGATCAAGTTCACTTAACTCTGATTGGTGCTGTTGAATCAAATACTGTAATTTCACAAAAACCTCTCCTTATAGATTAAGTATAGCTGAAAAGCCAGGAGGGGAGGCGAAGAACGCTGGCTAGTGTAATTCTGGCCAAAAGGCTTGATTTGCTTCAATCAATTCATCGAGTAATTCTTTGGCTACACGGGCATTTGGAACCACTTTTGAAAGAATCAGTGCTTGCCATAATTTCTGGTAAGAACCCTCTGCCCAAGCCTCCACGACTAATTTTTCTACGGCGACTTGTTGCTCCATCAATCCTTTTTGGAAGCGAGGGATCTTGCCTTGTGTGATTGGTTCTGCCCCGTTACTGCCGACGATACAAGGCACTTCCACCATTGCCTGCTCATCAAAGTTGACGATCGCTCCTTCGTTAGGCACGATCAACAGCATCCGTTCTTGCGTGTTATAAGCGATCGCTCGTGCAAGGTCCACGATGTAGCTGGCGTGTTCATCCACTTCAAGCGTGGTGTCAGTCGCTGTCTGGTTTTCTACGATGCGTTGGCATTCACCAAAGACGTGTTTTTCGCGGCCAGCCATGACTTCATTTGCCCGTGTAAAAGATGGGTTGGTGTGCGCCACTTCATCTTGAGGGAAAAAGTAATATTTCAAGTAGGTATTTGGCAAAGTGGATGGATCAACTTCGTACACTTCTTTTGCTTTGGCAAAGGTGTGCATCCAGCTGGCATCAGCATGTTGGCTCGCTTCGATTTCTTCTGGCAATGAATAGCCGTATTTTGCCACATGCGCCTGGATCTGCGGCAGCAAATCATTGCCAGCTTTGTCTCGTATATCAGTCCACCAGCCAAAGTGATTCAAGCCATAATAGCGAACCACCAACTCTTTGCGAGAAGCTAAACCGATCGCTTGCGCCATCCGTTCTTCGATTCCCACTGGCATATCACAAATATTAATGATCTTGGCATCAGGGCGCAATTTACGAGTCGCTTCTGCGACGATCGCTGCAGGATTGGAATAATTCAACATCCATGCATCAGGGGAATATTTTTCCATGTAATCGACTAACTCCAATACACCGCCGATAGAACGCATCCCATAAGCGATCCCGCCAGGACCACAAGTTTCTTGGCCGACCACACCATATTTCAAAGGGATTTTTTCATCCTTTTCGCGCATCGCATACAAGCCAACTCGGATATGCGCCATCACAAAATCGACATCCTGAAATGCGGTTTCGGGATCAGTGGTTGCTAAAAAGCTGATTTCTGGTGCGCGTTCTTTCAATAAAATCTCGCAAGCTTGTGCAACTTTTTCTTGTCGTTCTTCCAAATTGTCGTAAAACTTGATTTGGCGAATCGGGAAACGATCCAAGTGTTCCAAAAGCATCAAGACGATTCCTGGGGTAAAGGTACTGCCGCCTCCGGCGATCACGATTGAAAATTTTTTCATTCTTGTTTCCTCCTTAGTCTGATACAGCTAATAATTTTTCGAATTGTTCTCTCACTTGTGGCACATCCAGACCAACGATCACTTGGAAGGCGTTGCCGTTGCGAACAACACCATGAGCACCAGCGCCTTTAAAGATGTCATCTGGCAGCACTTGGTCTTGATCTTTAACGGTGATTCTTAGGCGAGTGGCACAATTAGTGACTTTATCGATATTATCGCGACCGCCAAACCCTTCTAAGTAGACTGCGGCTTGTTCGGTGTAGCGATTGGCACCAGCAATCACTGGCGTTCCAGTGTTGGATTGTTTTTCTTTGTAATCTTTTTTGGTGTATAGTTTGACTTCGCTATTGTTTTCTTCCCGTCCTGGTGTGGCTAACTTAAATTTGAGGATCAAGAAGCGGAAAACAAGGAAATAAAGGGCAGTAAAGACTAACCCGATCACCAGCTGCGTGAAGATCATACTGCGATGATTTTGAAATAGCGGAATCCAGACCTTCGCCAACAGATCAATCAAGCCGCCCCCCATATCTCCAATGACCCCGAAGGCAAACATCGTTGCCGCCATGGTCGCTGCTAAAACAGCGTGCACCGCAAAGAGGGGTGGTGAGATAAAGAGGAAGGTGAATTCCAATGGCTCAGTGATACCAGCTAAAACGGCAGTTAAAGTGGCAGGGATCAAAATCGCTAAGACCTTCTTTTTGTTCTCAGGCTTGGCTGTGAAATAAAAAGCAGCAGCGATCCCTGGTGCAGCAAAGATCTTAGAATTGCCATGTAAAGCAAAGCCCCCTTCAGGGAAAAGCTCTTTCAATGGTCTGGTGGATTGGGCAAATTCTTGTAAATGTGCCATCCAGTATTTGGAGATTCCTTCTTCGACGACAGCGGGACCAAAAACAAAGGGGGTATACACGAAATGATGGAGACCTGTGGGAATCAATATTCGCTCTAAGAAAGTATAGAGCCAGACCCCAAAGACCCCAGCACTTGCTAGAAACCCTTGCATGGACCCAATGCCAGCTTGGACTTTCGGCCAAATCAATGCGATCAAAAAAGCAACTGGCAGCATTAAAAAGAAACCGAGGATCACGACAAAGGAAGAGCCTTGGAAAATTCCGAGAAAATCAGGCAGCTTCGTATCGAAAAACTTGTTGTGAAGATAGACGACGATCGCCGAAATAAAAATTGCTCCGATAATACCAGTATCTAATGTTTTGATGCCAGCGATCATTTTCAAACCACTCTCACCGCCGGGATCAGCTGCAAAGTTGACACCGAAGAAGTTACCAAAGTACTCGATCATGCCAGAAATAAAATAATTACAAGTAATATAGACGACAAAGGCTTCCATTGCCGCTCGCGCATTGGCTTTTTTTGCGAGACCGATCGGTAATCCAATGACAAATAATAATTCCATTTGGTTGAAGACCGTCCACGCTCCGTTTTCAATGATCGTCCAAATGTTGTACCAAGTAGAGCCTTCAGTGGCGATGCTCCCCACAAGCATCGGATTTTTAAAAATAATACACAGCGCGACCATGATCCCTGAAAAGGAAAACAAGAGGACCGGGGTAAACATCGCACCGCCAAACCGCTGAACTTTTTCCATCATAATTTCTTAACATCTCCTTTCAATTTTTACTACAATCTCAGTATAGAAAAGAAAGATAGCGGTTACAATAAAGTGAGGCAGCATAGGAACGTAGAAGCAAACAAAGAGAAAAAGTGGCAACTGCGGGGAAATTTCCCATAAAAAAACAAACCTGCGAAAAACAGGTTTGTTTGCTACGTACGTGTATTTAAATTTCGACGTTGCCATAACGATTGGCAAGGGCGGTGCGGATCAAGCGCTCTGCCAAATGCTCATTTCTTGCAAGGAGCGGTCCGTGGAAGTAAGAGCCGAACACATTGCGGTAAACCACGCCTTCGGTTTGGTCTTCGCCATTGTTTCCTTGTCCTTGGATGACTTTCCCCAATGGTTTTTCCCCTTTACCTAAGAAAGTACGGCCATTATGGTTTTCAAAGCCATAATAGGTCTCATCGAATTCTTCATTGTGGATCACGATGTCACCGATGAACCGATTGTTTTCTTGGCTTAAGGTGTAATGATCCAAGGCACCTATCCCATTGATTTTCTCGCCGTTGGCACCGATGTAGTAATGACCCAGCAATTGATAGCCGCCGCAGATCGCCAGCATGACGCCATCATTTTCGATATAGCTGGTCAGGGCTTCTTTTTTTGATTGGATATCTTGTGAAACGATCACTTGTTCAAAATCTTGTCCGCCACCGAAGAAGACGAGATCATATTTTTCAGGATCGAAGGGCTCGTGAATGCTGACGACTTCTGCGTTGAAGGTCACGCCTAGTTTTTCGGCCACGTAGCGCAGCATCAAGAGATTGCCGTTGTCGCCATAAGTATTCAAAAGATTTCCATACAAGTGGGCAACATTCAGTTGATACTTAGTCACGACTCATTCCTCCTTTGATATAGCCTTTTTCCGCAAGCTTTTTGCGTAGCTGCAAGACTGCAGTGTAAGTCGCTAAAATATAGACTTTTTCTGTTGGTAAGTCTGCGATTTGCTTGATGACGTCATCAAGTTCAGGGGTTTCAATGATTTTTTCTTCAGGGATCCCCGCAACTTTTAGCCGCAACGCCATATCTTTGTGACGATCACCACCAGCGATCACTTGAGGAATCCCCATATCGGCAAACGCTTCATGGTCGCCATCCCAAATCCAGCTGACGTCGATCCCATCTGCGTAGTTGGCATTCAACAAGCTGACTAGCGAGAAAGGATAGGGCGACAGGCCGATCATATCGATGACTTGGTTCAAACCAACAGGGTTTTTAACTAAGACTAACGTACATTCTTTGTCCCCAATGCGGATCACTTCTTGACGACCAAAGACTTTTTCGTCATAGGCCAAACCAGATTTGATTTTTGCAGGTGCTACGCCATAATATTCCGCAACCGCAGTTGCCGCCAGCGCATTGTAGACATTGTACATCCCACCAACTTCGATGCGATAGTCGTTGCCATCGATCACAAAGTCAGCAGAGGTGTTGTCCATTGCGGTCATTTCCGTCAGTTTATAATCCAATTCTGGTCGATGGAAGCCGCAATTTGGGCAGTAGTATTTTCCAAGATTGGCATAGGTGATCATTTTATAATGTAAAATGTGATGACACTCAGGACACAACACGCCATCCGTATTGTAATGGGCCATCTGCTCTTCATCTGGCAAATGATCAAATCCATAGTATTTCCGCGGATTGACAGTTGCTACCGAATTGAACAGTGGCGAATCCCCATTGCAGAGGATCGTAGCTTCCGGTGAGTTTGCGGCACCTTCAACGATCATTTTATAGGTCGTATAGATCTCGCCATAACGGTCCATTTGATCGCGGAAAATATTAGTGAAAACGAACAATTCAGGTTTGATGTACTTCGTTACTTTGCTGAGACTGGCTTCATCGATTTCTAAAACCGCAAATTTTTTGCCTTTTTTAGGGCGTGCCGATAGAAAGGTTGAAACGATCCCTTGAACCATATTGGCGCCGGTGGGGTTCGTCAATACTTCATCAAATTCTTGGCGCAAAATATTGACAGTCAAGGCAGTCGTCAATGTTTTGCCGTTGGTGCCTGTGATCACGACGACTTGGTAATCTTTCGCCAAATGATCTAATATATGTGGATCAACTTTTAATGCTAATTTACCAGGCAGGCTTGAGCCGCCTTTGAAAAAGTTCTTTAATACCCATTGAGAGGTCTTACCGACTGAAACAGCCAGATGACTTCGTATTCCCATAATGTAACCCTCCATTAGAGCGAATGCTTTCATTGTGCAAATTCAATTTATCATACCATATACCAAGAAAAAGGTTAAATTGCTTTTGCGATTCTTTAAATTTCTGCAAAGACCATTCTGATAAATGGCTCTTTTACTTGCGATGATCAAAGGCTTGAAAAGCAAAACAGCAAACCTGGCAGAAGGTTTGCTGCTGCTTTAACCGATAATGATTTTTTCCGTTGGGTACTCGTAGCCTAAGTCACGTGTTTCTTTTGGTACGAATAACATCAAGGTGTACAGCATACCGACACGGCCGATAAACATCAAAAGAGCAATCACGAGTTTGCCGATAGTTGATAAATCACCCGTGATTCCTAAAGAAAGCCCTGTGGTTCCAAATGCCGAGGAAACTTCAACAATGATGGCGATCAAAGGGATATCCTCGATGGCGGTCAAGAATAAGACACAAAAGAAGCACATGCCCATCGAAAGCATAAAGACCACCACTGATTTGCGGACGTCATCTTGATCGATCCGGCGACCGAAGATATTGATATTGTCCTCACTTTTCAAGAAGGCATAGAGGTACAGCCCAATGATGGCAATGGTCGTCGTCCGAATCCCCCCACCAACAGAGCTGGGACTACAACCAATAAACATCAGCAAGGAGAAAACGATCAACGTCGTGGTTTGAAAGTTGCCTAAGTCATGGATCTGCAGGCCAGCATTCCGCGTTGTCATGGAATAAAACATGCTGTTCATCCACATACCGCTAAAGCTGTAATCTTTGAACAAATAATCTTTCTCAAGGAAAAAGATCGCTAATGTACCGCCGACAAAGAGGATCACGAAAGCCAAAACAGCAATTTTTGTGAATAAAGAAAAGCGAAACGGCAAGTGGCGGCGTTGTTTTTTCATTTTAAAAAGGACCCATTCCCGAAAGTCCATGATCACTGGAAATCCGATCCCCCCGATAAAAATCAAAATCATGATACACGTCAGGAAGAAATAATCATGGGAAAACGGCAAGATGGAATTGCCCGTCACATCAAACCCTGAGTTGGTCACAGCAGAGATCGCTTGATAAAATCCATAAAAGATCGCATCTCGCCAATTGTCATAATAGCCGTAAAGATGAAAATAAACAGCGAAGATCGTGCCTGCTACCACCTGACAAAGCAAGATAATGGTAAACGTCGTTCGAATCATCCGAACGATCCCACTAAGCTTTGGCTGATTCATATCCGTCATGATCAACTGGCGCTGCTTTAAACTGATTTTGCGCCGTGAGACGATCGCAAAAAAGGTCGAGATCATCATGATCCCTAAACCGCCGACTTGAAAGAGGACTTCCAATAAGATGACCCCGTGGTCGTTAAACACGTCATTGATCGGAAAAGTAGTCAGCCCAGTGACACTGACCGTGCTGACCGCCATAAAGAACAGATCGATAAACGCGACATGAGAGCCGGGTTCTCGAAAGAAGGGGAGTGAAAAAAGCCCCAAAGAGACCACCGTCATCACGATATAATAAAAAACAATCACTTGGATTGAAGACACATTCTGGGAAATAAACGTCTTGCTCCTGCGCTGCGTCAAGCGGGCAAAGCGGGTAAAGTTCATTACAAAAAACCCCTCACTAAATAAACTATCCCCAGTATACCAAAGAACCAAGTAGATTTGAAAGAAAGCAGGATAGAATTCATGGGAGCAGAAATTGTGTAAGGAAAAGCTTTTGGAAAGGGCCGTTGGGTTAGAGGAAACGATCAGGCTGTGGTTCTTGCGGCAGCTTGATCGCTTAAGAAACTTAAAAACTCGAAGCAAATCAGTAAGGATTTCACGATTTCAGAAGAAAACGCTGGCAATTTATGAGAAGATAAAAGAAGTAAAAGATAGCAGCGACGATCCGCACGGAACAATAGCGAGAAAGCGGACAAAAAAGCGCATCAAATTTTTTGAAAATCGAGACGGAAATGGGGAGTATCATGAAAGACGTAAAAATTATTTTTTTCGATGTTGATGGCACACTGATCGATATGAGCAAAAAGCAAATCTCTGAAAGAATGTTAGCCACATTAAAAGCCTTGAAGAAGCAAGGAATCCTGTTGTGCATTGCGACTGGCAGAAGTCCCATCGCGTTGCCGCAATTTGAAGGCGTGACCTTCGATGCGTTTTTGACCTTTAACGGATCGTATTGTTTTAATCAAGCCGAGGGGATCCACCAAAACCCCATTCCTAAAAAAGATGTTCAGCAAATCATTGAAAATGCGACGGCACTAAAGCGTCCAGTAGCGATCGCAACGAAGGATCGAACGGTTGCCAATGGCAAAGATGCTGACTTAGTTGAGTATTTTTCCTTTGCCCACCAAGAAGTGATCGTGGCAGAAGATTTTGATGAGGTGATCCAGCAGCAAGACATTTTCCAAGTGATGCTTGGCTCAGGGAAAGAAGACTACGCCAAAGTGATGGCAAATACCACGGAGGCGAAAATCACCGCCTGGTGGGATCGCGCAGTCGATATTATTCCGGCCAGCAGTGGGAAAGGAAGCGGCATTGCCAAAATGCTGGCTTACTATGGCTTGGATAAATCTGAAGCCATTGCCTTTGGCGATGGCAACAATGACATTGAGATGCTGGAGGCAGTCGGATGGGGTCTCGCAATGAATAATGCTTCGGATGAGTTAAAAGCAATCGCCGATGAAGTGATCGGTCACGTAGCCGAGGAAGGCATTTATCATTACTGCTTAGAAAACGGGCTGCTGGGTGAAGTCGTGCAGTGATGGGCAATGCGCCAGTTGCTGTCGCCCGCTAAGAATATGCGCAGCCAGGATCGCTACTGCGTGTCTGTTTGATCAAATAAAAAAACTGTTTCCGAAATGTATTAGGGAAACAGTTTTTTTGATATAAAGTTGTTTAGCAATGAGTACGGTTTACAGCGCCTCCACCGCTTCGATCGCCTGATAGACTTTTTCGGGTGTGATCGCAGGATCAATCAAAATAAAGGTTTCTTCTTCTTTGACAGCATAGGTCAGAACCGAGGCGAAGTAATCCCGATCAAGGCGTGTCACGTGGAGATTCTTCAGCTTCATTGGCAAGTGCAAAGCTTCGTAAAATGGCCGTAATTCTTCAATCACATCAAAATCATTGGTATAGGCAAGCTGGACCCAAATGCAGTAGGCGACTTTGTTGCCGTGCAAGACGGTATGGGTCTCACTCAAATAAGACAAGCCGTCATGCAGCGCATGCGCACCAGACGTGCGGCCAAATTCGACTGCAAAACCACCAACTTCGCCTGCCAAAGCAATGATCGCATCGGTGATACGGGCGAAGGCGGGGGTCAGCTGCCCGACTTCTAGGTCTTTGACGGCTTGGATCGCATCGGCAATCAACAAGTTTTTGATCAAAAGAGCGCTTTGGAAACCTAGCCGTACTAAGGCAGTCTTGTCGTCTTCTGCCATGTTGCGGACGATGGCTTCCATTTCATAATATTTGGCTAACGTATCAGCGATCCCAGCGATAAAGTAATCAACGGGTGTAGCTAGTAAAAAACGGGTGTCGACGATCGTCATGTAGGCACCTTTTTTGGCATAGTCGATTTTACAAATCGTATGATCAGGGTAATAGGCGACGATCACCGGGGTGAAGGGTGCACAGTTAGAAACCAATGTAGGGATCACGATCAATTCTGCGCCAAGGGTTTGGGCGGTGATTTTTGCTGTATCAGCGACTTTGCCGCCGCCGATTGCCACTACGGCATCCGCTTGCTGGATCGTTTCAGCTAAGGCTTGCGCATTTTCAAAACTCGATGATCCATCGTAGCGGTAGATCGGGTAGTCAAATGAATGGGGGTAATAGGCTGAAAACACATCGAATGACTGCTCCCCAGTGATCACAGCAACTTCTTGGAACTCACTTAAGTACTCTGGCAAATCAGCTAAGACCCCATCGCCAGTAATATACCGATTAGGACCTGGACGGACTTCATTGGCTAACATCAAACAAACACTCCTTTATAATCGTCAGAATTTTCTAATCAGTGTATCGCGAAAATGCCCTGACTGTCAATTTCCTTTTGGCAAAAGAAACAGAAAACAGCCGATCTGCCTTGAGAGCAAATCGGCTGTTAATGATGAATCGGGAGGCATGCTCCAAAAATGTTAGGCCCAGTTTTGGCGAATAAAGCCAGCTCGTCCTGAGCCTTCGCTATAAGCATTGTAATGGGCTGCATTTTTTTTGTAAAAATCTTGATGATAGTCTTCTGCAGGATAAAAAGGTTCTGCTGGTTCGATCTTCGTTACGATCGGACGGTCAAAGCGGCCGCTAGCTTGCAACTGCGCCTTTGATTTTTCCGCAACCGCTTTTTGTTCTTCACTATTGTAAAAAATCACTGGACGATAGGAATCACCACGGTCGGCAAACTGACCAAACGCATCCGTGGGGTCTGTCTGCTGCCAATAGATGGCAACCAATTCTTCATAAGAGATGACCTCAGGATCAAAGGTGATCTCAACTGCTTCGGTGTGACCGGTGGTTCCTGTCGTTACTTGTTGGTAGGTTGGGTTAGGCACATGGCCGCCAGTAAAGCCAGAAACCACTTTGAGGATGCCTGGCTGCGAGTCAAAAGGTTTCACCATGCACCAAAAACAACCGCCAGCAAAAATTGCCGTATCTTTCATAGGTATTCCTCCTTTGCTTCTATGGTATGCTTCTAGTAGAGAAAAACAAGAGATATGCTTGTAAGAAGGAAAAAAACAGAAAATGAGTTCTTTACGAGAAAACAAAATGAGAAAGAGAGGCACAACCAATGTTAGACAAATCAATTCCATATGCAGAAATCTGGATGAAGCGAGCGCACAAAAGCACACCGATCCAGCCCATTCAATCCGATAACTATTCATTACGCAGCTACCAAGCAGGAGACGAAAGGCACTGGGCACGGATCGAAACATCCGTCGGAGAGTTTGACAATGAGGCCGAGGCATTGGCGTATTTTGAAAAGGAATTTATGCCCGAGCAAGCACAGCTAGGACAGCGAATGTTTTTTGCCCTTGATCAATCAGGTACACCGGTCGGTACGGCTACCGCTTGGAAAAAAGCCAAGCAAGACGGCACACCGGTTCCATTAGTCCATTGGGTAGCAGTAATGCCGCAAGCTCAACGTCAAGGAATCGCTCGCGGCTTGGTCACGCAAGTCGTTTCTGTCTTGGAGGCAGCCAACGAACCAATGTACCTTCATACGCAAACCTGGAGCCATGCAGCAATCACGCTCTATCAGCAGCTCGGATTTGTGATCATTGCAACGGATATCAATGGGAATGAAAATCCAGAATATTCGCTGGCTTGTCAAGTATTGGCAGAAGTTGCTCAAAAAGCCAGAAACGAGTAAGAGATGGCGGCGGCAAAAAATCCGTTAATTTTTCGTAAAACTCTTGCGTAAAAGGCGGCAGGTGTCGAATTTAAGTCTGTAAAAATTCTCCTTTTTCAAGTATAATACCAAAGGAGTATGAGGAAGGATGGGCGAGATGGCACAGCTTTTTTTTAAATATGGCGCAATGAATAGTGGGAAAACGATCGAGATACTGAAAGTTGCTCACAACTATGAAGAACAAGACAAACCAGTCGTGATCATGACAAGTGGATTGGACACGAGAAGCGGTGTGGGAAATGTTTCGAGCCGCATCGGCTTAGAACGAGACGCGATCCCGATTTTTGATGAAACGGATCTGTTCCATTTGATCAAAGACCTCGGTTACAAACCTTATTGTATTTTGATCGACGAAGCACAGTTCCTAAAGAAGCATCACGTGTTGGCTTTCACCAAAATCGTAGACGAGCTAGGTATCCCTGTGATGGCCTTTGGTTTGAAAAATGATTTCCGCAATGAATTATTTGAAGGCTCAAAATACTTGCTGCTTTACGCAGATAAAATCGAAGAGATGAAAACCATCTGCTGGTTCTGTCATAAAAAAGCAACCATGAACTTGCACTATATCGACGGAAAACCCGTTTACGAGGGCGACCAAGTACAAATCGGCGGTAACGAAGCGTATTATCCTGTTTGCCGCAAACATTACTTTCACCCGGGAATGAAAAAAGAAGGAGAATAATCAATGTACGATCAGTTACAAGCAATCGAAGACCGTTACGAAGAATTAGGCGAATTACTAAGTGATCCAGCCGTGATCTCTGACACCAAACGCTTCATGCAGCTTTCAAAAGAAGAAGCCAATACACGGGAAACGGTGGAAGTCTACCGTCGTTACAAAGAAGTCGTTGAGGGAATCAAGGATACCGAAGAAATGCTTGGGGAAAACCTTGATGCGGAAATGGCAGAGATGGCCAAAGAAGAACTCTCTGACTTGAAAAAAGAAAAAGATGTTTTAGAAGAACGCATCAAAATCTTGTTATTGCCCAAAGATCCGAATGATGACAAAAACATCATCATGGAGATCCGTGGTGCAGCAGGCGGCGATGAAGCAGCCTTATTTGCTGGCGATCTTTTCAATATGTATCAAAAATATGCGGAAAACCAAGGCTGGAAAGTCGAAGTCATGGATGCCAACGTCACTGGGATCGGCGGCTACAAAGAAGTCATCATGATGATCACTGGCGACAACGTCTTTTCAAAATTGAAATATGAGAGCGGCGCCCACCGAGTGCAGCGGGTACCATCTACCGAATCACAAGGCCGAATCCATACGTCTACGGCAACGGTCGTGGTTATGCCTGAAGCTGAAGAAGTCGAAATCGATATCGCAGACAAAGATATTCGGACCGATATTTACCATGCCTCTGGTGCTGGTGGTCAGCACGTCAACAAAACAGCTTCTGCTGTTCGTCTGACTCACTTGCCAACAGGGATCGCTGTAGCGATGCAAGATGAACGTTCACAGCTGAAAAACCGTGAGAAAGCGATGAAAGTCTTGCGGGCACGGGTCTATGACCAAATGCAGCAAGAAGCACAAAGCGAATACGATGCAAACCGTAAATCAGCAGTGGGTACCGGCGATCGTTCTGAACGGATTCGCACCTATAACTTCCCGCAAAACCGCGTAACAGATCACCGTATCGGGTTGACTATTCAAAAATTGGATCAAATTTTAGCTGGAAAACTCGATGAAATTGTTGATGCACTGATCGTTTACGATCAAACATCAAAATTAGATGAGATGCAAAATGGCTAAAACCTATCGAGAAGTCCTTTCACGGGCTTCTTCTTTTTTAGAAACGAAAGGGCTGGACGGGTATGCGATCCAATACCTGTTTTTACAGCGAAAAAACTGGCAGCAACTCGATTGGCTGCTGCAGATGGACCAACCCATCTTAAGGGAAGATGAGGCACAGATCGCAGCAGATCTTGAACAGCTGCTGCAGCATGAACCACCGCAATATTTATTAGGGTATGAAGAATTTTATGGGCATCGCTTAAAAGTGACCCCTGCAACCTTGATCCCGCGTCCAGAAACCGAAGAGCTGGTGGAAAACTGTCTGACAAAATTACCAGCAGATCAGCCGCTGCGAGTCGTAGACATCGGCACAGGTACTGGAGCGATCGCCATTGCCTTGAAATTAGCACGTCCCCAGTGGGCCGTAAGTGCCGTGGATCTTTCAGCAGAGGCATTAGCCGTTGCTAAAGAAAATGCGGCAGCCTTAGGCGCGGAGATCCGCTTTTTCCAAGGAGATACCTTAGAGCCCGTGGCAGATCAGCAATGGGATCTGATCGTTTCCAACCCGCCGTATATCAGCGCTGAAGAGTGGCCGCTGATGGATATCAGCGTAAGAGAAAAAGAGCCTAAGATGGCGCTTTTTGCTCAAGAACAAGGATTGGCGATCTATAAGCAATTGGCACAGCAAGCACCGAATTGTTTGGCGCCTAACGGGCAAATGGCGCTAGAAATCGGCTTTCAGCAAGGATTAGTTGTTCAACAGCTTTTTGCAGCCGCTTTTCCCAACAAAGAAGTCACCGTAGTAAAAGATCTTGCGGGTCAAGACCGGATGGTGTTCGTCAGTCATCCACAAGATGTGGATAAATAATTTTTTTTGCTACAGAAAAATTGCAAAAACCTTATGAAATGAACAACTTCTAAATAAACCGAGTTATAAACAGGGTTATCCACACTTGACAAACGACTTATCCACAAAATGTGGAAAAGAAACGAGAAAATGTTGATAAGTGTGGAAACTTCTCAAAAAAGGATGTGGATAAATTGTGGAAACAAAAATTTTTGATCAAACACAGTTAAACGAAGCCGCAGCTATTTTAGCTGAGGGGGGATTGGTGGCGTTCCCGACGGAAACCGTCTATGGACTAGGGGCTAGCGCGCTTTTGCCCACGGCTGTTGCGCAAGTATATCAAGTCAAAGGGCGACCTAGTGACAACCCTTTGATCGTTCATATTGCCGAGCCAGAGCAGTTGGAACCGTTTGTGGATAACAAGCATCCTTTTGCTGATAAATTGATGGAAACTTTCTGGCCTGGGCCCTTAACCTTGATCTTTTCGATCAAAAAAGACAGTTTACCTAGCATTGTTACTGGCGGCTTATCCACAGCGGCGTTTCGGATGCCAAACAATACCAAGACGTTAGCGTTGATCAAGCAAGCCCAACAGCCATTGGTTGGTCCTAGCGCGAATACATCTGGTAAACCAAGCCCAACATCAGCTGCGCATGTTCAGCATGATCTGGCAGGCAAAATCGCTGGCATCTTGGATGATGGGGTGACGCAGATCGGTGTCGAATCAACGGTCTTAGATTTGAGTGACCCAACGGCGCCGCCGATCATCTTACGTCCTGGTGCGATCTCTAAAGAACAGCTTGAAGCAGTTTTACAAACAAAAGTCCTCGTCGATCAGCACTTAGTAACAGAAAGTGAAGCACCCAAAGCGCCGGGCATGAAATACAAGCACTATGCACCGAATACCAACGTTCTGATGGTCAATGACCAAGATTGGCCGGCAGCCATGGCTTGGGCAAAAGAACAGCAGTTTAAGGTAGGGGTTTTAGCTGGACCAACGATCGCCGAGCAAGTCCGCTTTGAAGCTGCAGCCATCTATTTATTTTTTGATGACAGTGTGGAAGCCGCGACAAAAGGGCTGTTTGCTGGTTTACGGGCGTTAGATGAATCGATTGCTGAGTTAGATGTCTTATTTGCACCCACGTTTCCAGAAAGCGGCTTAGGGGCTGCTTATATGAATCGGTTGAAAAAAGCTGCAAATCAAAGTTTCTTTCAAGAAAATTAGCAAAAAACCAGAATTCATTATAGGTAGCTTATGAAGAAATGTGATACAATGCTACCATTAAGGTAAAGGGGTGTTGTAAGCATGGATTATCAAACGTTTGATCCCGAATTGTGGCAAGCGATCGAAAAAGAAACGAATCGTCAACAAAACAATTTGGAATTGATTGCGTCTGAAAATATCGTTTCAGAAGGTGTAATGGCTGCGCAAGGTAGTATTTTGACAAATAAATACGCTGAGGGTTATCCAGGTCGTCGTTACTATGGCGGTTGTGAATTTGTTGATGTGGTAGAAAACTTAGCAATTGAACGGGCGAAAAGTATTTTCGGTGCGGCATATGCCAATGTTCAACCGCATTCTGGTTCTCAAGCCAACACAGCAGCTTATTTAGCGTTGATCGAAACAGGCGATACAGTATTAGGGATGGATCTTTCCGCAGGCGGTCATTTGACTCATGGCTCACCAGTGAATTTCAGCGGCAAGACCTATAATTTTGTTAGTTATGGTGTTGATCCTGCAACAGAAGTCATCGACTACAATGTCGTTCGTATTTTGGCGCGTAAGCATCAACCGAAACTGATCGTTGCTGGTGCCAGTGCTTACTCACGTACGATCGATTTTGCGAAGTTCCGTGAAATCGCTGATGAAGTTGGCGCAAAATTGATGGTGGATATGGCGCATATCGCTGGTTTAGTAGCGGCTGGTCTTCATCCAAACCCAGTTCCTTATGCGGACATCACGACTTCTACGACCCATAAAACATTACGCGGCCCTCGAGGCGGCTTGATTTTAACAAATGATGAAGACTTAGCGAAAAAAATCAATAGTGCCGTTTTCCCTGGTATCCAAGGCGGCCCATTAGAGCACGTGATCGCAGCGAAAGCTGTTGCTTTTAAAGAAGCACAAGATGAGTCGTTCAAAGAGTACTCTGAGCAAGTCATCCGCAATGCACAAGCAATGGCGAAAGTCTTCAACCAAGCACCACAAGCCCGCTTGGTCTCTGGTGCAACAGACAATCACCTATTATTGATCGATGTGCGCGGCTTTGATTTGAACGGCAAAGAAGCAGAAGCTTTGCTGGATCAAGTCAATATCACCGTCAATAAAAACTCGATTCCTTTCGAATCACTAAGTCCTTTCAAAACGAGTGGGATTCGCGTGGGGACACCAGCGATCACTAGTCGTGGCTTTAAAGAAGAAGATTGTGTCGAAGTGGCGAAATTGATCGTCAAAGTTTTAGAAAAACCAAATGATGAAGCCGTTTTGGCAGAAGTCACGGCGCAAGTCAAAGAATTGACGGACAACTATCCACTTTATAAAAATAAATAAAAGGGGACTGTGACAGAAGTTAAGGTCAGACAAGACGTCTCACGCGTTTTTCCTGCGCTACAGCTCTTTGATCACCGAAAGTGATAAAGGGGCTAGAATGAACGCAGAGGCGTGTTTCATGCCGTCTTGTCTCCTTCCTTCTAACACAATCCTTTTTTTGAGGAAAAGCAGCATTGCCTGAGGCAGATGGTTGTAACAAGAGCCGATTTGCTTTAAAATAAGAGAAAAACCAAAGGAGATTTTTTTAAATGGGTAAATTTCAAGTAATCGATCACCCGCTGATCCAACACAAATTAACAATGATCCGCGACAAGAACTGTGGAACAAAGGTTTTCCGTGAAGTTGTTAATGAAATCGCAATGTTGATGGCGTATGAAGTGTCTCGCGACATGCCGCTTGAAGATCTAGTGATTGAAACACCAATTGAAGAATCAACACAAAAAACACTATCTGGTAAAAAGGTAGCGATCATTCCGATCCTGCGCGCAGGTCTGGGCATGGTTGATGGTATCCTTGAATTGATCCCAGCCGCAAAAGTTGGTCATATCGGGATGTACCGTGATGAAGAAACGCTAGAACCACACGAATACTTCGTAAAATTACCTGAAGACATCGATGAACGTCAATTATTTATCGTTGACCCAATGTTAGCTACGGGCGGTTCAGCGATCATGGCGATCGACGCACTGAAAAAACGCGGCGCTTCAAACATGAAATTCGTCTGCTTAGTTGCTGCACCAGAAGGCGTGAAAGCATTGCAAGATGCCCATCCAGATGTTGACATCTATACTGCAAATCTTGATGAACGCCTAAATGAACACGGCTATATCGTTCCTGGTTTGGGCGATGCCGGTGACCGTCTATTCGGTACAAAATAAATCAATATAAATAAGACAAAGGCAACTGAAGTTTTGCCTCGCCAATGATGCCTTGGAAGAAGATCGACAGCCAAAACGGTTCGATCTTCTTCCATGGCTTTTTTGTGCTTTTTAAAAAATCAGACCATGAAAAAAGGAGAAAATCAACTGATTTTCTCCTTGCATTAAACGGGTTATAGTTTGGTTAATTGTTTGTAATTGATGATCAATACACCATTACTTTGCGAAACTAATTTCTGGTTTTCTGGGGTTTCGTTCAGCTCGACCACCGCAGAGTTTTTCAACTGCTTTGTGATGGTACCAGTTTGTTTCTTCCCATGGAACGTGAACATGACAGGAGTAGCGACCTCAAACGTTGAACCTTCTTGTGACGGGACAATTGTTGTTTCGAATTTACCAAATGTTGCCATGTAAAAACCTCCTTGATACTTCTATTATATCACAATTTTCGGAAAATTTCAGTAAGTAGATTTTTTTCAGCAGACCTCTTTACAAAACAACCGTTTTTGCATATAATTTTCTTTGTGCCATACAACGCCAGCTTAGCTCAGTTGGTAGAGCAACGCACTCGTAACGCGTAGGTCACAGGTTCGAATCCTGCAGCTGGCATAAGAAATGAAAAACCATGAATCTTCTTTTAGAGGATTCATGGTTTTTCTTTTGCATGCGATAAGTAATCTCAATTTTTCCTGGTTTACCCGGTAACTGTTTTTATTCGCCCATTAGCATTACATGGCATGTCCTATTTCGCACACGATTTTGATCGAAATCAACAAAATAGATATAGCCTACTGAACCGATCTCTAGCTTGCCGTTACTTAAAATAAAGCTTTCGCTTGCACCGAAAAAACTCGAGCGAATATGTGCATCGCCGTTTAAAATCGTTGCTGGATCTGTTGGGTAGTTTGGATCGTCCAGACTCATCAAAAATTCTAAATGCTTTGGTCCAGGATAACGGTAATCGGTATTTTCTGATAACTCACGAGGAATAATCTTATCGAGAATTCGGTTTAAATCAACTTGAAGAAATTCATCTCCGTTAAAGTCTGTATCATGCATGTATTCTTCAAAGATAACCGAACAGGTCGTATGAGGAGACTGTACGAGACAGATTCCATTTGAAATTCCACTTTTTTCAACCATCGTTTTCACTTCTTCTGTGATGTTGTGGTAAGATACTCGATTCCCGTTAGAAGTTAACGTCAATTGCTCTTTTAAAAATTTCACAGTGTTAATCCTCCTTTTTATACTTCACCGCTTGTTTGATCATTTCTGTAAGGGTTTGAACTGGATCTTCTGCTTGCACAATACCGCTTGTCCCACCAGTGCCATCAGCCCCTGACGACAAAGCTTTTTCAACATCGACAGCACTAGATATACCAGCTGCCTGCAGAATTAGGATTTCTGGATCAATTTCACGAACAACACGATTTGTTTCCGTCATGTATTGAAGATCACTGGTTTGTCCTGTTCCAATTAGTTCTGTTGGCTCGCAAACCATCACATCGGGTTTTAGGGAAGCTGCGGATCTTGCTTCAGTCAATGAATTCGCACAAACAATTGTTAAAATTCCCAATTCATTTGAGCGTTGCATCGCTTTCGTCAGTTCTTGCAATGTCATGGGGTGTTCAGCATGGTTTAAAAAGGTAGCTTCAGCACCGGCTTCTGCCACTGCTTCGGGTAAAACATAACCCATTCCTCGACCGATTTCGATTCCGTCTAAATGTTGAACAGTGATGAATAAATATGTTGTTGCTTGTTTAATTAGAGAAACGTCTGCTTGCTGCACAGTAAATAGAATGTCGATGTCATATAAAGACGACAACTCATCAGCAGCTTTTGCCAATGCCAATGCTTGTTTTCCATAAAGATAGGCTTTGGGATTGACGACAAAGAACGGCGTTCTTAAAGTTCTTTTTTTCATTAGCTTTCTCCTTCACGATAAGATTTGGTATGAAAGACTTTAAAATAGTGCTCGAGTGTCTTGGACATTCCATTGCTTGCTGAGTGAAGTAGATCGAAATAGTCATTTGGTTGATTTTTGTGAATTTCATTCATAGCAGCAGTGACGAAGTCCGTAAAAATATTTATTTTACGGATACCTTCTAAGGCACATTTTTCAAGGTTTTCATCGCCAGAAGAGGATCCGCCATGCAGAACAAGAGGAACATTGACGGCATGGTGTATTTCATTTAAAACGTCAAAATTTATTTTGGGTATCCCTTGATAATGTCCGTGAGAGGTGCCAATAGAAACTGCCAACGAATCAACACCGGTTAATTTGGCAAATGCAACAGCCTCAGAAGGTTCTGTGTAAATAGATTGACTATTTAGGGCTGATTCCAGACTGTTTTCCGACCCAACGTGCCCGATTTCCGCTTCAACAACGACACCATTTTTATGAGCGTAATCGGCGATCTCCTTTGACCGACGGACATTTTCTTCGAATGACTCCTCAGAAGCGTCGATCATTACGGAAGTAAAACCTAAATGAATGGCTCTTTTGATGACCTCTTCATCGGTACCGTGATCTAGGTGCAGAGCGATAGGTGTAGTGCTTTTTTTTGCTAAAAATTTTCCAATCATGGCAGCCTCTTCTAAAGTCAACATGTTCATATGGGATTGAGCGAAGGCCAATATCAAAGGTTTGTTCAAACTTTCAGCAGTTTCCGCGTATGTTCTTGCACTAGTTAAGTCGAAAAAATTTGCTGCGGGTAATGCATAGTTGTGTTTTTCTGCATGTGCGAATAGTTCTTTTGTTGTGACCAACATAGGGCATTCTCCTTACTCTTTGATTTTCTTTTCGATTTCCGCGTACATCTCTTCTGTACCAATCCCTGTTAAGAGCGGTAGCCCCATAATTACACGATCTTTGATTGAGTCTGGAACAACCGTTGTACTCACCACGATGTCATAGTTATCAATTTTATTCATCTCATCTGCCACTTTGGATTGATACAGTTTCACTTGATCAGTTAATCCTTTTTCTTTCAGCCATTCTTTTACTTTATTTGTTACAATTGTTGAAGTTGCAACACCTGTACCACACATAATCAGTAATTTTTTCATTATCATTTCCTCCTATTATTTCGATGTTTGTTTCTTGGGACGAATTTTATTTACATAAATCAATCCAAACAAAACAGAGATGCCAATTATGGCTAAACCGCCCCAGCTTAATATTTTGGTTAAGCCGACATAAAGGAATGTGGTCCATAAACCACCTTCAGCCATAGCAGTGATCATAGAGTTTCCTTGTAGATCAAAGTTTGCGGATCGAGCAGCAGTAGTGACAAGCGGTGCTGCCCACGAAGTAATATATAGAATGCTTACCATATAAATCGTTCCAGCAATTACTGTTCGAATGATGTTTCCTCCAAAAACAGCAGCCATCAAGCAAATCAGAAAGGGAATAGTTGCTAAATCACCAAAAGGCAAGGTCGTATTGCCAGGTAGAACTACGGCTAACAAAATAGTGATCGGAACTAAAAGCAATGAGGAAGAAAGGACAGCTGGATGACCAACCGATAATGCTGCATCCATACCGATGTAAAGCTCTCTTCCAGGAAACCGTTTTTTGACGAATTCATTTGCAGATTCAGAAATAGGCGTTAGACCTTCCATCAGTAAAGCCACCATTTTGGGCATCAAAACCATCACAGCGCCTGTTTGGACGGCTAATTGGCCGACCCCTGCTGTGTCATATCCGGCAAGTATTCCCATGATAAGACCAATCAAAAAGCCCATAACAGTAGAGTCGCCAAAGACACCAAATTTTTTCTGAATGGTTTCTGGATCTGCTTTCCAATCTTTTAGTCCT
Organism: Enterococcus sp. B2E4; assembly: GCF_030499455.1. NCBI lineage: Bacteria > Bacillati > Bacillota > Bacilli > Lactobacillales > Enterococcaceae > Enterococcus > Enterococcus sp. B2E4. The sequence goes on from NZ_JAUKPK010000014.1 coordinate 114,567, forward strand.
GGAATACGATCAAAGAGCCAATTCATCGGTAGTGCAAAGATGAATCCTGGTGCGGCGGTACCATGAGGAAAAGTAATATTAGGAAATCCGTAGAACTTATTAATGATCGGACCTAAAATATCTCCCATTAAAAGAATCATCATCAAATAGATGACGGTCGCCGCGATTCCCATTGCAAAATCTCCAGTGAGGGCATAAATCAGAGAAGAGATGAAGGCTGCGTGCCAAATATTCCAAATATCTACATTCAATACTTTAGTCAGCCCTAAAATGATGAGTAGAACATTTAGGACCACACCAATCGGAATCGCAAGACTTCCTAAAATCGTCCCGTAAGAAATTGCCGCTGCGGCAGGCCATCCGACATCAATCGTTGTCAAATTTAATCCTAAACGTTCAACCATATGCTGTGCTGCGGGACCCAAACTGCTGCTTAGAAGGTCAATCACCAAATTCAATCCAACAAACCCAACACCAACAGTTAAGGCTGAAGTAAAGGCTTTGCTAGGTTTTGTCCCCAAAATTATTCCAAAAATAAAAATTAAAATCGGCAAAACAACGATTGAACCTAGATCAACGAACCACTGTAATGCATTTAACATAATTGTTCCTCCTTTTTATTGCAGTCCATTTTTTTCAATAATCGAAAGATACGCTTCTTTAGTCGTTACTGAGGATAGGGCTTCCAAAACCCCGGGTGTTTGAAACATAGAGATAAGATTTTGCAGCATACCCAATTGCTCATGTGGTTCCTTCAGTGCAAGCATGAACAACAGGGATACATCGATTTTCTTTTCTTGTGAACCCATTTCAATAAATGAAAGGGGAGAGGCAAGTGACATAAAAGCGACTTGGGATCGTAAAACAAATTTGCTGTCCGTGTGTGGGATCGCTACCCCAATGCCGTTAATTTTTAAACCTGTAGGAAAGGTTTCTTCTCGCTGTACGATATTTTGATAGAACTGATCATTTACACAATGAGTTTTGATGAGTTCGTCTGCTAATAGTCGAAAAGCTTCCTCTTTTGTTTTAGAATCTTTTTCAAGTAACACGATTTGGTGATCAAAAAACATGATCAATTTCCTCCTCTTAACAATCTTTGATACAGTTCTTCTTGCGTTTGACTATTAACGATCCATTGAATTTCTTCGGCTGAGTTAAACAATCCGTAAATCGAAGCGATCAACTCTTTTGCCTCGATCATGTTTTCTTCAGCAATCGCAAGCAAAACAATTAGTTGGATTTTTGTGTCTCCCCAAGTAATTGGCGCATCGAGGGTGAGAAAAGCAAGTTTTGTTTCTTTCACTGTATGTGGATCAGCATGTGGAATGGCTACTCCCGTCTTTAAGCCAGTGCTTCCTAGTTCCTCTCGTTCAAATAGAGAATGCTTAAATTTTGTTGTAACAAGCTTTTTTTTCAGATAATCATCTGCTAAAAAATCCAGTACATCTTTTTTTGTTCGAAACTTTTTTTTGACAAAAAGGAAAGTAGGATCTAAATATTTTTGTAATAAAGTCGTTTTCTGGTATTTTTTTGAGTAAAAATTTTTCTCATTCTCATTAAGATTAGATATCTTTGCTGAGATTCTTCCTATTTCTTCGGTAGTAGGAAGCGGCGAAATATAAATAACTGGCGGTGCTGTAATGTCCAATGGAATAGTTGATATGATCAGATCAACAGTCTCAAGAGATGTACTGGCCAGTTTACTTAAAGGAATGATCTCCAATACGGTATCAGCAGCGATCGTCTGTTTGATACGGTTAAAAATCAACTCCGATGTAGCAAAACCTGATTGGCAAACAATTAGTATATGGTTAGTAATTTTTATCTTTTCAAAGGCTAACTGAAAATGGATCGTCAGAAAAGAAACTTCGTCTTCTGTTAATAAGATTTGAAATCGCTCCTCTAAATCTCCAATTGCATATTTGGTCAATGTATACATTGTTGAGTATTGTTTTTTGATACTTTTTATCAGTGGGTTTTTCAATAAAATTCCTGTCTTTGATCGATGGATCATGGGAACGATATGAGCCAATAATGTTTGCAGTAATAATTTATCTTGTGTCAGATCTGCGTTTAACATATGTGACATTTTTTGAATAATTTGTTTCGTACAATTTGTGATAGTAGATTCGTGAGGCTCATCCATTTGTCCAAAAGGTTCGATACCGTGTGCTAATAACAGGGAACATACATATTGAATATCTGTATCACTAAATTGAACAGGTAGTTGGTGTTGGATCATTTCAGAAAAATCAACCGCGATCATATAGAATTTCATTCGTCTAAGTTTGTCAAATACTAGATGCTCTTGTTTTTCAATGTGTTTATCTATAAGAAGTCTTGAAAGAAAAATTCGCAATGAAAGCTTCAAGGATTCAATAGAATAATTATTGACTGGATGGCCGATTGTTTGAGTCATATCTGAGACAAATTTCTTCGTTAAATCGAGTACCTTAGAGTCAAAGAGATTGTTGACCAAAAGATTTTCACTGGCTTTGGCGTCGGTATACTGCTCTAAAAAAGATTTGAATACGTTTTGAGTAGCAGATTCAACTGAGGTTAGTTTGAGTCCGCTAGTAGTCATTTTTGTAGATACGTGATGGAATCGACAGAAAGCAACGATTTCATCAACATCTTTCTTTATTGACTGGTTGCTAATATAAAAATATTCAGAGAATTCCTGATAGTGCATTGGCTTTACTGAAAACAGATAGTTAGCGAAAATAAAGATTTTACGATAATTAGGTGAAAATAGTTCGAGTTTAGTCTCTTTTTTTGCTAACAATCGATATCCATTCTGTTTCGCTGATTCAGAACCAGATAAAAAGATTCCTTTTCTTGGTACTTTTTTGATAGCTAGTCCCGAATCTTTTAGTTTCTTTTCTAAAGTCGTTAAATTGTTATAAACCGTTTTTTGGGATACATTTAACTGCTTTTGAAAAAAAGATGCAGGGCGAAACTCCTTTTGTTCTAATAGCAATTGCAACAGTAGCTGTTCTCGATTACTTAAAATCATTGGTTCACCTCCGGAAGCGCTTCCTTAATTGTATTCTAGTGAAATTATATGGTGGCGTAAATAACATTTCATTACCACATTAATGTGGTAAATACGATTGTCGTATATCAATTTATATTTTGTAAAAAGTAGTCATTTGTTGCTATTTATTTGAAACGAAAACTAGGCGGGGATCTATCATGGAGTTAAAGTTGCTTTATTCTGTTACATAGAGCAAAGATTTATCAAAAATAAAGAAGAACACATAGAACAAGGTATTTGATTAATAAGAAGAATGGACGAATTCAGCGATTATTTCGTTGTAATTCTAAACAATTTTGGATTGTTTTTAACCCTCTTTTCCCGAAAATCATTAAAGTTTCTAAATTTTTTGTGAATGCTCATGGACAATCCTTTCTTTTCTCCTCAATTATCACTATAATGGATAAAGATTCTACAGAAGAGAGTGTGGACATGGAAAATTCACGAATAAAAACGAACGATAATCGAATTGACTACGGTGTGATTCTACCCGTATTTTTATTATGTCTGATTGGTTTGGCGTCCCTGTATGTGGCGCTGACACACGATCCGAATAACCCGAATATGCTGCGAATGTTAGGGTTTCAAGCTTTATGGTATGTGTTAGGCGTTGTTGCCGTGATCATTATCATGCAGATCAAATCAAAATGGCTCTGGAAATTGACGCCCTATATTTATGGAGCTGGGCTAGCCGTTATGTTGGCGCTGCTGAAATTTTACAACCGGACGATGGCTGCCTCGACAGGGTCGAAAAACTGGTTTAGTTTTGGTCCCTTTACCTTGCAGCCTTCAGAATTGATGAAGATCGCCTATATCATGATGTTGGCGTTGGTCGTCACGCAGCACAATGTCAAGCATCGGGAACGGGATCTGAAAACAGATGGGTTACTGATTGCAAAAATGTTAGCCGTCACGATCCCAGTCCTGATCCTGATCACCTTACAAAATGACTTTGGTACGATGTTGGTCTTTCTAGCGATTTTCGGTGGGGTCTTCTTGATGTCAGGGATCTCATGGCGAATCATCGTGCCAGTGATTGCGGCATTTGTGATTCTCGGCGGTGGAACGATTTTCTTAGTGACTACCGATGTTGGTCGCGAGTTTCTGTACAATACAGGAATCTTTAAAGAATACCAATTCGCCCGTATCGATTCGTGGCTAGATCCTTTTCATGATACCCAAGGGCAATCCTTCCAATTGGCGTATGCTCTGATGGCGATCGCCTCTGGCGGGATGTTTGGGAAAGGATTTAATGTCAGCGATGTGTATGTACCAGTCCGAGAATCCGATATGATTTTTTCGGTGATCGGTGAGAATTTTGGGTTTATTGGCAGCGCGTTTGTCATTTTATTGTATTTTATTTTGATTTACCGAATGATCCGCGTATGTTTCGATACCAACAATGAATTTTATGCCTACTTGGCAACTGGGATCATTATGATGATTCTCTTCCATGTGTTTGAAAACATTGGCGCAAATATCGGTCTCTTACCGTTGACGGGGATTCCACTGCCGTTTATTAGCCAAGGAGGATCTGCCCTATTAAGCAATATGATTGGGATCGGTTTGATTTTATCGATGCGCTATCAAGCTGAGACCGCACCAAAAACACTTTAAGGAGTTCACATGATTACATTTTATTGGTACCCAAAATGCAGTACATGCCGAAATGCGAAGCGTTGGTTAGAAGAGCACGAGATTCCCTTTGAAGCGATCGATATGGTAGCTACACCGCCTCAACCGGAACAATTGCTGGCTTGGATCCAATCAAGCGAAGCACCGTTAACCCGTTTCTTTAACACAAGCGGCATGAAATACCGTGAATTGCAATTAAAAGAAAAAGTGCCGACCATGACTGCCCAAGACGCAGCCGATGTGCTGGCAACCGAGGGTATGTTGATCAAGCGCCCACTGCTGGTTAGCGGCGACCGCTTTTTGATTAATGGATTTAAAGAAAATGAATATGAAGGAGTCTTACTAGAATCATGGAAAAGAAATGCTTAAGAAAAAAAGATAATTTGTGGGTTTTGTTTAACGGGAAAGAATATTGTGTCGGTTTAACAAAAGAAGCGCAAGAAGAACTTGGTGCGGTCACGTTTGCTTCGATTCAAAAAGCAGGAACTGCTTTAAAACAAGGAGAGACCCTTGTTGAGCTGGAAGCGGAAAAAGCAGTCAGTGAATTTCCAAGTCCATTGACGGGCGTGATTTCTTCCGTAAATGAAAAAATTGATCAATCGATTGATACCTTAAATGATGAAGACGAGATGAACGCTTGGCTAGTCAGCTTCAAAGAGGTTGACCCAAGTCAATTTGAAGCCTTGTAAGTCAAACCTGTAAAAACGACTATTTTTTCAAAAAGAATTGACAGTCGGATAAGACGTTGCTATAATTTGCTCAATAAATGAATGCTTTGAAAAGAAGAGTACATGTTCTTAACGTACACAGAGAGCCCTGTTTGGTGCAAATGGGCAACGGAGAGAGGATGGAAGATGGTCTTTGAGCATGATAGGTGAGTGGAAACAAGCCTATCACGGGAGGCACCCGTTACAGTGCAGCAGTATGCGAAGCAATTCAAGTACTGAGCGAGGCTGTTGATGCGAATCGACAGTAAATCAAGGTGGTAACGCGGAAGTTGTGCTTTCGTCCTTTGTAACAGTATAATGTACAGAGGATGAAAGCTTTTTTTGTGTTTAACCAACCAAAGAGGAAAGATGGGAATAACATGGCATTAATCGAATTGTCGCATGTAAAAAAGTCATTCGGCAAAAAGCAAACGGCTGTCCACGCCGTCAATGATGTTTCACTGCAAGTGGAAAAAGGCGATATCTACGGAATCGTCGGTTACTCTGGTGCTGGGAAAAGTACATTAGTACGTTTGTTGAACGGCTTAGAATTGCCGACAGCAGGAGATGTAGTCATTAACGGTCAAAACATTTTGGCATTGAAAAACAAAGAATTGAGAAACTTCCGCAAAAAAATCGGCATGATTTTTCAGCACTTTAATCTTTTATGGTCTCGAACGGTGGCGGAAAACATTGAATTGCCATTGGAGTTGGCTGGCGTTGAAAAAGCAAAACGCCGTCAACGAGCGCAAGAGCTGATTAAATTAGTTGGGTTGGAAGGACGGGAGAATGCCTATCCGGCACAATTGTCTGGCGGACAAAAGCAAAGAGTCGGGATTGCTCGTGCACTAGCGAATGAACCAGAAATTTTGCTGTGTGATGAAGCAACGAGTGCGTTAGATCCACAAACAACAGAAGAAGTGTTGGATCTCTTGCTTTCCATCAATAAAAAATTGCATTTGACGATCGTCCTGATTACCCATGAAATGAACGTCATTCGCAAAATCTGCAATAAGGTCGCGGTGATGGAGCATGGGCAGATCGTGGAAGAAGGGTCAGTGCAATCGGTTTTCCGTAACCCACAGCAGGAAGTGACCAAACGTTTTGTTCAGCAAGATTTGGAGCCAGAAGAAGATGCTGAAGAATTACGGCAAGCCTTCTTACGAGAAAATCCGCAAGGGCATTTAGTGACTTTAACATTCACACAAGACAACGCCAATGAACCAGTGATTTCACAAGCGATCCGTCGCTTCCAGATCGATGTCAATGTCGTTTACGGAAAGATCCAACAAACCAATGAGGGATCCTTTGGCGGCTTGACGGTTTTATTGACAGGTGAAGCAAGTGAGATCGAAAAAGCGATCGCCTTTTTCAAAGAGCAGCAAGTAGGCGTGGAGGTGATTGAACGTGGATAAGTCATTTGTAGAAACCTATTTTAATTTTGAAAAGGTCGACTGGGCCAATATGCAGCAAGCAACCCTAGACACCTTGTTTATGACTTTCTTCTCCATGGTTTTAGTGGTTGTGATCGGTTTACTTCTAGGATTGGCGCTTTATTCACTAGGGCGTAAACAAACAGCGGGAGCCAACATTTTCTATAACGTGGTTTCCATCATCAGTAACGCCTTTCGTTCAACGCCATTCATGATTTTGATGGTCTTGATCATTCCGTTTACAACATTATTAGTCGGTTCATTCCTAGGGGCAAAAGCAGCGATCCCAGCATTAGTTTTATCGGCGGCACCGTTTTATGCTCGGATGGTGGAAATTGCTTTTCGTGAAGTCAATCCTGGTGTGATTGAAGCAGCGGAAGCGATGGGTGCTAGTTACTGGGAGATCATCTACAAGATCGTGATTCCCGAAAGTGTTCCAGCATTGATTTCAGGACTGACAGTCACAACGATTTCAATGATTGGTTATACTGCCATGGCAGGCGCGATCGGTGCCGGCGGGCTAGGCGCTTTGGCTTGGCAAGAAGGATTTCAACGTGGAAATTACACTGTTACGCTTGTTGCAACAGTGATTATTTTAATTATCGTTTTCATTATCCAAGGAATCGGCGATTTCCTTGCGAAAGCCACCGATAAACGGTAAATGAAACGAAGAACAAAAAGTGGAAAATATGGGAGGAAATGGATATGAAAAAGATTTTTGGTATTGCAACAACCTTATTGTTAACTGCCGCTTTAGCAGCTTGTGGCACAGGCTCAAATTCAGGAAGCTCTGACTCATCTGCGGCTGAGGGAGAATCAACAAAATTAGTGATCGGTGCATCAGTTACGCCTCATGCGGAAATTTTAGAAAAAGCCAAACCTTTACTAGCAGAAGAAGGCATTGATCTTGAAATCAAAACCTTCGATGATTATGTGTTGCCAAACAAAGCATTGGAAAATGGCGATATCGATGCCAATTACTTCCAACACATTCCTTACTTGAACAAACAAATCGCAGACAATGGCTATGATTTTGTCAATGCTGGTGCGATCCATATCGAGCCAATGGGTCTTTACTCAAAACGAATCTCTGATATTTCAGAACTAGAAGATGGTGCAACGGTTCTTACTTCCACTTCTGAATCTGACTGGGGTCGTATCCTAACGATCTTACAAGATGCTGACTTGATCACTTTAAAAGACGGCGTTGATACAGAAACGGCAACCTTTGATGATATTGCTGAAAATCCGAAAAACTTAGAATTTAAACATGACGTCGATCCATCTCTTTTGGCGACTGCTTATCAAAACGACGAAGCAGACCTAATTGCCATCAATGCGAACTTCGCATTCGGGATCGATTTGAACCCAGCGGATGATTCTGTTTTATTAGAAGCGGATAATTCGCCTTATGTCAACGTGATCGCTGTCCGCAGTGGTGACGAAGATAGCGACAAAATCAAGAAATTGATCGAAGTGCTGCATTCAGACGAAATCAAAGACTTTGTGGAAGAACAATGGCAAGGTTCAGTGAAAATCGTTGATGCTGACGCAAAATAATTCACTGCCAACTAAATGAACCTCAAAAGAGCGTGTCGCTACTTAAGCGGACGCTCTTTTTTTTGCGGAAAGGCAATGATCGGTTGGAAAAAAGAGAGCTCTTGCCAAATGCATTCATAGAGTAAGGGCAACTCGGGATGCTTTTTTAAGAGTTTTTCGTAATGGGGAAGCTGAGTCAAAAAAGCCTGGACCAAGCGTTGGGAACGTTCAGATAGGCAAGGATTTAGTGGCGGATAGACAAATAAATTGCCTTCCAGTAAGGCGCCCAAAAGATGGGCTTGGAAAATTTTCGACAAAAGCACTTCTAATGGCTGCTGGAGCGGATGCTCCGACAAAATCGGCGTGATGATTCGTCGCAAAAGGAAGGCTTCTTCTGTTGGCACATAAAAAGGCTCCAGTGCTAGCAGTTGTTGCCACAAAAATAAATAGCTGCGTTCACCAACTAAATAAAAACGCGGCACAAAACATGTTGGATAAACTTGCTGAGTAAACGTGGCGGGGGTGTTGGGATAAAAAGCGTTTGCCCGCAACTGATGAATCTGCTTCAGTTCTTGAAACGCTTGATTAGAAGAAAGCGTTGGGCTTGCTAAGAGGGTGAGTCGAAAAATCACATAGCGCAGTTGCCGTTCATTGCCAGTAATCAAAGGAAAACTGCGACGGTCGATCCTTAGACGATAAGGTGCCAAAAAAAAGGAAAAGGACAAAAAGCGCCGATGCAAACTGGAGGGGCTCAGGTAATACCGCTTGTGGAGGTCTGCAAAGGAAATGGTCGGCATTTTTAACAGTAACAAGAGCAACTGATAGTTTGTACTTTTATTAAACAATGCAGCAAGCATTTCTGTATGGGGGAAGTTTTTGCTGGCTAGGGGCTGCTGCAAATCATGAAAGGCACGAATGTGTCCTTGCTGCACATCATAATGGAAGGAAGGGTCCTCGTTTAAACAACTGGACAGTAGCCGACGGATCGTTTTGACGGAAAGATTTTGGTCGGCAGCAGCTTTATTCAAAGGAAGGGGATTTTCGCTCAAGAGCATCGTGGACAGACGCAGCATTTGCATAATATCTTTTTCAAGGATATTTTTCAAAACTAGGCACCTCTTTCAGCTGAATTTTGCAACTGTCCTTATTATAAGGGAACTTCACACGTTATTTTAACATACAAAAAATAGTCAATAAAACGTAATAAAAAACGGGGGATTCATTGGTTGCTTGCTCGAACCTTTTATAATATAGAATTAAATGAGAGGAAGGAATCAAAAAAAAACACCTTTTAAAATAAAAAGGGTGGTTTTTTATGTAAGTATCGTTATAAAAAGAGAAACACGAAGCGCTGTTAACGAGTCTCGCTAGGCAATAAAATCGTTTGCCGCTGCCCATCGTCATACACATAGACTTTTTGGGGATAGAGGTCGGAATAACGGTAAGGCAGATCAACGCCGAGTTCGATTTGACTTTGTGCTTGAGAAAAAAGCAGTGTGACACGACCGTGATTGTTTTGGACTTCAAAGGTGAGCAGATTTGTCAACGGAATAAACCCTTTTAAATCGAGATCGATGATTAACCAAATACTATCGATCAGTTCGCCAGGCAGTGTTTGAACAATCCCGCCAGAAGCGTAGCGGCTGCGGTGATCATCAAATGTTTCAAACATAAAAACCCCTCCTTCAAGTAGGCTTGCCAATAACATCAAATTTGTCTATTTATCATAATGAAGAACCGTCAAAAATGCAACTACTTCTGCTTTTCTTTTTGGTCAGCGACGCATTTTAACTATTTTCTTAAAAATTTGATGGGTTGGCTGGACCAAGCTTTCCCATGACGTCTTTTAGTGGAAAATAGTCAGTTGCAGCTCACCAGCCCTTCGTAAGAATGAAAAAGACTCTTAAAGGAAAAGCCCTTCAAGAGTCTTGCATTTCTTAGAAGTGTCTGTTGATTGAAGACGCGATCTTAAGAACGATGTTCTATGATTATTCTTCGTCTTCACCGATAACTGCTGGTTCAGCAGCTTCGCCAGCTTCTTCATCTTCAGAGATTTCTTGTGGTTCAGTAACCGCAACGATTTGTTCTTCTGGATCGGTCACGATCGTGTACTCGTCGTTCTTAGGCAGATCAGCCACTGTTAATGAATCGCCGATCTCTAATGACGTTACATCGATCTCAACACGTTCAGGCAATTTGTCTGGTGTTGCTGATACAACGACTGTATACAAGTTTTGTGCTAGAACACCACCAGCTTTGACACCAGCAGATTCGCCAATTAAGGTTACTTCTGCTTCTACTTCTGTTTCTTCATTCATATCGACAGATAGGAATTCAACGTGGGTTAAATTGCGTGTGAAGGTATCTGATTGATACTCTTTGATCAGTGTATTGACTTTTTTGCCTTCTAAACTGATCGTGATTACGGTATTCAATCCATTTTCACGCAAGATTTTTTCTAATTCTGCTGCATTGACAGCAATCGGTGTGCTTTCTACTTTGTACCCATTGACAATTGCAGGTACTTTTCCTTCGTGGCGCAACTTGTTCCGTAAAGAACGTGGGCGAACTTCTCTTTTCGTAACTTCTAATGATACTGACATAACTCAATTCCTCCTAAAATTTTCTCGTTAATAACGAGATTTTTTAAGCAAATTTTGTTAACTCTGCACATTAAGTGGTACGTGAGTGAAAACACGCAAAAGGGCAGTTGTGTACACAACTGCCCCAGAAAGTTTTGGTTCAACTTTTCTCCACCAGGTCATAACGCTGTGTATGAGAAACTATATTTACTTTACTCTTTAACCTTACGCAAAAAGACAAAGAAAGTCAAATCATTTGAAATCCTGGCAGTTTCCTTTCATTAGATCCTGAGCTATAATAGCCACTATGGAGAAAAATTTATGCGTTTAGATAAAGTGATCGAGCAACAATTGAATACTTCTCGTAAAGAGATGAAACGGTTGTTTCAGCAAGGAAAAGTCCTCGTGGATCAAAGGATTGAAGGGCGACCTGAGCGCAATGTCGATAGCGCCATCCATCAAATCATCGTTGCGGGTCGGCAGTTGGAGACGCAGGAACGCTATTATATCGTCAACAAGCCCAATGGTGTTGTTACAGCGAATGTTGATCAACAGCACCAGACAGTGATCGATTTGATTGCACCAAAGGACCAGCACCCAGATCTTTATGCCGTCGGTCGATTGGATCGGGACACGGAAGGGTTGGTATTAGTTACGACGAATGGTCAGTTAGGCTATGACTTGCTGCATCCCACGAAAAAGGTGACCAAGCGATATGAAGTGGTGGTCAATGACTTGGTGACTCCTGAAGATGTGGCGGCATTTGCCACAGGGATCACCTTTCATGGTGGTGTCACTTGCAAACCAGCTGCCCTAACGATCATCGATGCCCGAGCGGCTCGTTCCTTTGTTTCGTTAGAAATTGCTGAAGGCAAGTTCCATCAAGTGAAAAAGATGTTTTTAGCCCGAGGGAAAAAAGTCATTCAGCTGAAACGAACAGCGATGGGGTCGCTAGTTATACCAGATGATTTAGCAGTGGGCAGCTATCGCTCGCTGACGCAAGAAGAATTAAAAGGACTGGCGGCGCATTTCCGCTGAGAAAGAGGGAGAAAATGAAGTATAAAACATTATTATTTGATGTCGATGACACGATCCTCGATTTTCAAGATACCGAAGATCAAGCCTTAAAAGCACTATTTGAAGCTCATGGCTTGGAAATGACCCCAGAGCGCAAACAAAGCTATCAAACGATCAATCATGATTTGTGGCAGCAGTTTGAGCAAGGGAAAATCACGAGAGACCAAGTCATCAATGAGCGTTTCGGTTTGTTTTTTGAAACGCAAGGCATTCAGGTCGATAGTCCAGCAGTTGAATTGGCCTATCGGGAATTTCTAAATGAAGGACATAAACTGTTAGACAACAGTGATGAGATCTTAGCGGAGTTGGCGCAGCATTTTGACCTATACGTGGTGACGAACGGGGTTTCTGAAACCCAATATCGCCGCTTGGAAGATGCCAAATTAAAGCCGTATTTCCGTGATATTTTTGTTTCAGAAGATACAGGGTATCAAAAACCAATGAAAGAATATTTTGACTATGTGTTTGCTCGCATACCAAACGTTAAAAAACAAGAAACAGTCATCATTGGCGATTCACTGACTTCAGATATCTTAGGCGGACAACTGGCAGGGATCGATACGATTTGGTTCAATCCAAAGAAAAAAAACAGTGGTGAGATTCAGCCTACTTATGAGATCGAACGTTTGCAGCAATTACTTCCTTTATTGCAGCACTGATTCTACAGAAACAGTAGTAATTTGCCGAATTTTCGCTATAATAGAACCAGTGTGAATTTTTTAAGATGAAAGAGGTTAATTGAATGACGAATGGCAAGCCCATTATTATTGGTGTGACAGGTGGATCAGGTAGTGGAAAAACAAGCGTGAGTCGGGCGATCTTTAATCATTTCCCCAATCATTCTATTATGATGCTTGAACAAGACTCCTACTATAAAGACCAAAGTGATCTGAGCTTTGAAGAACGGTTGAACACCAACTATGACCATCCTTTTGCATTTGATACTGATTTGTTGATCGATCACTTGCAACAGCTGCTTGCATATCAAACGATCGAAAAACCCGTCTATGATTATGTCGCGCATACCCGCAGCGAAGCAACGATCATTCAAGAACCCAAAGAAGTCATTATCTTGGAAGGGATCTTGATTCTAGAAGATGAGCGATTGCGTAATTTAATGGATATTAAACTTTATGTTGATACAGACGATGATATTCGAATCATTCGCCGAATCAAACGTGACATGGAAGAACGTGGCCGGACATTGGATTCTGTGATCGAACAATACTTGACGGTGGTAAAACCGATGTATCATCAATTCATCGAACCGACCAAACGGTATGCCGATGTCATCGTACCAGAAGGCGGCGAAAACCACGTAGCCATCGATTTGATTACGACCAAAGTAGCGACCTTCTTATCCTAAGTTTTTTTATCCATCAATTGGAATGTTTCTATTTGAAAAGTAACAATTGATTCATGAAAAACTGCTGATAGGCACTCTTTCTTGAGAAATGCTTATCAGCAGTTTTAATTTTATAAAAAACAGTAGTATTCCGACTAATTTTATGGTAAAGTAATCCTCATGCGACGAGTCGAGAAGGTCTAGCATTAGCTGACCAGATTGATAGCAGAGGCACACCGCGTAAGCAACCTACCGGATTTGTAGGGTGTCGGAATATTCCTTTTGTGGAGATAGGGTATTCTACTAGCAATAGTACTGTGAGTAAAGAAAGCTGTGAACATTTTTGTTCACAGCTTTTTTTTGTTCATTTAGGTGAGAGAACAGCGATAGATGGTGGAAGACTCTCCCCAAGGATGGTAGCCCGTTCCGATCGGTTCAAAAGCAAATTTCTCATAAAAAGTAGAAAGATCCGTACATAGATACAGAGAATCAAAACCAGCTCCAGCAGCACGTTGCTTGGCTGTTTCGATTAAAAGGCGGGCACCGCCTTGGCCACGCCACAAAGGGTCCACATACAAGGCGCAAAGCCAAGGGGTCAAATCCATCCGACTGATGAAGTCGTTGGGGATCAAGCCACCGCAGCCGATGATTTGATAACGTCCGTCTGCTGCGATTTCTTCGTTGACCAGCAGCAGCCATTGCGGCAAAGGATTTGCTGAAAAACTATGGGTCAGGCTATCCTCATAAACCATGAGGGAGTCGGGACCAGCCCACTGTTTTTGGAAGTAACGAATGGCTTCTGCTAAGTAGTCAGGGTGTTCTTTAAGGGTGATGACCTGCATTTGTTTTTCTCCTTTATCCTTCTTTAGGTAAACGAATCTGAAAAATAACCCCTCGTGGCTGCAAATCTTTGACCTGGATTTGTCCCTTGTGCTCTTCAACGATTTGCTTGGCGATCGCTAAGCCTAAACCATAGCCGCCGGTCTCTTTGGAGCGGGAACGATCCTCGCGGTAGAAGCGGTCAAAGATACGGGCTTTTTCTTCATCAGAAATGGCTGGTCCTGTGTTTTTGACCTCGATCAGCCATTGCTTGTTAGAAATCTCCGATAAGAGGGTGATTTTATCACCACTGCTGGTATATTTTAAGGCATTATCTAGGAGGATCACGAGGACTTGATGGATTTTCTTTTGGTCAAAGCAAGCGGTCGTTTTGGCAAAGTTTTCGACAACAAAGTGTTTTTGATCCAATTCGGCAATTTCTTTGAAAGGTTTGACTAAGTCATCGATAAAAGGAGCTAGCTCGATGGTTTCTTTTGTCAAAAGCAATTGATTGGAATCACTGCGGGCGATCGTCAGCAAATCTGCCGTTAATCCAGTCAGCCGCCGAGTTTCCGCTAACGCTTGGGCGATGCTTTCAGATTCTTCAATGATCGTATGATTGGGCTTGGTAAACAGGCGTTCCAGACTGTTTTGAATGATAGTCAATGGTGTGCGCAGCTCATGGGATGCATTTTCGACAAATTCCTGCTGTTTTTTCCAGGAGGCTAAAATGGGGCGCATGTTCAAGCTGGAAAGCAAATAGCTGATCCCGATCGAAAGAATCCAGAAAAAGATCATCGATAAAATCAAAATCGTTTGGAAATTGTTCATCGCATTTTTGATTTGGTTAGTGTTCGCCAAGACTTGGATATAGCCGACACCAGCATCATTTGTTGGTGCTTTGGTGGTGATCGAACGAAACAAAAGGGTCTCTTCTTCCTCTGACAAGGACTGATCAACCACTGAAAAAGATGTGATACTGTCTAAGTGGCTTGTATCTAAAGATAAACTTGCCAGTTGTGAAAAGCGGCCGCCCAAGGTCTGCTTGTTTAATATCTCACCGTCTTCAGACCAGAGAATCAACTGGGTATTGAAGCGATTGGTCCCAGGGATCTTTGGCATGGCACTATCTGGTGGCAATACCTCTAGATTGGATTGCGAAGCGCTGATCTCTGCTTGGATCAAGCGGGTATCTTTGACTGCTTGTTCCAAAGAAATGTCGGTTTGCCGATAAGCCGATTGGTTGAACAATTGGAGGACGATGGTTCCTAAAAGTAAGAAAACCAACGCAAAGGCACTGACATTTAGGAGAAAGGAGTGCAGCCGTTGTCTCTTAGAGCGTTCTTTATTCATAGACTAGGCTCCTTGCATAATATAGCCGACATTTCGCAACGTACGGATCTCTTTGTCGATCCCTGTCTGGCGCAAGTGTTTCCGCAGATTGCTCATATAGACTTCGACGACAGTCAAGGTCGTTTCTGAATCAAATCCCCAGATGCGATCAAAAATCTGTTCCTTAGTCAAAATAATGTTTCTATTTTGTAGAAAATAAAGCAGCAGCTCAAATTCTTTCCCTTGGATCGGCAAAAGCTGCCCTTGGTAACTGACCTCATTGGTGCCAAGGTTGCACAGCAATCCGTTATATTCCAAGGTATTTTCATTGAACAAACCTAAGGAGCGTTTTAGCAACGCTTTGATCCGCATCAATAATTCTTCCCGATAAAAAGGCTTGGTCAAATAATCATCTGCCCCTTTTTGAAAACCGGTCACTTTGTCTTCTAAGCCGTCTTTGGCTGTTAAAATCAGGACGGGTGTTTGGAGTCCTTTTTTTCTTAGGGCAGAAAGCACCTCATAACCGTTCATCTCTGGCATCATCAAGTCGAGAATAATCAAATCATAGATCCCCGTTTCTGCCTCGTATAAGCCTTCACTGCCATCATAGGCTTGTGTGACGTCACCGATCTCGCTGACGATTTCTTTCATATTATCAGATAATGTTTTGTCATCTTCGATCACTAATAGTTTAATCATGTTCCCACCTCTTTAAGGATAAGAATAGCACGAATAGCATAAAAAATGCTTAAAAAAACTGTTTTGCCTTAAGCTGCATTTAAGATAGCTGCCGTAAATTCAGTGCATGGATTTCAAGGGAGGAACATTTTTATGAAATTGAAAAAAGTCTTTCAAAGAAAAGAGACAAAATATTTAATAGCCAAGGAGCAATTTCCTGCATTTCTTGCTGAGCTGCAGCAAAGAATGGCGATCGATGAATATGGGCAGCACACGATTATGTCCTTGTATTACGATACCCACGATTACCGATTTATTCGTCATTCGATGGACAAACCGAAATACAAAGAAAAATTTCGGGTCCGCAGCTATGGCATACCGACAGAGCAGCAGTTGATTTTTTTAGAGATCAAAAAGAAAGTCAATGGCGTGGTCTACAAACGCCGAATCCCGCTGCCCTATGCTGACTATTGCGGCTGGTTGCAAACAGGGGTCTTGCCGTCAATGGCAGAAGCACCGCAAATCGCTGCAGAGATTCACTGGCTATTTAAGCAAAACCCAGACTTGCTGCCGAAAGTGTTGATTGCCTATGATCGCTTGTCGCTGTTTATTGATGATGATAGTGAATTTCGCGTGACATTCGACCAAAACATTCGCTTTCGCACCTATGATCTTATGTTCGGTTCTGGCAGTGAGGGAGCGCTGGTAGCACCTGAAATCGGGGTGTTGATGGAAGTGAAAGCCCTCGGCGCTTATCCATTATGGTTTGTGGAGCTGTTGAACAAATACAGCGTGCGCAAAGGTAGCTTTTCAAAATATGCCCAAACGTATCAACGGCATTTGTTCAAGAAGGAGGAATGGTTACATGTTATCTAGTCTGTTTTCTGGCGATACGAGCACCTTGGAATGGCGTAGCTTATTGATCTGTATCGCCGCCTCATTGCTTTTAGGAATATTGGTAGCGGCGATCCATATGATCCGCAATGTCTACACAAAAAACTTCGTCATTACCTTGGCGGTCTTACCGATCCTCGTTCAATCCGTGATCATGCTAGTCAACGGCAATCTTGGCACAGGTGTGGCGATCTTAGGCGCCTTCAGTTTGATTCGTTTCCGCTCGGTTCCAGGAGGGTCTAGAGAGATCACCAGCGTCTTTTGGTCGATGGGGATCGGTCTGGCAACTGGGATGGGCTACGTCGGCTATGTCGTGATTTTTTCCATCATCGTGGCGCTTTTCTTGACCCTTTTATACACGGTACCCTTTGGCGATCGACAAGCCACGAGTGAACGAGAACTGAAGGTCACGATTCCAGAAGATTTGGATTATCCGCAACTATTCGATGATCTCTTTGAAAAATATACGCATTCTGCCAAACTGACATCGGTTCGAACGACCACGATGGGGAGCTTATATGAGTTGCGTTATCAGTTGCTGTTAAAAGACCAAGCGCAAGAAAAACAAATCATTGATGAAGTTCGGGTTCGTAATGGCAATTTACCCGTTGTTTTAGGCAAGCTCACCGCTAACCGCGATGAGCTGTAGAAGGAGGAACCTCTTATGAAAAAACTCATTTATCCGCTCTTACTCTCATCGCTACTCCTAGGCGCTTGTGGGCAAACCGATAAAACCGATAGTAGTAGCACGAGCAGCAGCTCCAGTTCTGCAGCGGCTGTTTCAGGTTCTGCCGCAGTGACCAACGTTGCAACGACTCTTGATGATGCTACGGACTATTATGGCAGTTACGAAGAAGAAGACGTGGATGCCTCCTACGATGAGGCGACCGCCACGCAACTTGAATTGAATGACGGCGATACGACGGCTGTTGATGGCGTTGCAGTGGAAGACCAAACGGTGACGATCACGCAAGCTGGTACCTATGTCGTCAGCGGTTCCTTAAGTAATGGTCAACTGGTTGTCAACGTCAATAAAGAAGAAAAAGTCCATCTGATCTTTGCGGGTGTCACGATCACCAATGAAGACGGGGCGGCAGTCGTCATCGAACAAGCAGAAAAAGTCATCACGACCTTAGCCAGTGATACGACAAATACTCTGATAGATGGCAGCAGCTACACCTTGGCGGAAGGTGAGACGGAACCAGATGCCGCTTTTTATAGTAAAGAAGATTTGTCCATCAACGGTGATGGAACGTTGGTGATCACAGGAAATTACAGCAACGGGCTGCGCAGCAAAGATGATTTGGTTTTAGCTGCTGGTGGCACGATTGAGATCACAGCGAAAAACAATGCCATCAAAGGAAAAGATTCCGTGTCGATCTTGGCAGGGAACTACACACTGAACACCACTGAAGGAGATGGCATCCAAGCGAATAATTCGGAAGATGCGGAAAAAGGCTACGTTGCGATCGATGGCGGTACCTTTACGATCCAAAGTGGGCGTGATGGCATCCAAGCAGAAACAAATTTAAGCATCCAATCAGCCGATCTCACGATCAAAACGGCTGACGGGGCACAAAGTCAGTCGCTAGTGACGGATGAAAGCTACAAAGGATTGAAAGCTGGCGGTGTGATGACCATCAGCAGCGGTACCTTTGCGATCGATAGTGCAGATGATAGCCTGCATGCCAACGATACCATCAACATCACAGGTGGTACGATCACTGCCAACAGTGGTGACGACGGCATACATGCGGACAATGAATTGACGATCTCCGATGGGACGATTGCTATCGAAGAATCCTATGAAGGACTAGAAGCAAGTGTGATCACGATTGCTGGTGGTACGACACACGTCGTGGCTAGCGATGACGGGATCAATGCCGGTGGCGGCAGTGATACAGAGGAAACCACTGGCCAATTTGGGCAAGACAGCTTTGGTGGCGGTCCTGGCGGTGGCGATACCGCAGATGACAGCAAACAAATCACAATCACTGGTGGGACGTTGGTGGTCGATGCCGAAGGGGATGGCCTGGACAGTAACGGCAATGTCACTATGAGTGATGGGGTCGTCATCGTAAATGGTCCAACGACCGGTGGCAATGGCGCTTTGGATTATAACGGGACGTTTGAAATCACTGGCGGTGTCTTGTTAGCTGCTGGTACGACCGATATGGCCATGAATGTCAGTGGGGGAAGTCAACAGTCGATCGGGATCAGTTTCGATCAAACCCAAGCAGCAGAGACCCTTGTGACCTTAAAGGATAGTCAAGGACAGACGATCTTGTCCTATGCACCAAGTAAAAGCTACCAACATGTGGTTCTTTCTAGCCCAGATTTGACGGATAGCAGCTATACATTGGTCAGTGGGGGAACGAATGATGCGCAAGCTGTTTCTGGTTATTATGCTGGTGGGACCCTTAGTGATGGGACGGAATTAGGAACGTTGCCCGTCACGGAAACGATCGCCAACTTGACCCAATCAGGAGCGACAGCGACAACCAATCAAATGGGCGGCGGCTTTGGCCGTTAGTTGAAGGTTCCTCGATCATTCCCTGGGGGTCATCAATAAAACGTGCAGATCGCAGAAGACAGCTGCGGTCTGTTCCAACGTTTTGAAAAATCAGGGGAAGATTTAAGTTCAATTTAAGCTAAGGTTCTTATAGTCGAAATACAATAATTTGCCATTCAGGAGGAACAAAGATGAATTTTTTGAAACGAGGGCTCCAAAGTTTATGGGCGAAAAAAGGCCGGAGTCTGCTGCTGATCGCCGTATTTTCTGCAATCTTGATTTTTGTATTGGCGGGTTTGACGATTCGCAGTGCAGCGCTAGTAGCGACTGAAAATGCTCAGAAAAGTGTCGGCGCAACCGTGACGTTGCAAGCCAACCGTGAGCAGGCTTTTCAGCAAAGAAGTTCTTCATCTGACAGCGATGACCAGAGTACACGTCCAGATCCAGGGAGTTTTCAATCGACACCTGTAGCGATCACAGATGCCCAAGCAATCGCTGATTTAGACGGGGTTGCTTCATATAGTTTTGAAGTCAGTACCTCGGCTGATGCCGTCAGCGGGATCGAACCGATCTCTAGCAGTGACTCCTCGACAGAGTCAGAAGCAACCGATAGCAGCGAGTCGGGGCAAATGGGCGGTATGCCAGGAGGTATGCCTGGTGGGAGTATGAGTACAGGTGATTTCCAAATCACTGGCGTATCAACCAGTGCGGCGTATACGACTTTTTCGGAAGGAACAGCGACGATCACGGATGGAGAAGGAATTACTTCTGAGGACGAAGGCACAAACCAAGTCTTGATTGAATCCTCACTAGCTGAAGCGAATGATTTAGCGGTCGGAGATACGTTTTCAATCACTGATGCAGAGGACAATGAAGTAGAAGTGACGGTCAAAGGAATCTATGAAACGAGTGAAGTTGGCAACAGCATGAGCCAAATGTTTAACTTTCTCAACCCAGCCAACACGATCATTGCCTCTTATACCCTTGCCAATACGTTGAGCGGCAATGAGGACACCATTGATTCAGCAACCTATACCTTGAGTGATCCGTCTGAAATGACGGCATTCGTGGAAGAAGCAGAAGGATTGATCGATACAGAAACCTACAGCATCCAAACCAATGATCAGATGTATCAATCGATGCTGACACCGTTGAATAATGTCGCGAGCTTTGCCAAAAATATTATTGTCTTAGTTGCTGCTGCCGGTATCATTATTTTGACGTTGATCGTGATGATGTCGATTCGGGAACGTCGCTATGAGATTGGCGTATTGCTCTCTTTAGGCGAGTCACGAGCCAAAGTGATCCTACAGTTTTTTACAGAGATTTTTGTCTGCATGGTATTTGCTTTAGGGATCGCGGCCGCTAGCGGTAATCTAGTCGGTAATGCCGTCGGAGAGCAATTATTGGCACAGCAAACCGAAACGACGACGGATCAGGCAGCTGCTGAAAACGCTGGACCTGGAGGCGGAGAGATGCCGCAAATGGGCGGCAACCGTGGCGGTTCTTTCCCATCCTTCACCCAATCAGCAGAAGTGGAGTCCTTAGAAATTACCGTTTCCCCTCAACAAATTGGTCTATTGGCATTACTCGGTCTAGGGATCAGCTTTGGCTCGATCTTACTCTCGTCGGCGGGCATTTTGCGGCTGAACCCGAAAAAAATCTTGGTTTCTTAGGAGGAACGACATGACATTACGAACAGAACAATTAGGCTATTGGTATCAAAGCGAAGCAGAAGCCCTGTTTCGTGGCGTTGACTTGACCTTCGAGCCTGGCAAGATGTATGCGATCTTAGGTTCCAGCGGATCGGGGAAAACGACCTTCCTGTCGCTGATCACAGGCCTAGATACCCCGAAAGAAGGAAAGATTTTCTACAACGAAGAAACGTTAGCAAAAATCGGGCTGCGGGAGTACCGCCGCAAAGATGTGTCCATCGTGTTCCAAGCCTATAATCTATTGCCTTATCTGTCGGCATTGGACAATGTGGTGACAGCGATGGCGATCGCGAAGTCGCAGCAAGCCGATAAAAAGGCCTACGCTTTAGCAAACTTAGCCAAAGTTGGCATCATGGAAGAGCTGGCACTGAAAAAAGTGACCCAATTATCGGGTGGGCAGCAGCAGCGGGTGGCGATCGTTCGCGCATTGTGCTGTGAGCATGAGCTGATCGTAGCCGATGAACCGACTGGAAACTTGGATGAAACGACGTCCAAAGAGATCGTCAAACTATTTCAAGAAATTGCTCATGAGCAAAAAAAATGTATTATCTTAGTGACCCATGAACAAGAAGTAGCCAAGGCTTGCGATGTCGTTTATGAGCTAAAAGAGCGAGCATTTTCTAAAGTTGAGGGATAAGCCTTGCTTAGGGTAGCTGCTAGTTATTAGGGCGGAGGCAGTTGCTCTTCCTGAGGCTTTAAATGCATCCTCAAGGAAACGGCTGTAAAGTCTGCTTGCATCTTCGCCTTGCTCCTCTTACAATAGAAGTAATTGTAAACGAAGAAATTTGTGAGAGGAGCAAGCAGATGCGGCTTTTTATTGACGGCGACGGTTCGCCAGTGAAAAATGAAGTGATTGAACTGGCTCAGCAGTATCAGCTGCCGGTAGTGATCGTGACCAGTGTCGATCATTATACGACCAAAGATTATCCTGCCCACGTTCACTTTGTCTATGTCGACAAAGGCTCGGATCGCGCGGATTATGAAATCGTGAAGGAAATAGAACCCGGCGATTTTCTCGTCACCCAAGATTATGGCTTAGCCTCGTTAGTCTTGCCCAAAAAAGCGCGGGTTTTTCACCATAACGGCACAGAGTATTTGCCAGAAACGATCGATTTTTTACTCGGACAACGCTACTTAGGTGCGCAGATGCGTAAAGCAGGCAAGCGCACAAAAGGACCGAAGCCTTTTACGAAAGAGGATCGGGAAGCCTTCAAACGAATCTTTGAAGATGAATTGCGACAGACCCTTGCAAAATAAGCACCCTCAAGACCCAGCTTCTGCATGAACCACGGGAATTGAAGGTGCTTATTTATTTCTTGCGAAAACGATCATAGAAGTATTTGCTGACTAAAGCCACGATCGCGAAAAATGCTAAGGTATATCCGAAGATTCCCATCTGATGGACGAAGGCTCCTTGTTGCGGGCTGGCGACCACCAATAAGGAAGAGCCAAGGATGACCGCAGCTAGAATAATACCGATCACCAGTCGATTGACCATCTGATCAAAGCGGTCCAATAGCTGTTTTTGTTCGCGGATCTCTAGATTCAATCGGTGTTTACCAGTCGCAAAAGTGTCTAAGACAGCCAAGGTCCGATCGGGAAGATGGCTAAGTGCCCGCAAGCTTTTTGCGGTTGCCAAGGCGCTTTTTTTCACCTCGTCTTCAATACTCAGCTGCTGTAGGAAATATTTTTGTGCAAAAGGCTGAGTGACTTCCATCATTGATAATTCGGGATCTAAGGCTTTGATCACACCTTCCAAGGTACCAAAAGCCTTGATCAGCAAGGTGATGTCTCGATGCATCTGCAGTTGGTTATCATGGCAGATCGTGATGACTTCCGCCATCACTTTTTGCAAGTCGATATCCTTTAGCGGCATATTATAGTAGTTTTCAACAAATTTTTGCAGGTCTTGGTAGAAGGCGACTTCGTCAAAGGAACTGCCGCTGCTGTTGCACAACCGCAAGACGGCTTTGCCGACTTCTTGGGTGTCTTGGGTATAAAGAGCAATCAACGCATCGGCTAAACGGCTGCGTAAAGACTGATCCAAATGACCCATCATCCCAAAGTCCAAGAAAATCACTTGGTAAGGCGGCATGACAGCTTCTTCTTGCCATTTCAACGAATAATCGACCCCGCCGAGGACACCGACGCGCTGCTTGACTTGAAATGGTTGTGGGCGGTTGGCTTGATCCGTGAAGACATGCAAGAAAAGATTGCCAGGATGCGGATCAGCGTGAAAGAAGCCATCTTCAAAGACTTGTTTCATAAAGTTTTCGACTAATAGCGTCCCCACTTGTTTTTTCACTGCTTTAACGGACTGATTGTCATAAACGATGTCTTGATTTTTGCGGGTCAGTAAGCAATTCAAGCTTTCACCTGCCATGTAATCCATGACTAATACTTTTTGGGTACACCATTCGGGATAAACTTTTGGCAATGCCAACTGCGGGTCTTGGTGATTGTTGCGGTAGAATTCCTGTGCGTTTTTCATCTCTTGCAAAAAATTTGTTTCATTGGCAAGGGATCGTCGGACTTCGCTTAGCACGCTTTTTAAATCCACCACATTGGCTTCTGGAATTGCGCGAACCAACGGCAGGGCTTTTTCAAAAAGATCGAGATCCACTTGAATTGCCGCAATGATCCCTGGATGCTGCACTTTGACGATCACTTCTTTGCCGCTGAGCAAGTTTGCTCGATGGGCTTGTCCGATGGAAGCTGAGGCGACTGGAATTTCATCAAAAGCGGAAAAAACTTCCGTTAGCGGCTGCTGCAGTTCTTTTTCCAGCAGTGCTTTGACCTTGGGAAATGGATCGCTTTTGACATTGTCCTGCAGCTGCTTGAATTCATCGACAAAGGTGCTGGAAAGCAGATCATTGCGGACCGAAAGCATCTGCCCGATTTTGATAAATGTTGGTCCTAATTCTTCAAACGCTTGACGCACCATTTCGGGGTGCTGCTGTTTGCTGATATTTTGAACGACTTTGTATTTCAAAAAGACTTGAACGATTTGTTTTAATCGTCCTTTTCTAGAAGGAGCGGTTTGTTCTGTCATAGGTCCCACCTCTTTAAACGTGCCGTGATATATTCATAGTACTGACAAAATGAAAAACATTCAACTAACGACTGTGTAAGCTTAAAGAAATTTCTGCAAGATTTAATGCCGGTTGGTCGATTTTGTGCTAAAATGTGGAAGACTTAGTTTGGTAGAATCAATGAATACAGGAGGAAATTCTTTTGAAAATCATTTTATTATACGGGGGACGCAGTGCAGAACATGAGGTATCACTGTTATCCGCTTTTTCAGTTGTTAATGCTGTATATTATAATTACTACCAAGTTCAATTAGTAATGATCACCAAAGAAGGACGCTGGTTAAAAGGCCCATTATTGACTGAGGCGCCAACGTCTCCAGATACTTTGGCATTGACCAATGAAGAAACCAAAGGGGAAGAAATTACACCTGGGGCAATCTACGAAGAAGACGCGATCGTCTTTCCTTTACTTCACGGACCAAACGGCGAAGACGGCACGATCCAAGGGTTTTTAGAAACCATCGGAATGCCTTATGTCGGAGCCGGTGTCTTGACTAGTGCCTGTGGGATGGACAAAATCATGACCAAGTATATCTTGCAAGCTGCGGGGATTCCGCAAGTTCCCTATGTACCAGTCTTGAAAAATGCGTGGAAAGAAAATCCGAAAAAGATTTTCGATCAATGTGAAGGCAGTCTGCTTTATCCAATGTTTGTCAAACCTGCCAACATGGGCTCAAGTGTCGGTATCTCGAAAGCCGAGAACCGTGAAGAACTGCAAAATGCGCTACAAGAAGCGTATCGCTACGATACCCGAGCGATCGTTGAACAAGGAATCGAAGCCCGTGAGATCGAAGTAGCCGTTCTTGGAAACGAAGACGTTCGGACCACAATGCCGGGAGAAATCGTAAAAGATGTTGCCTTTTATGATTACAATTCCAAATACATTGACAACCGAATCGAGATGCAGATTCCTGCACAAATTCCAGAAGAAACACAAGCCAAAGCTCAAGAGTTTGCGAAAAAAGCCTATACGATGTTAGGCGGCAGCGGATTGAGCCGTTGTGATTTCTTTTTGACCAATAAAAATGAGCTCTTTTTAAATGAGCTGAACACGATGCCAGGGTTCACTGAATTCAGCATGTACCCACTGCTATGGGAGAAGACCGGCTTGCCTTATGGGGATTTGATCGAAGAATTGATCCAATTAGGGATGAATCGTTTCAATCAAAGACGTTCGTTCTTGACCAATGTAGAAGCAACAGAAAACGAAGCAGAATAAATAGCAGGAAGAAAGCCAGCTCAACTCAAGGAAAATACTTGAAGCGATCTTGTGCTTTCTTTTTTTAGGAAAAAGGAGCGAACCTGATGAATTTTACTGTAAAAGAAGCCGCTGCCTTATTTGGTCAGCAAATTGAAAATGAAACGCCACTTGCCTCTGTGGAATTCGACAGCCGTCTGATCAAAGAAAACAGTCTCTTTGTTCCCTTAGCGGGGACCCGTGACGGACATGAATTTGCCCAACAAGCCAAAGACAATGGGGCGATCGCCACACTGTGGAGCCACCCTACGATCGAACCGCCGCAAGACATCCTTGTGATTCCTGTCACGGATACCGTCAAAGCGTTTCAACAATTGGCACGAGCGTATAAAGAAAAGCTTGCACCGAAAATCATCGGTATTACTGGAAGTAACGGGAAAACGACCACCAAAGATATGGTGGAAGCGGTCATGGCCCAAAAGTACCAGACCTATAAAACCCAAGGCAACCACAACAATGAACTAGGCGTGCCTTTGACTATCTTGCATGCGCCAGAAGATACCCAAGTGTTGATTTTAGAAATGGGAATGGATCATGCAGGTGAAATCGAAGTCCTTTCGCGCTTAGCAGAACCTGACGCTGCCGCTATCACGTTGATAGGCGAAGCCCACATTGAAAACTTAGGGTCCAGAGAAGGGATCGCCAAAGCCAAAATGGAGATCACCGCAGGATTGAAAAAAGACGGCTTCTTTATGATGCCAGCTGATGAACCATTGTTAGAGCCCTTTGTTCCCAATTTAACGCAGACCATTGAAACTTTTGGCTTAACTGAGGGAGATCTACAAGGAGACATCGTGGAGGAATCGCAAGATCAGACGATTTTTACGGTAGCAGGTACGACCTTTACCTTACCGGTCTTAGGCGGCTATAATGTCAAAAATGCCTTGATCGCGATTGGGATAGGACGTCATTTTGGTGTAGCAGATGAAGCGATCAAGGAAGGCTTGGCGCATTTTCAATTGACGAAAAATCGGACCCAATGGGTGACTGCTGGTAATGGGGCAGCGATTTTGAGCGATATTTACAATGCCAATCCGACGGCCATGGGTCTGGTATTGGATAGCTTCCGCAAATTGCCTTTAGCAGGACGACGGATCGCCGTATTGGCAGATATGCTTGAATTAGGACCAGATTCTGCACAAATGCACGAGCAGATGGCCGCACACTTGGATGATTCGTTCCAGCTAGTTTTCCTTTATGGCAAAGAAATGCAGGCATTGCAAAAACGACTAGCGAACACTGCCCTTGCTGACAAGGTGCGCTATTTTGCGATTGATGAAAAACCACAGCTGATCGCCTCCTTAATAGAAACTTTAGAACCTTCCGATAGCCTAGTGATCAAAGGCAGCAATGGCATGGGCCTGAGTGAAGTCGTTGATGCACTAAAAGGAATGTAAAAGGGAGTTGAAATCTTGCTGAAACTTTCAAAGCGTGTTATACTTATCTAACGCCGAAAGATGAAGCACAGAATGATTACTGTAAAAAACATTGACGTTTTGAGATAAAATGATGGCTGAGACAAACAACACTTGTTTTAGCCTTTTATAATGCCTTCGTGAAGCGGTTTTTCGGTACCGAGAGAAAGATAAGAGTAAATGGGACTACTCTTGTGTTTCTGAAGAACTAACCTACGCTTCGATGATAGAAAAACAGGCATCGAAAAGATGACCAGCCTAGGAGGATCCATTTGAAATTTAAAGATCTAGAATTATCCAACGAATTATTGACTTCTGTTGAGCGTGCCGGCTTTGAAGAAGCAACACCCATCCAAGAAGCAACGATTCCATTAGCCTTAGCAGGCAAAGACGTGATCGGTCAAGCACAGACCGGTACTGGTAAAACCGCCGCATTTGGTTTGCCAATGTTAGAAAAAATTGACCCAACGAACCATCAACTACAAGGATTAGTGATTGCCCCAACCCGTGAATTAGCGATCCAAACCCAAGAAGAATTGTACCGTCTTGGTAAAGACAAAAAAATTCGTGTACAAGCAGTTTACGGTGGAGCCGATATCGGCCGTCAAATCCGTCAACTAAAAGATCGTCCCCACATCGTAGTTGGTACACCAGGTCGTATGTTAGACCATATCAACCGCCACACCTTGAAATTAGGCACCGTTGAAACGCTTGTATTAGATGAAGCGGATGAAATGTTGAACATGGGCTTCTTGGAAGATATTGAAAAAATCATCAGCCAAGTACCAGATGTTCGTCAAACATTGCTATTTTCAGCAACAATGCCGCCAGCAATCAAAAACATCGGCGTGAAATTCATGAAAGAGCCTGAACATGTACAGATCAAAGCCAAAGAAATGACCGCTGATTTGATTGATCAATACTATGTTCGTTCAAAAGATTACGAAAAATTTGATATCATGACTCGCTTATTGGATGTGCAAACGCCAGAATTGACCATCGTTTTCGGTCGTACGAAACGTCGTGTCGATGAATTGGCGCGCGGCTTAGAAGCCCGCGGCTATAAAGCAGAAGGCATTCATGGAGACCTTTCTCAACAAAAACGAATGAGCGTTTTGCGTTCATTCAAGAGTGGTCAACTAGATATCTTAGTTGCCACAGACGTTGCAGCTCGTGGATTAGATATCTCTGGTGTTACACACGTTTACAACTACGATATCCCTCAAGACCCTGAAAGCTATGTTCACCGGATTGGACGTACTGGCCGTGCTGGAAAAGGTGGAATGTCTGTGACTTTCGTTACACCAAACGAAATGAGCTATCTGCACGTCATTGAAAACTTAACGAAAAAACGGATGACACCAATGCGCCCACCGACCGAAAAAGAAGCGTTCAAAGGTCAATTAGGTGCCGCAATCGAATCTGTTGAAACCAAATTGGATGAAAATGGCTTAGATAAATACTTGCAAGCAGCCGACGATCTATTAGAACGTTATTCTGCACAAGATTTAGCAGCATTGCTTCTAAAAACTATGGCAAAAGATCCTGCTGATTTAGCACCAGTGAAGATCACACCAGAGCGTCCATTGCCTCAAGGGAAAAAATCATTCAACAAAAATGGTCGTCGCAGCAACAATAGCAACGGCAATCGTAACCGCAAAGAAAACGGTGGGAACCGTGGCGGTGGCAACGGCAATAAAGCCCGCGGCAACTATTCAAAAGATGGTGCCCGTAAAAACAATCGCCGCAGCAACGACAAAAAACGCGGTTTCGTAATCAGAAACAACCAAGACTAATTAAGTTTGTGGACCTTGTAAGGAAACTTGCAAGGTCTTTTTTTATATAAAAAACAAATACGAACGATTAAAAATCTTAATCTCCGTATAAACTCGTCAGATTTGAATGGTAATTCGCCATTTTTTTGGTAGAATGGTAACTAGCTGAACAAGGGGTATTTCCAATTTGGAAAACCCTATCTTAGGTGAAGGTAGAGAAAAGAATGATCAAAGGAATCGGGATCGATGCAGTCGAGCTGCCTCGAATGAAAGAATTAATTGAAAAAAAACCTCAGTTTATAACGCGTATTTTAACAGAGAGGGAAGCAAAATTATTTGCACGCTTGCCGCTGAAACGTCAGGTAGAGTTCCTTGGCGGGCGCTATGCCTGCAAAGAAGCGTTTTCGAAAGCTTGGGGGACAGGGATCGGCAAAGTTTCTTTTCATGACATTGAAGTCTTGACCAATGAATTCGGTGCCCCGATCGTTACTAAAGCACCTCATCCTTTAGAAAAAACGTTTGTCAGTATCACCCATACAAATGATACTGCTTTTGCACAAATTATTTTAGAAGTACTAGATAGTGAATAAACCAAGTTGAAGTAGTCTGTCAGTCAAGAAGACTTTGATACTTCATGGACGAACAGCCGACTACATAAAACCAACTTAATTTGTTCGTCTGATCAAGCACTAGTAGAAAGAAGGAACTGGAAATGGTGGTTGCTTACCATAGACCAACGAAAGCGATAATTGATACAACTGCGATTACCGAAAATATCAAACATGAGATTGCTCACTTACCAAGCGAGACATTTCTTTTTGCGGTGGTCAAAGCGAATGGTTACGGACACGGAGCGGTTCAAACCGCTCTTGCAGCCAAAGAAGGCGGCGCAGATGGTTTTTGCGTTGCGACGATCGATGAAGCGATCGAATTGAGAGAAGCAGGGATTACTGACCCGATTTTGATCTTAGGTGTCGTGAATGTGTGTGATATTACCTTGCTGACGACCTATGATTTGTCATTTCCAGTCGCTTCGATGGACTGGCTGATAGAAGCAGGCGCTTATTTAGAGGAGAACCCTCTAAATAAGCCGCTTAAAGTGCATATCAAGGTGGATACTGGTATGGGGAGAATCGGCTTTTTGACTGTCGAAGAAGTGCGCCAAACCATTCTTTGGTTAGAAGATCACCCCTCTTTTGAGTGGGAAGGGATCTTTACCCATTTCTCCACAGCGGATCAAGCAGACACGAGCTATTGGGAAACCCAGCACCAACGTTTTAAAGAAGTCTTAACTGTTTTGCCCTATTTGCCGACATATATACATACAGGCAATAGCGCAACCTCTTTATGGCACAAAGAAGCAGTAGGAAATATGGTCCGTTTTGGGATCGCAATGTATGGGTTGAACCCATCAGGTCATGCGCTGAGCGAACCATTTTCCTTAAAACCTGCGCTTTCGCTCGTTTCTGAACTGATACAAGTGAAATTACTTGAAAAAGGAGCGGGGATTGGCTATGGTGAAACATATATCACTCCACGTCAGGAATGGATCGGCACCGTGCCTATCGGTTATGCTGACGGCTGGTTACGAAAAATGCAAGGCTTCTCGATCTTAGTAGAAGGCGAGCGTTGTGAGATCGTCGGTCGAGTGTGTATGGATCAATTGATGATTCGTTTGCCGCGGGCATTTGCTGTCGGTACACCAGTCACCTTGATCGGTGAGAATCATGGGGAACAAATTACGATGCAGGATGTTGCAGACCAGTTAGAAACGATTCACTATGAAGTAGCGTGTACCCTTTCAGCAAGGATTCCGCGAGAATATAAAAGTTAGGGTGGTCCTATGGTAAAAAGGGGAGATATTTATTTTGCCGATCTTTCACCAGTGGTTGGATCGGAGCAAGGCGGGATACGTCCAGTCTTGATCATTCAAAATGACTTGGGGAATCACTTCAGTCCCACTGTGATCATTGCGGCGATCACGGCAAAAATGGCGAAGCCGAAATTACCAACGCATATTGGGATTTCCGCTTCTTGCACAGGGATTGGCAAAGACTCCGTCATTTTGATGGAACAGATTCGCACGATCGACAAAAGCCGTTTGAAAGAAAAGGTTTGTCACTTAGACGATAAAGTGATGTGTGAAGTCGATGCTGCCTTGATGATCAGTATTGGTGTTGAGCCGACCTTTGCCACATCAACGATCGAGGTGTAAATCTGTCAATGGGGTATGTAGTATTAATAGCAGTTGTCATTTTATTGAGTTTCTTTACGTATAAACATATTCGCCGTTTTCTTTCAGAAACAAAAAAGCGCAACGAAACCATGGAACAAGGATATTATCTTGTGAGTCATACATATGAAGAAAAGCGGGAACAGACACATTATTACGGCGTTTTTCAGCAGGGAGACAAAGAGCTGATACTAGAAATGTCGCTACAACTTTATTTACAACTGCAGCCGCCGCAACGGGGCATGTTGACCGCCAAAGAAGGCAGAGTGCTTTCTTTTGAAATGTGATCATGTAATGAAAGTAACGCGCACGAGGAAACAGCCCCCTCATGAAAACAAGCAGGAAAGAGCCGCTTTGTTTCGTACATCGGAGCAGGTTCTGTCACTGCTTGTTTTTTTCATGCAGGTCTTTGTGAGAGGTTTCCTATGGCCAAAGATTCAATGAATGGAAGAAAGAGCATCTTCAAAAAAGAGGAATACCACAAAAGCGTGGGGCTAGAATGCTTTGAAGATCAGGCAATGTACGGTTGCTTTTCACAAAGAATTCAGTTATAGTATGTAGCGACTAGTTTGAAAAGAGGGAAAAAAGTGAACCCATCGATTTATGGACTTACCAAATCAGATTTATCTTTGTGGATAACTGAACAAAATGAAAAGAAATTCCGTGCCAACCAAGTGTGGGAGTGGCTCTATGAAAAACGAGTAACCAGCTTTGAAGAAATGACCAATCTACCGAAACCTTTGATTGAGAAACTGTCGGCAGCCTTTGTGATCAATCCCCTGAAACAGATGGTGGTACAAGAAGCCAGTGACGGAACCGTCAAGTATTTATTCCAATTGCCAGACAATCACATGATTGAAACGGTCTTGATGCGTCAAGAATATGGCATGTCCGTTTGTGTGACGACCCAAGTCGGCTGCAACATCGGCTGTACGTTTTGTGCCAGTGGGTTATTAAAGAAGCAACGAGACTTAACGGCAGGCGAGATCGTGGCTCAAATCATGTTAGTACAACACTATTTTGATGAACGCAATGAGGGGGAACGAGTCTCTCACGTGGTGGTCATGGGGATTGGCGAACCCTTTGATAACTATGACAATGTGATGCATTTCTTACAGATCATCAATGACCCGAAAGGCTTAGCGATCGGCGCGCGGCATATTACTGTGTCAACCAGCGGCTTAGCGCATAAAATTAGAGAGTTTGCGGAGAACGGCTTGCAAGTGAACCTAGCGATTTCGCTGCATGCCCCAAATAACGAAGTCAGAACCTCCATGATGCGGATCAATCGGAGTTTCCCGATTGAAAAGCTGATGGCAGCGGTCGACTATTATTTAGAAAAAACCAATCGTCGGATCACATTTGAGTACATCATGCTGGATCATGTCAATGACCGGCCAGAACATGCCCGTCAGTTGGCAGCTTTATTGAAGGATAAAAAGAAATTGTCATACGTCAACTTGATCCCATATAACCCAGTGAGTGAGCATGACCAATACGCTCGAAGTAAAAAAGCGGATGTGTTAGCCTTTTATGACATTTTAAAGAAAAACGGTATCAATTGCGTGATTCGTAAAGAACACGGGACAGATATCGACGCAGCTTGCGGACAGCTGCGAAGCAAACAAATGAAAAAAGAAGCCTCCGCTTCTTAAACGCAAAAAGCAAAAGAAGGACTGCACAAGCGCAGTTCTTCTTTTTGTTATTTACTATCTAAGTAATTAAAAAACACATTAAAGAAAGCGTATTCCTCGAAAGAAAATTCAAAAAACATTGTTTTACAAGAAAAAAATAGATTATACTAAAAGCTGGTATCCATTAAAAATAACTTATCGTGAAAGGATGATTTGATGGAATGGATTAAATTAATTGGTATTCTAGTTATTTTAGTCGGCTTTTTGCTGAAGCTAGATACTATTGCTGTCGTAATCGTTGCTGGTTTTGTCACCGCGCTTGTGTCGGGGATTTCTGTTGTTGATTTTTTAACAATGTTAGGAGAAGCGTTTGTCAATAATCGACTCGTTACACTGTTCTTACTGACACTACCGATGGTCGGCTTGTCAGAACGTTTTGGCTTGAAGCAGCAGGCAGTCATATTGATTGAAAAGATCAAAGGCTTAACACCAGGGAAGTTCTTGAGCTTGTACTTGTTTATTCGAGAACTTGCTGGCTTTTTCTCTATTCGGATCCAAGGACATACACAATTTATCCGCCCGATCGTTAACCCGATGGCGCAAGCTGCTGGGGAAAACAAATTTGGGGAACTGGATGAAAAAGATCAGGAAAAAATCAAAGCTCGGGCTGCCGCTAACGAAAACTTCGGGAATTTCTTTGCCCAAAATACCTTTGTGGCTGCTTCTGGTGTGCTATTGATCGTAGGAACATTGCAATCTCTTGGCTACGATGTGGCAGCTAGTTCGATCGCGCAAGCCTCATTGCCGATCGCATTGATCGTCTTAGTCATTGCTACATTGTCGAACCTGCTCTTTGATCGTAAATTAGCAAAAAAATATGGCAAGAAGGAGGACAAATAGATGGAAGGAATCGTTAACGGATTACTGGAATTCTTTTATATCTTGATCGGATTGCTGTCGATCATGACGGCTGTACGGGTTTTTCGCGAAGCGGATCATCCCACCCGATTAGGCACCTCTGCTTTTTGGTTACTGCTAGGGATCGTCTTTGCTTTCGGGAATTTCTTGCCGTATCTTGTGGACGGGATTTTGATCGTTTTGATGGGCTGTTTGACCTTCTTCAAACAAGTGCAGATTGGTAAAATCGTGGACGTGGATGATGAAAAAGCAGAAGCATCGGCTAAACGGATCGGTAGTACGATCTTCGTGCCATGTATCAGCTTAGCATTGATCGCTGTGGTGATTTCTTATACACCATTAGGGGGCCAAGTGGGGATCGGGATCGCATCGATCTTAGCGCTCTTGTTGGCAGTCGTGTTGACTTCCGCTAAACCGAAAACAGTGCTGGACGATTCCGATCGGATGCTTCGTCAAGTCGGAACTGCCGGTATCTTGCCGCAGTTATTAGCAGCACTAGGTGTCATTTTTAACGCTGCTGGTGTCGGTGATGTGATTTCTCAAGGAATCTCTGGTGTCGTGCCAGAAGGCAATCGTTTTATCGGTGTCGTGGCTTACTGTTTAGGAATGATGATCTTTACTATGATCATGGGAAATGGTTTTGCGGCATTTACCGTTATTACCGCAGGCATCGGTGTACCTTTTGTGATGGCGCAAGGCGGCGACCCAGTCGTTGCTGGTGCGTTGGCAATGACCGCTGGTTTTTGTGGCACATTGCTGACTCCGATGGCAGCCAATTTCAACGCATTGCCAGTGGCCTTGTTAGAGATGAAAGACCCCAATGGCGTCATTAAAGCACAAGCCCCAATTGCTTTATTATTGTTAGTGATCCACATCGCTTTAATGTACTTTTGGGCATTTTAGTGGTAAAACAAAGAGGGAAGGATGATGGAAATGAAACTACTAATTACCGGATTTGATCCATTTGGCGGAGAAGCAATCAATCCTGCCTTAGAAGCAGTGAAATTGTTGCCAGATACAATTCATGGTGCACAGATCGTGAAAGCAGAGATCCCCACTGTATTTGGGAAATCAGCAGCGATCGTCGCAGAGAAAATTGAAGAGATCCACCCAGATGTCGTTTTAAACATTGGCCAAGCGGGTGGACGGTTTGCCATCTCACCAGAACGAGTGGCGATCAATGTGGATGATGCCCGGATTCCTGATAACGAAGGCAATCAACCCGTCGATGAAGCGATCCAAACAGAAGGGAAGCCTGCTTACTTCACACAACTGCCGATCAAAGCAATGGTAGAAAACATGAAAAAAGCAGGAATACCTGCAGCCGTTTCTAATACTGCTGGAACCTTCGTCTGCAACCACATCATGTATCAAGTACAATACATGATCGATACAAAATACCCTGAAATGAAGGGCGGTTTTATCCACGTGCCGTTTATTCCTCAGCAAGTCGTCGATAAAGCAGGACAGCCTGCAATGAGCATCGAAGACATTGCCAAAGGATTGACTGCAGCGGTGGAAGCCATCGTTGATTATGCCGACAAAGAAGATCTAAAAGCAATTGGCGGCGCGATCCATTAATCATTAAAGAGTACATCCTTTCGGGGATGAAACAAATGTCTTTAAGGCGAGAAGACCTGATCAGCAAGCATGCGATCAGGTCTTTTTTTGGACTATTTTGATAAAAATCATTGGCGATTTCTGTATGTTTACCCTTCTATCAGACATTTCTCATTTTGACGGATCAAATGAAAAAGAAAGACGGAAAATGAATGTAAGTTACATTTAACCATGTTTTTTTATTATTTTTTTTGCTTTATTTCTTATAAATAAAGAAAGGAAAAATAGCATTTAACGAATGTTTGATGAGAGTAAGGTAAGTAAATACCAAGAAAACTTTCTGTCTGAGGTGTTTTTTATCGAAAAAAGGATTGCTTTTTTAATAATTATTAATTAAAATCTTATCTAACTTCAGAAATCGCATGATTATTCTGAAAATTAATTCAATTAAGGGGTAGGACAGGATGAAGAATAAATGGGCCTATGGTTTAGTGGCTGTGTGTGGCGTGGCGTTAGCCGGTTGTACAACGGGCGGAACAAATAGTTCAAGCAATGACACAGCAGCAAGCGGCGACAGCAGTGCAGAACAAGTGTTTAACGTAGTGGTTTCACAAGAAATGCCAAGTGCGGATCTCTCATTAGCAACCGATACGATCAGCTTCAGTGCATTGAACAATGTATATGAAGGACTTTATCGTTTGGATGCTGACAGTACACCACAACCTGCTGGTGCAGCTGAAGCAGCTGAAGTCAGCGAGGATGGACTGACTTACAAGATCAAATTACGTGAAGATGCGAAATGGTCAAATGGTGACCCTGTTACAGCAGCAGATTACGTCTATGGTTGGCAACGGACAGTCAAACCTGAAACAGCATCAGAATACGCGTATCTATTTTCACCAGTTAAGAACGCAGATGCCATCACAGCAGGCGATACGGATCCATCAGAGCTAGGCATCAAAGCAGTGGGGGATTATGAATTAGAAATCACCCTAGCAAAAGCAACACCTTACTTTGATTACTTATTAGCATTCCCATCCTTCTTCCCACAAAATCAAAAAGTGGTCGAAGAAAATGGCGATCAATATGCGTCAACCAGTGACAATGCTGTCTATAATGGACCGTTTGTCTTGACTGGGTTTGATGGACCAGGAACGGATACGGAATGGGCTTATGAAAAGAACGACCAATATTGGGACAAAGATACTGTTAAATTACAAACGATCAATGTAAGCGTCGTGAAGGAATCCTCAACTGCCTTGAACCTTTTCCAAGATGGTCAAGCAGATGATGTCATCCTAACAGGTGAATTAGCGCAACAAATGGCTAACGATGAAGCCTTCGTTTCTCAACCAGAAGCAACGACTTCTTACCTAGAATTGAACCAACGTGATGAAGATTCACCTTTCCGTAACGAAAACTTACGTAAAGCGATCTCTTATGCGATTGATCGTGATGCCTTAGTGACATCGATCTTAGGGGATGGTTCGATTGCTTCAACTGGGTTGGTACCAGAAGGTATGACCTTCAGCCCTGGCGATCATACGGACTTCACGGAAGCAGCTGGCAGCGTCATTGAATACAATGAAGAGCAAGCCAAAGAACATTGGGAAAAAGCCAAAGAAGAATTAGGGATCGATTCATTAGAATTTGATATCTTAGCTTCTGATACAGACTCAACGAAGAAAATCATTGAGTACTTGCAAGATACGATCGAAAAAACATTGGACGGTGTGAAAGTCACGTTAAGTCCAGTACCATTCTCTGTTCGTTTGGATCGTTCAAACGCTGGTGATTTTGATACAGTAATGGGCGGTTGGGGTGCTGACTATGCCGATGCAAGTAGCTTTACTGACTTGTTTACGACAGGCAACTCATACAACCGTGGGCAATGGAGCAACGAAGAATACGATGCAGCCGTTGAAGCAGCGGGTACAACCAATGCCAATGACCCTGACAAACGTTGGGAAGACCTAGTCAATGCAGAAAAAATCATTATGAATGAACAAGGTGTCATTCCAGTTTATCAAAAAGCGGAAGCACACTTACGTGCAACAAAAGTCAAAGGTGTTGTTGCTCACGCAGCGGGCGCACAATACGACTACAAGTGGACATCAATCGAATAATCACGAGTAGTTGACTTGAAATGCCGAAGAAAAGGCTGGGACAATTTCTTGTCTCAGCCTTTTGCTTCTCATTTCAATGAGTAAAACTATAAGAATGAAATTAACTAGTAGCAATCATTAAAAAGAGCAATGAAAGGAATAACAAGAAGACACCAGGCCATAACCAAAAGGCGTAGCTCTGTTTGCCGACTTGGGATAATTTCAGATAATCTGTTTTATTTTTGGAAAAAGCTTTCTTCATGGAGTATTGAAAATGGTCAAAGAAACCAGAAGCAAATACCCATAAAAAACCGCCAATGATCAAAAAGAACAGCGCCCACAAGAAAAGGGCATCTGAAAGAGCTGCTATGGAAAATTCATTTTTTATGGCTAACCATCCGCCAGAAATTGCGAGGCATAGGAGGGGTATGAGCCCACTACTTTTTTTTATTTTCATGATCTGACTCCTTTTTAATGATTCGTACTATGTTAATTTACATAATTATTGAATAGAAGTCAAAATACTTAAGGGGGAAACTGCGTGAACAGCTTTTTGAAATATTTATTGAAACGAGTGTTCTACATGGTCTTAACATTATGGCTGATTGCCACGATCACCTTTTTCTTGATGCAATTTTTGCCAGGAACACCATATACGAATGCTGAAAAATTAAGTCCAGAACAAATTGCCTTGCTAAATGAGCAAGCAGGATTGGACAAACCGATCATTACCCAATATTGGCTTTATTTGACCAATTTACTAAAAGGTGACTTTGGGATCTCTTTCCAATTTAAAAACCAGCCAGTAGCGAATTTATTATCAGGAAGAATCGGACCTTCACTGCAACTAGGGCTACAAGCGATCATCTTTGGTACGTTCTTTGGGATCATTTTAGGAACGATCTCTGCGATGAAGCAAAATACTTGGATCGATACAACGTCTACCTTAGTGGCGATCTTAGGACGTTCGATCCCTAACTTTGTCTTTGCCGTGTTGCTGCAATACATTTTTGCCATCAAACTAGGGATCTTACCGATTGCTAAGTGGGAGACTTTTGCCAGCACGATCCTACCGACCGTCGCCTTGGCGATGTCGCCGTTAGCGGATTCCGCCAGGTTTATTCGAACCGAGATGGTGGAAGTGCTGCATAGTGATTATGTCGAGTTGGCACGAGCAAAAGGGTTAAGCCGCTGGGAAATTGCCTTCAAGCATGGTTTGCGGAATAGTTTGATTCCATTATTGACGCTGTTAGGACCGCTAGCTGTCGGTTTGATGACGGGTTCTCTTGTCGTAGAAAATATTTTTGCGATCCCAGGTATCGGTGAACAGTTCGTAAAATCAATCATGACCAATGACTATCCAACGATCATGGCGGTAACAATTCTTTATTCCGCGATGTTGGTCTTTGTTATTCTTGTTGTTGATATTTTATATGGAATCGTTGATCCGCGGATCCGAGTTTCAGAAGGGAGTCGTGGCTAATGGCAGAGAAACCTTACACAGCAAATGATGTTGCTGCCATCGATGCAGCCAAATTTCAACCGTTACAAAAAAATACCAATGAAGAGCGTGAAGCGATCGCAACCCCTTCATTAACGTTTTTCCAAGATTCATGGCGTCGTCTGAAAAAGAACAAAGCCGCTGTTTTCTCAATCATTTTGCTGCTGATCATTATCGCGATCTCAATCATTACGATTTTTGTCTCGCCACATGATCCAACTGCGCAAAATGTGACCTTTACAAATCTGCCGCCGAAAATTCCTGGTATCAACATCAATGGCTTAAACGGCTATGCGATGGTGGGAGGCGAGCTAGTAGATAAGTATGCAGCTGCCAATGTTCCTGACGGGACGTATTTCCTTTTAGGAACGGATGGCTTGGGTCGTGACCTATTGAGTCGTCTATTTGTAGGAACACGTATTTCCTTGTTGATCGCGTTTATCGCGGCAATGCTTGACATCATCTTTGGTGTAACCTATGGCCTGATCTCTGGTCTTTTAGGTGGACGGATCGATAATGTGATGCAACGTTTTCTAGAAATCTTATCTGGTATTCCCAACTTAGTGGTAATGATCTTGATGTTGGTGGTTTTTGAACCTGGGATCTTCTCGATCGTGGCAGCAATGGCGATCACTAACTGGATTCCAATGGCGCGGATCGTACGGGCCCAAACGATGAAACTAAAAGATCAAGAATTCGTTTTAGCCGCAACGACGCTGGGGGAAAGTCGCCTCAAGATTGCGATGAAACACGTATTACCGAATATTTCCAGCGTGATCATCGTACAAATGATGTTCAGTATTCCCTCGGCGATTTTCTTCGAGGCCTTCCTAAGCTTTATTGGGCTAGGATTAAAACCACCTTCAGCATCTTTAGGGATGTTACTAAGCGATGGCTACAAAACCTTCTTGTTCCTGCCTTACCAAATGTGGGTACCAGCTGTGACCTTGTCTGTGATTATGATTGGGTTCAACTTGCTGGCAGACGGTTTGCGTGATGCCTTTGATCCGAAAATGAAAGAGTGATTGCTATGAAAAAAGTCTTAGAAGTGAAAAACTTAGAAATTTCTTTTGACACCTTTGCTGGGAAAGTCCAAGCGATCCGCGATGTCAGTTTCGATCTATACAAAGGAGAAACCTTGGCGATCGTGGGCGAATCTGGGAGCGGCAAGTCCGTGACGACCCGCAGTATCATGGGGTTGTTAGCCAGCAATGCCAATGTCGATAATGGCCAGATCCTCTTCAATGGGACGGACATTTTGAAAAAATCCGAAAAAGAACTGCAAAAAATCCGTGGCAAGGAAATCGCCATGATTTTCCAAGATCCAATGACTTCATTGGACCCAACGATGCCGATTGGCAAGCAAGTGGCAGAATCATTGATGAAGCACAACAAAATCAGTAAAAAAGAAGGCTTGCGACAAGCGTTGGAACTATTGAACCTTGTCGGCATCCCGAATGCTGAGAAACGCTTGAAAAATTATCCGCATCAATTTTCTGGTGGTCAGCGGCAGCGGATCGTCATTGCGATCGCGTTGATCTGTTACCCGCAGATCTTGATTGCAGATGAACCAACGACTGCATTGGATGTAACGATCCAAGCACAAATCTTAGAGTTATTAAAAGATATCCAGAAGAAAATCAATTCGTCCATCGTCTTCATTACCCATGACTTAGGGGTCGTTGCCAATGTGGCGGATCGGGTGGCCGTGATGTACGGTGGGAAAATCGTCGAAGTGGGGACCGCAGAAGAGATCTTCTACAACCCGCAACATCCATACACTTGGGGCTTGTTAGGTTCGATGCCGACGTTAGAAGGAACAGGCGATCGCTTGTACGCGATTCCTGGTTCACCTCCAGATTTGTTAGATCCGCCAACAGGCGATGCTTTTTATCCACGGAACGAGTTTGCCTTGCAGATCGATGCTGAACAGCAACCGCCATTCTTTGACGTCTCACCGACGCACAAAG
This sequence comes from Enterococcus sp. B2E4, assembly GCF_030499455.1. Lineage (NCBI taxonomy): Bacteria > Bacillati > Bacillota > Bacilli > Lactobacillales > Enterococcaceae > Enterococcus > Enterococcus sp. B2E4. The sequence continues at coordinate 155,336 of NZ_JAUKPK010000014.1, forward strand.
CGGCCACTTGGCTGTTAGCGCCGCAAGCACCGAAAGTGACTCCGCCGGATGAGATCTTGATTCGCTGGAAAAAATTCCAAGAAAAAAATACTCAGGCATCTGTCTAAAGGAGGAGAAACGGTTGGAAAAAGTTTTACTTGAAGTAAAGAATCTCAAACAATATTTTAACGTTGGCCGCAAAGACGAAGTCAAAGCCGTCGATGATATCTCCTTCCAAATCTATGAAGGAGAAACCTTTGGTCTAGTCGGTGAATCTGGAAGCGGAAAATCGACGACTGGACGGACGGTGATTCGCTTGAATAACCCTACCGGAGGCGAAGTTCTTTTTGATGGACAAGATGTTATGAAAATCAAAGGCAAGAAACCGCTGGCTGATTTTCGCCGGGAAGTTCAAATGGTCTTCCAAGATCCTTATGCTTCCTTGAATCCACGGATGAAAGTTCGGGACATTATTGCCGAAGGGATCGATATCAACGGATTAGCCAAAAATGAAAAAGAACGCAATGATCGGGTGGATGAACTTTTGCGAACCGTCGGACTAAACCCAAGTCACGGGACCCGTTATCCTCATGAATTTTCAGGTGGACAACGTCAGCGGATCGGGATCGCCCGCGCGTTAGCTGTCGATCCAAAATTCATCATCTGTGATGAACCGATCTCAGCATTGGATGTTTCGATCCAAGCCCAAGTCGTCAACTTGCTGCAAGATCTGCAAGAAGAACATAAATTGACGTACTTGTTTATCGCCCATGATTTATCGATGGTCAAACACATCAGCGATCGGATCGGCGTGATGCACAACGGCAAACTGCTAGAAGTAGGCACCAGCGATGAAATCTATCATTACGGGGTCCATCCGTATACTGAAAGTCTTTTATCAGCGATTCCGCTGCCAGATCCTGACCATGAGCGTCAACGCAAACGGATCAAATACGTCAGCGAACCAAACGATAACCAAGAACGAGCAATGGAAGAGATCGCACCAGGACATTTCGTTTATGCCACGAAAAAAGAAGCCAAGATCTATCAAGAAAAGTTAGCACAAAAAAAGGGGAACTAGCGTCAAAGGTATAGGGAGTGTTAGGAGGAGATGAAACTGGGTGTTTTAAAAGCATACAAATTTCGGATCTATCCTAATGGACAGCAAAAACAGTTTTTCATCGAAACCTTCGGCTGTGTACGTTTTACGTACAATCAACTGCTGGAGGCAAAGATGGAGGAGCTGGCCAACAATGAAGCAAAGCAAGGGTTGACGCCAGCCAAACTAAAAAAGGAGTATCCTTTTTTGAAGGAGACCGATAGTTTGGCATTGGCGAATGCACAACGGAATCTGGACCGAGCGTTTCGAAATTACTTTCAAAAGCGGGCTGGCTTTCCAAAAATGAAAACCAAAAAAAGTATCTGGCAATCGTATACCACCAATAATCAGCAGCACACCATTTATTTTGAAGACGATCAAATCAAGCTGCCAAAGCTTAAAACATTGGTTCCCGTAAAAAAGCATCGGGCGATCAAAGGGAAGATCAAATCGGCAACGATCTCAGCAAAAAACAACGAAGAGTTTTACATCTCAATCCTTTGTTTGGAAGAGATCCCGCCATTGCCGAAGCAGCAAGCCTCTGTCGCTGTTGTTTATGATCCGCAGCAGTTGGTCAAAGCCAACCAGCCGATACCCATCACCTGTGAGCATGCCATCCAAACGAAGCAAAAGCTGACGCGAGCAGAACGCAAACTTCAGGTGAAAGCGACGGCGGTCAAACGGAAGAAAATCCTTTTGACCCAGGCGCGAAATTATCAGAAGCTAAAAGGAAAGGTCGCTCGCCTTTATCGTTTTCACTGCTGTCAAAAGCGGGAATTCATCGATCAAGTCAGCTACCATCTCGTAAAACAGTACGATACAATCTATTTGGAACAAATCGCAGAAGATACGGTTTTAAAAGCTGGTCATTACAGCATCAGTGATTGGCATCAATTCGTTCGCAAAATCCAGTACAAAGCGCAGTGGTACGGCAAAGAACTGCGTTTTGTCACGTTGGATATGCAGGACCAACAGAAGCTAGAACGGCTCTCAAACGAAATGAGCAGCTGAGCCGCTTGAACTGGAAGGAACGCCAGGGATCGCCTAGGGTATAGAAAAAATCTTTCTGATTTTTGTTTCTAGGAACCACGTTCACTAATTATGATTAACCAGCACCCCCCTGCCAAACTACGGTCTGACAGGGGGTTGTATTTTTTTACATTTTGTCACCTAAAAATGCGTCATTTAAGCGATAGATCTTTGAGGGACGCCCGATGCCGACGGGCTTTTCGCCAACTTCCGTAAAATATTGGAGCATGGATTTTTTGAAGTTGGAATGATCGATCATTTTAAAATCGATCCCTAAAAACTTGGCGAATACTTTACGGGCTTCCGTGATCGTAAAGTCTTTGCCTAACACGAGCAGCACTTGTGGCTCGTGTTCCATCTTGTTGGCAACCCGTTTGAAAGCTTTGAGGATGATCGCGCTGTGGTCAAAAGCCAACGTATCTTTTCCAACAGAGGCGCCAGTCACTAGGTCAAGAATGATCTCGATCTCGCCGCTGGTCAAATAAATTTGATTGGCTTTTCTTTCTAAAGAGAACCAGCGTACTTGGTTCGCATCGTCACCGGCACTTAAGGGTTCTTCACCGATAAAAGCCAAATAGCTGACGGTGATCACCCAACCGCGAGGATCGCGATCTGGGGTGCTGAAGGTATGCAGCTGTTCGATGTTTTGCTTGGAGATGGTGACCCCGATCTCTTCTTGCGTCTCACGGATCACACTTTGCCCCGTCGATTCATTGGGATTGACGAAGCCTCCCGGCAATGCCCAAGAATTACGGAAAGGGTGGCCTTTTCTTTGGATCAGCGCAATTTTTAATTGTTCTTCTTCTTTGTTGTAACACATCAAAACCATATCGACGGTTACGGAAGGTTTCTCGTATTTCGGCTGATCTTGCGCCTGATACCATGTAAGAAACTCTGCTTCTGACGCTTCTTTTTCATAGTAGTGTTTTTCAGCTGATTTTGAGGTAAATTCTTTCATTGGTTTCTCCTGCCTTAGATAAAGTAAGTAGCTGAACGCGACGGTTTTCCTTAACGGAAAAAATAAGGAACGATCAAATTAAGGAAAAATAATGCGAGATAAAGCCAAGAAGACGGCGGGTGTTCTTTGAGTGCTGAATAGCCCCAAAGAGCGATCCAGAGCAAAAAAAGCACACGGAGGACTGCCATCGCTGTTGCAAAGAGCGCAGCATAATCATGGCTATTGAAGTACGCAAACAAAAAGGGGTAACTTGTGGTTGAAAAAAGCAAGTGTCCCACAGAAAGCACAGTTAAAAGCAAAAAATGCTGTTTGTTTTTTCGAGTCATAGCGTTCCTTTCTATAAGTGAAGTCTTCCTCATTATAGCAAAAGAAGCACCTGTTAATCAAAGAGAGATAAAACACCTTTATTTCCTAAGAGATTCGTTGTCAGGATCAGATTCTTCCCCTAGAACATTGAAGTGAACGGCTATCTGCGCTATGATAACTAGTAGAAAAGAAATGCTCAAATCTGCTGGTTTATTTGCTGCGTGTTAAGGACCAAAACGATTCCTTTGTTCCTTGTAAACCATGGAAAAAGGTCTTAGTTTATGCGCTTTTTTGATTAAAATTATAGCATTTTTGGGTTGCGAACTGTATACTACCTAAGTATACACTTTACTAGTGAAAAGGAGGACTTGCGTCCATGGCTGAAAAAGAAACATTCTATATTACGACGCCAATTTATTATCCAAGCGGCAAACTGCATATCGGGAATTCTTACACGACGATCGCTTGTGATGCGGTAGCACGATACAAACGATTGATGGGCTTTGATGTCTTTTATTTGACGGGTGTCGATGAGCACGGTCAAAAAATTGAGAAAAAAGCAGAAGAACTTGGCGTAGATCCGCAAGAATACGTCGATAAAATGGCAGCTGACGTCAAGAAACTATGGAACACACTAGACATCAGTTACGATAAATTTATCCGCACAACGGATGATTACCATAAAAAAGCCGTTCAAAAAATCTTCCAGCAATTGCTTGATCAAGGAGATATCTATCTTGGTGAATATGAAGGGTGGTATTCCGTTTCTGATGAAGAATACTTTACTGAAACGCAATTAGCAGAAGTTTACCGAGATGAAGAGGGCAAAGTCATCGGCGGTAAAGCGCCAAGCGGTCATGAGGTAGAATTGGTGAAGGAATCTTCTTATTTCTTCCGCATGAGCAAATATGCCGATCGTTTGGTTGAATACTATGATGAGCACCCAGAGTTCATTCAACCAGAATCACGTAAAAATGAAATGCTGAATAATTTCATCAAACCAGGGTTAGAAGACCTGGCTGTTTCCAGAACGACCTTTAAATGGGGCATCCCAGTCACTGCTAGCCCTGAACACGTGGTGTATGTGTGGATCGATGCGTTATCCAACTATATTACGGCATTGGGCTATGGCTCAGACGACGATTCCTTATTCCAAAAATACTGGCCAGCTGACGTGCATATGGTTGGGAAAGAAATCGTGCGTTTCCATACGATCTATTGGCCAATCATGCTGATGGCATTAGACTTGCCATTACCGAAAAAAATCTTTGGCCATGGCTGGTTGATGATGAAAGACGGCAAGATGTCGAAATCTAAAGGCAATGTCGTTTATCCAGAAATGTTAGTGGAGCGCTACAGCTTAGATGCGTTGCGTTATTATCTCTTACGGGCGGTTCCTTTTGGTAGCGATGGTGTGTTTACACCAGAAGATTTCGTTTCTCGTTTGAACTACGATCTAGCCAATGACTTAGGCAACCTGCTGAATCGGACGATCGCTATGATCAATAAATATTGTGATGGCTTAGTGCCAGATTATGCCTCAAAAGTGACGCCTTTTGATAGCGAGCTGTCAACGACTGCTGCCAATGTTGTTGGTCGTTACCATGAAGCCATGGATAAAATGGAATTCAGTACGGCATTGTCAGAAGTATGGACGTTGATCTCCCGTGCCAACAAATACATTGACGAAACTCAACCATGGGTATTAGCCAAAGAAGAAGAAAAGCGTGCTGAATTAAACAGTGTAATGGTTCATTTAGCGGAAAGCTTACGCATCGTTGCGATCTTATTGCAACCGGTGATGACAGAAACACCAGCCAATATTTTCCAACAATTAGGACTGGCTTCTGTTGCCATGGATCTGAAAGATTTACGCTTTGGTGAATTTCCAAGCGGCACGAAAGTCGTTGCCAAAGGCACACCGATTTTCCCTCGTTTGGAACTTGAAACAGAAGTAGCCTACATCCAAAAGAAAATGGCTGAAGGGACGCAAAGTCCAGAAGAAACAGTCAAATGGAATCCAGAAGAAACCACATTGCAATCTGAAAAAGCTGAGATCAAATACGAAGACTTCGACAAGATCGAATTAAAAGTGGCAGAAGTCGTTGACTGTCAAAAAGTCAAAGGCGCCGACAAGCTGCTGCAATTCCGCTTAGCTGCGGGAGATGATCAAGATCGTCAAATTTTATCGGGGATCGCTGAATTTTATCCAGAACCGCAAGATTTGATCGGTAAAAAAGTCGTGATCGTTGCTAACTTGAAACCGCGGAAAATGCGGGGACAAGTCAGCCAAGGAATGATCCTTTCAGCAGAAGACAATGACGGTCGTCTGCAAATCGTGGAAGCACCAAAAGGCATGCCAAACGGCTCGATCATCGCCTGATTCTTAGGAGAAATCCTTCTGCTAGTTTCAGCAAAAATAAAATTGCCAGACCTGAAAAGTTTTTGTATAATGTAGGTTATTGACATGAACATGAGGGAGTAATTGGCGGATTTCATCTGCGGCAGTATCACCATCCTGAAAGAAATTTCTGGTGCTGTCTTAAACAGTGAGACTTATGTATGCTTAGACAGTGCATACATAAGTCTATTTTTTTTCATATCATGTACAATAAAGGAAGAGTAAATATAAAAGGAGGAGAAACATGTCAGAAGAAAACAAAAAGGAACAGCTATCGCAGGCGTTTTATGCGCAAGAAGCGCAGCATGTTCTGGAAGAAATGCAAACAGATGCCAATGGATTAACGAACGATGAAGCACAAAAACGCTTATCTGAGTACGGTCCCAACGAATTAGAAGAAGGCAAAAAGAAATCGATGGTACAAAAATTCTTTGAACAATTCAAAGATTTAATGATCATTGTTTTGCTAGCGGCGGCGATTATCTCAGCAGTCGTTTCCCATGAAGTCGTGGACTCAATTATTATTTTAGCAGTTGTCATTATCAACGCGATCATGGGTGTCGTTCAAGAGGCGAAGGCGGAGCAGGCGATCGAAGCACTAAGAGAAATGTCTACACCAAATGCCAATGTGTTGCGTAATGGTCATACCGTCACCATCAAGAGCGATGAATTGGTGCCGGGGGATATTGTCCTATTAGAAGCTGGCGATGTCGTACCGGCAGATTTACGCCTTTTAGAAGCAAGTTCTTTAAAAATTGAAGAAGCTGCTTTGACCGGTGAGTCCGTACCAGTCGAAAAAGAATTGACCGTCATCGAAGGGACGGATGTCGGGATCGGCGATCGCGTCAATATGGCCTATTCAAACAGTAATGTGACCTATGGCCGCGGCAAAGGGGTCGTGGTCAATACAGGGATGGGAACTGAAGTTGGGAAAATCGCTGGTATGCTGGCTAGCGCCCAAGAAACCGAAACACCATTGAAGCGTAACTTAAATGAACTAGGAAAATTCCTGACGATCGCCATCATTATCATTGCAGTGATCATGTTCTTCGTTGGAACGATCTTTAACAATACGTCATGGGTCGACATGCTATTGACTTCGATCTCATTAGCAGTAGCGGCGATCCCAGAAGGGCTGCCAGCGATCGTAACGATCATCTTAGCCTTAGGTACGCAAGTAATGGCGAAACGAAATGCAGTGATCCGTAAATTGCCAGCGGTTGAAACCCTTGGGGCAACCGATATTATCGCTTCTGATAAAACTGGTACGTTGACGTTGAATCAAATGACCGTGGAAAAATTGTATGTCAATGACAAGCAACATGCTGCTTCAGAAGATATTCCGTTAGACAACATGGCATTAAAAGTCATGAACTTTGCCAATGATACAAAATTTGGTGAAGAAGGCAACTTGATCGGTGATCCGACTGAGACCGCATTGGTGCAATTCGGGATGGATCAAGGATTCCATGTGCGAGATCTTGTCAATCAAGAACCACGGGTAGCAGATCTGCCATTTGATTCTGACCGAAAACTTATGAGTACGATCCACCAACAAGAAGACGGCCGCTATTTAGTTGCTGTCAAAGGCGCACCAGATGTCTTGCTAGGCAGAACCTCAAAAGTACTATTGGACGGCCAAGAGCTGCCGATGACCAATGAAGAAAAAGAAAAAATCTTATTCAACAATACCGATATGGCAAAACAAGCACTGCGGGTATTGGGGATGGCCTACAAATATGTAGACCAAGTACCAGAAAACTTAGAATCAGAAATCGTCGAAAATGATTTGGTCTTTGCTGGCTTAGTCGGAATGATCGACCCAGAACGGGCAGAAGCAGCCGATGCAGTACGTTTAGCCAAAGAAGCTGGGATTCGTCCAATCATGATCACCGGAGACCACCGCGATACAGCTGAAGCCATTGCGGGACGTTTAGGGATTATCAAACCGGGCGATGATGATGCCGTCTTGACTGGCGCTGAACTCAATAAAATGAGCGAAGAAGAGTTTGCCCAAAAGGTAGCGAACTACTCAGTCTATGCACGGGTATCGCCTGAACATAAAGTTCGGATCGTCAAAGCTTGGCAACAAGAAGGCAAAGTCGTTGCCATGACTGGTGACGGGGTCAACGATGCACCATCACTGAAGCAAGCCGATATTGGTGTCGGCATGGGGATCACAGGTACCGAAGTTTCTAAAGGTGCTTCCGATATGGTCCTAGCAGATGACAACTTTGCTACGATCGTCGTAGCAGTGGAAGAAGGACGAAAAGTCTTCTCCAATATTCAAAAAGCGATTCAATACTTGCTAGCCGCTAACCTAGGGGAAGTTTTGACCTTGTTCTTAGCAACCTTGTGGGGTTGGGACTCGCTATTGCCGATCCACTTGCTTTGGATCAACCTAGTAACGGATACCTTCCCAGCAATTGCTTTAGGAATGGAGCCTGCTGAAAAAGATCTAATGAAACATGCACCGCGGGGACGCAGTTCCAACTTCTTCTCTGGTGGTGTGATGAGCAGTATCATCTACCAAGGGATCTTAGAAGCGGCAACCGTGCTGTTCGTTTATTGGTCAGCGATCCAATGGCCCGTTCACAATACGTACGATGCGATCCATGCTGATGCCTTAACGATGGCCTTTGCCACGTTAGGATTGATGCAGTTGTTCCATGCCTTCAACGTCAAATCGATCCATCAGTCGCTCTTTAAAGTAGGGGCATTTAGAAACAAAGCCTTCAACTGGGCGATCCTATTGTCCTTTGCGTTGATGCTGGTGATCTTCATCGTGCCAGGATTAAATGATATCTTCCGTGTTGCACACCTTGACTTGTATCAATGGGGCATCGTTTTAGGCGCCTCCTTTGCGATCATTCCAGTCGTTGAGATCGTCAAAGCGATCCAACGAGCAATGGGACGCAAATAAGCCAAAAATAAACGGAAAAACAATCAATGGTCTGCTGTCCTTCTCCCTGGGCAGCAGGCCATTTTTTGCTGGCTTATTTTCGATAAACCCTGCGGCTGTTACTTGACCTTTTCATTTGCAGTAAGAAACGGTAAAATAGGAGATAATAACAAAGAAAGTAGGGGACCCACTGTGCGACCAAACTTAGGTTTTTATGTACAAACAATCAACGATCTTGTCAAAGAAACAGAAGCGATCGGGGAGAAAATGAATCCCAATTATGAAGAGATCCGCAAAGCGATCGACGAGAAGAAAGAAGCCGAGGTAACACCTGAGCGGCTAGCTGAGATTACCAGAATTTTTAAAGAAGGCACGGACAAATACCGCTTGATGCTGGAAAAAATCAGCAAATTGCGTCCCCCAGCGAATGTGATGGGGATCCATAAAAAATTCGAACGGGCGTATATGAAATATGTTGCTGGCTGTGATGAGATGATTTTGAGTCTCGATAACAAAATCGACCAAGAAGCCTTTGATGCGGCAGAAGCCAAGCAAGATGAAGCAACCGACGAAATTTCTTTTGCCATTCAACGGATGACGGCTTTATTGTTAAAAAAATGATAAACATTCAAGTTAAACAAGAGTTATTTAATTTAACTGTTATGTTTTTCACATGTAAAGTTTTTTTATCGGAGGTATAATGAATTCACAACCAACAACCTTTTTATTTTTCATTTTACTCCTTTTGCCATCAGGACTAACCAACCTGATGGTTTTTTTGTGTTTCAAGTGTTTTTTAATGAAACGTTTCCAGCGATAACGGGTTTAGTTTGTGAATAAAATATAAAGGAAAAGCAGCAGGGGGTACTGAACTTGCGCTTTTTTGCCGATCAATGCTATACTTAGGGTACTATTAAACGAAATGAGGGATCCTCCATTGAAAAATTAACCAATTTGTTGAAAGCTGCATGAAACTGTTCCTCCAAGGGGATAGTCTGCAGATTTTCAGGATTGGTTGACTTTTTCGATGGGGGATCTTTTTGTGTACCTCTAAAAACTGATTCTGAAAATAGCTTTAGGTCTACTCTATTCCGTGAATAGAGACGAGGTATATTTATGTCGAATATCAGTATTAATCATTTAACTTTTGGCTTTGACAGCCAAGAACGGTTGCTTTTTGAGGATGCCAACTTGAACCTTGATACACAATGGAAATTAGGGTTGATTGGCAGAAATGGTCGCGGCAAAACGACCTTGCTGCGTCTGCTGCTCAATGAATTGCCTTATAGCGGCTCGATCACCCATGAGCAGCAATTCGTTTATTTTCCCTTACCTGTCGCTGACGATAAGCAACTGACGCTTTTTGTTTTACAGGAATCTGGCGAATTTGAGCAGTGGCGTTTGGAACGGGAATTGAACCTGCTGCAGCTTGATCCAGAAGTTCTTTGGCGGCCCTTTGCCACTTTATCTGGCGGAGAGCAAACGAAAGTCCTGTTGGCGCGGTTGTTCGTTGATGAAGAGAATTTTCCTTTGATCGATGAACCAACCAACCATTTGGATGTGACTGCTCGCGAACATGTTGCCCGCTATTTGCAGCAAAAAAACGGGTTTATTGTTGTGAGCCATGATCGACAGTTTGTCGATGAAGTCGTCGATCATGTATTGGCGATCGAAAAAAGCCGCTTGGTGTTGTACAAAGGGAATTATTCAGTCTATGAGCTGCAAAAGCAGCAAAAAGATGCGTATGAGCAAGAACAAAACAGCAAGTTGAAAAAAGAAATCGGTCGTTTGAAGCAGACGGCAGCCGAGAAAGCGGAGTGGTCCCGAGGACGCGAACGGGACAAATTAGGGTCGCCGACCAAAAAAGGCAGCGGGGCAATCTATGATACGGGGGCGATCGGTGCCCGAGCGGCACGGACCATGAAGCGCTCGAAAGCGATCGTTAAACGGATGGAAGATCAAATTCAAGACAAGTCTGCGTTGTTAAAAGGCATTGAGTGGATTGATCCTCTGAAAATGACTCCGCTTGTTAGCCATCATGATGTGTTGCTGGAAGCAGAGCATTTTCAGCTCGGCTATGAGAAGCCTTTGTTTAAACCGCTGACGTTTGCGATCCGTCAAAAAGAGCGCTTGGGGATTCAAGGGGCCAACGGATCTGGCAAGTCCAGTTTGATTGCGAGTATTTTAGGTACTTTCGATGGACAGCAGACAGGGACGATCAAAACAGCCCATGGAATCACCATCAGTTATGTCCGACAAAACTACGAGGACAACTGTGGGATGCTGACAGAATTTGCCCAAGAGCATGGCTTGAATTATCAAGATCTGCTAAATAACTTAAAAAAGCTTGGCTTGGAAAGAGCTGTCTTTCAAACGCCGATCCAGCAAATGAGCATGGGGCAGCGTAAACGCGTGGAACTAGCCAAATCATTAGCGACACCAGCAGAATTGTTTATCTGGGATGAACCGCTAAATTATTTGGACGTCTTCAATCAGAAGCAATTAGAGGAAGTGATCCATTTGGTGGAGCCTTCTATGCTAATCATTGAACACGACCGTTATTTTCTTGAGCAAGTTTCAACGAAATTGCTGACGCTGACGGGTGACTGAGGCGAAGGATAGAATGAAAAAGGATGATTGTTTTTTAAATAATCATCCTTTTTTTGTTATTTTAAAAGAAGAAATACTGATGGTCTTAGTAAACAATTACTAAAGGTGCTTTTGGACAAAAAGTCGCGTAAAAATAGTGTTAACATCAATGGATACTAAAGGATTGATAATTTTTACCCGTTTTTCATGAAAATTTTCTAAAAACGTTAAAATGTTCGTGTTTACTGGCTAGAAACTGCGTTGTTTGGCTCATTGTTTTCTCATTAAAAGGTAAATTAATTAAAAATCCTTTCATAATTCCCAATGATTTTTACAAAACATTTACAATAATGGTATCGAATAAAAACATTCGTTTGTTATGATTAAAATCGAATTTCTTTGAGCGTTTGACCGAAACATCAAGAGTTCGTTTTTTTTGTGACTTGAAATGCCAGTCAACTATTCGGAGGAAAAAGAGAAAATGGAGGGGCAGTTTTGATAGAAGTAGTCGGGTTGAAGAAGGTTTTCGATAATAAGTTTGAAGCCTTGAAAGCAGTAGATTTTACAATAGAAAAAGGCGATTTGGTTTGTTTGTTGGGACCAAGTGGTTGTGGGAAATCGACGATATTGAATTTGATCGCGGGGTTGTTGAGTCCCACCGATGGTGATATCCGCTTTAATGGTTCTTCCGTTGTTAAGACCGAGCCAAAAGACCGCAATATCGGGTTTGTTTTTCAGAATTATGCCCTTTATCCCCATATGACTGTGTTAGAAAATGTCATGTTTCCACTGACAGTCGGAGAGAAAAAGATCAAGAAAAACGAAGCACAGAAAATTGCTGAAAAGTTCATGAAACTGACCAATATTGAAGAGTTAAGTCAGAAAAAACCAGGAACCCTTTCTGGCGGACAGCAGCAACGGGTAGCGATCACGCGTGCCTTGGTGCAAAGTCCAGAAGTCTTACTACTGGATGAACCATTAAGTAATTTAGATGCCCGTTTGCGCTTGAAGATCCGTGAAGAGATCCGTCGGTTAGTCAAAGAAGTGGGCATCACCACGATCTTCGTGACCCATGACCAAGAAGAAGCTCTTTCTATCAGTGATAAGATCATCTTGATGAACGAGGGGATCATTCAACAAAATGATGATCCGCAAAACCTTTACTTAGAACCAAACAATCTTTTTGTAGCGAAATTCATCGGTAATCCAATCATCAACATCTTGCCAGTAGAAGTCAAAGATGGCCAAATGATCCATCCTGCCTTCACTGTACCAGTTGACCGTTTTACTGACCTTCGCTTCAAGAAACCATTAACAGACGGCCAATACACGTTAGGCATTCGTCCAGAAGATGTGCTGACCACCTTGCAAGCAGGTTTGTTCCAAACGGAAGTCAAGAGTGTGGAGCTGATCGGACGAGAACGAATCTTGAACTTTGATCTGGCTGACAAACATATGAAATCGATCGTTAGTATTGAAGAAATCATTGAAGAAGGCGCGCAAGTGTCATTTGATTTTCATTACAAAAAAGCCTTTATCTTTGATGAAAAAGGAGAGCGGGTCTACTAATGTTCAAAAAAAATTATAACCCTGAGAACCAACCGAAAGCATGGCTGTTTTTACTGCCTTCATTGGTCATTATTTTCTTATTCAGTGTATATCCGCTGTTTCGTTCCTTCATCATGAGTTTCCAAAAAGGAACCTTGATTAACCAACAGTATGCTGGGCTTGAGAACTATCAAAGGGTTTTAACGGACCCAGTCTTCTTTCGAGCACTGCAAAATACGGCGCTCTTTGCTTTTGCGGTCGTACCGATCGCGTTGATCCTTTCTTTAGCGATTGCGTGGATCATTTTTGAAAAAGTCAAATACAAAAGTTTTTTTGAAACGATCTTTTTTATGCCTTATGTCACGAGTACGATTGCCATCGGGATCGTGTTTCGCTACTTTTTCAATGGCTCTTACGGGATCATCAACTATTTGTTGAGTCTTGTCGGCATTCCACCAGTCAACTGGCTGGATAATGTCAATATGAGTATGACGACCTTGATCATCTTTGGCGTTTGGACGAGCCTCGCCTTCAACATTATTATCTTGTTGGCAGGAATGCGCAACATCGACAAAGAACACTACAAAATCGCAAAAATGTTTGGCGCCACCGATGGCGAGATTTTTCGGAAAATCACCTTTCCGCAGTTGATCCCAACCTTTGCCTTCTTGTTAACGGTCAATCTGATCAGTGCCTTTAAAGTCTATACTCAAGTATATGCCTTGTTTGGCGGACAGCCAGGGATCGCCCGCAGTGCAACCACGGCAGTCTTTTATATATATGACAAATTCCATATCGCCGGACGTCCGGGGATTGCAATGGCGGCAACCGTGATCTTGTTCATCATTATTTTGCTCGTCACCTTTATCCAAAATAAACTTTTGAAGAAAGTGGGCGAATAAACGAATGAAAAAAATTGTCACGATTGTTTCGATGCTGTTTTTAGCAATTTTAGCAGTGATCACGCTGTTTCCCTTTGTCTATATGATTTTAGCTGGTCTAATGACCTACAGTGAAGCAACCAGTATTCCACCGACGATCATGCCAGAGTCTTTCCAGTGGAGCAACTACGGGGAAGTTTTTACCCGAGCACCGTTTTTACGCTACTTCTTTAATACGGTCTTCGTTTCCGCGGTGACGACTATCGCGACGCTGATCACTGCGATTTTAGCTGCCTTTGCATTGACTAGTCTTGAATTCAAATACAAACGGTTAGTTATCGGATTGATGATCTCGTTATTGATGGTTCCTTATGAATCGATCATTTTCACCAATTACAATACGATTGCGCGAATGGGCTTATTGAATACGTATAGTGCGTTAATCATTCCCTTTCTGACCAGTATTTTTTACATCTATTATTTAAACGGTTATTTACAAAGTATTTCTAATACCTTTTATAAGGCAGCCAAAATTGACGGTGCCAGCGACCTAGCTTATATCCGCCGAATTTTGATCCCCATGTCTAAACCAGCCTTGGTGACAGTCGGGATTCTGACGTTCATCTCTAGCTGGAATTCTTTCTTATGGCCGTTGTTAGTGACGAATGAGAAAAAATACCGTCTCTTAAATAATGGATTGGCTGCCTTTACCACAGAAAGCGGCAGTGACGTTCATTTACAAATGGCGGCAGCGACCTTGACCGTCATTCCAATTCTGATCATTTACTTGATCTTTAGAAAAGAAATTATCAAAGGAGTGGCTAAAGATGGCATCAAAGGATAAAACAACGATCACCTTCCATAGCGGAATTTTAACGATTGGAGGAACCGTCATCGAAGTTGCGTACAAAGATGCCCATATCTTTTTTGATTTCGGTTCGGAGTATCATCCAGAAACACCCTTACCAGATGAAGAATTACAAACGTTAGTTGCGCATCGCTGGATACCAGAACTGAAAAATGTCTACGATCCACGCTTAGATTACACGTACCAAGGAAGCGAAACGAAAGAATACCAAGAAACAGCAGTTTTTCTTTCCCACGCCCATCTGGATCATTCCAAGATGATCAACTTTTTAGACCCAAATATTCCTATGTACACCTTGAAGGAAACCAAAGCGATCCTCGAAGTGTTGAATCAAAAAGGGGACTTCTTGCTGCCCGTTCCTCATGAAGAAAAAAGCTTTGTCCGTGAATTGATCGGCTTAGAACCCCATGATGTGATTCGGGTCGGGGAAATCGAAGTCGAGATCATTCCAGTCGATCATGATGCGTACGGTGCGGCAGCTTTGTTGATTCGCACGCCAGATCATTTTATCGCTTATACCGGTGATTTGCGTTTGCATGGCTATCATCCAGAGCGTACCAAAGAATTCTGTCAGTTAGCCAAACACACGGATCTATTGATGATGGAAGGGGTCAGCATCAGCTTTCCAGAAAGAGAACCGGACCCCAAAGCGATCACAGTGGAAAGTGAAACAGAATTGATCGAGACCTTCGTGCGTTTGGTCAAAGAAAATCCCCAACGACAAATTACTTTCAATGGCTATCCAGCCAATGTCGAGCGCTTTATGGCGCTTGTTGAAGCCGCGCCGCGGACGGTTGTTTTAGAGGCGACGCAAGCTGCTTTGTTGAAAGAAATTTTCAATAAAGATGTACCGTTCTATACGATCGATGATCAAGTACCAGCGACTCTCGATCCAGCCTTCGCCATTTCTTATCAGGCATTATGTGCCGACACGAGCCAGTACCTTTGGCAAGCAGTCGCGCATTTTGAAAACTTGCAGACGGGTGGTTTGTATATTCACAGTGATGCGCAGCCGTTAGGCGATTTTGATCCAGCTTATCAAGTCTTTTTGGATCAATTGGCAGCACTGGAGATCGAATTTGTCCGTTTGCCAAACTCGGGACATGCGAAACCAGCTGATTTAGATCAGATCATTGCATGGATCGAGCCCCAACGATTGGTTCCAATCCATACGCTGAAACCAGAAAATCTGGTGAATCCGTATGGTGAAAGAATATTGCCGCAACGCGGTGAAAAAATTATTTTAGAGTGATAGAGGAGAGGAAAAAATGAAAACAAAGAAACTTGCATTTGCAGCAGCTGCAGCCGCGACATTGGTATTAGGGGCTTGTGGAAACAACAACGATTCATCTGGTTCTACGGAAAGTGATGAAATCGTTACAGAACTAAGCGAAGATACGACTGTCACCTTTTGGCATGCAATGAATGGTGCGCAAGAAGAATCATTGACGAAATTGACCGAGCAATTCATGGACGAAAATCCAAACATCAAGATCGAATTGCAAAATCAATCAAGCTACTCTGATCTGCAAGCAAAGGTAAATTCAACCTTGCCTTCACCAAAAGATCTGCCAACTATCACCCAAGCATATCCTGGTTGGTTATGGAATGCTGCCCAAGATGACATGCTAGTTGACCTTGGCGAATACATCAACGATGATACTATCGGTTGGGGTGACCAAGAAGAGATCCGCAGTGCCCTTTTAGATGGTGCACAAATCGACGGCGTGCAATACGGGATTCCTTTCAACAAATCTACAGAAATGCTGTTTTACAATGCAGACATGTTAGACGAGTATGGTATTGACGTACCAACAAACCTGGAAGAATTAAAAGAAGCTTCTCAAGAAATCTACGAAAAATCAAACGGTGAAGTCGTAGGTGCTGGTTTTGACTCATTAAACAACTACTATGCCATCGCAATGAAAAATCAAGGCGTTGATTTTGACAAAGACTTGCAATTAGACAGCGATGAATCAAAAGAAGTCATCAACTACTACCTAGATGGTGTTAAAGACGGCTACTTCCGAATCGCTGGTTCTGACAAATACTTGTCTGGTCCATTTGCCAACGAGCAAATCGCAATGTATGTCGGCTCAATCGCAGGGGAAGGCTTTGTTAAAAAAGATACCGAAGGCAAATTTGAATATGACGTAGCAGCTCGTCCAGAACCAATCAACTTGCAACAAGGAACTGACTTGTATATGTTCAACAGCGCAACACCAGAGCAACGCACCGCTGCTTTTGAATACATGAAGTACTTAACTTCGCCAGAAGCGCAAAAAACATGGGCGATCGATACCGGCTACATGCCAGTTGTTGAATCTGTTTTGGAAAGCGATGAATACAAAAACAA
Source organism: Enterococcus sp. B2E4 (assembly GCF_030499455.1). Lineage (NCBI taxonomy): Bacteria > Bacillati > Bacillota > Bacilli > Lactobacillales > Enterococcaceae > Enterococcus > Enterococcus sp. B2E4. Next base: position 172,252 of record NZ_JAUKPK010000014.1, read on the forward strand.
TCCTGAAACAAAAGTCGCTGCCAAATTAGAAGATGCAACCAAAGAATTGTTCTCGATCCCAGTGATTGAAAATGCTGATCCTGCTTACAATGAAATGCGTTCAATCATGGAAAACATTTTGTCTAATACAGATCAAGATGTCGATCAATTGATTGAAAACGCGAAGCCACAATTAGAAGATGCTTGGAACCAATAATTCTGAATTTCTTCGTCAAAATAAGGTATAATCAGGGAAACACCTGAGAATGAAAGACAAAAGGGTTTGTGCCATAAGGTTTGAAGACACAAGGAAGCAGAAAATGCTGGCTTTCGAGGGTTTTCGACTTATGCGCATGCCCTTTTGGTCTATTGAGGGGAAAAGGAGTCTTTTGAATGAAAATCACGTTTTTAGAAACGAGCGATATGCATGGCTATGTCTATCCAACCAATTTTGCCGATGACACGGAACAAGGATTCGGCGTGGCAAAAGTTGCTACCAAAATGAAAGAGCTACGTCAAGCAGCCACCGGACCGGTCGTAACGATCGAAAATGGCGACTTTATCCAAGGCTCACCCTTAAGCTATTACATCGCCAAAAGCCAGCACTCCGTTGCCGCATTGACCGCTGTCGTCAACCACCTGGACGTTGATGTCCATGTCTTAGGCAATCATGAGTTCAACTACGGTCTGCCTTATTTGCAAGAAGCGATCGCCAGCTACCAAACACCAGTACTCGCAGCGAATATTTTAAATGAAGCGGGAGAACCATTCTTTGGCCAAGCTTACACCATCATTGAAAAAGAAGGGGTAAAGATCGCGATCTTAGGAATGGTGACGCCATATATTCCTCATTGGGAACAGCCTGCGACGATTCGTGGGATGCAGTTTGTCAGCATCGTTGAGACGGCGAAAAACTATGTGCCTTACTTAAGAGAACAAGCCGATATCGTTGTCGTCAGCTACCATGGCGGCTTCGAGCGTGATTTAGTCACTGGAGAACCGACCGAATTATTGACTGGTGAAAATGAGGGCTATCAATTATTGCAGGAAGTCTCAGGAATCGATGCGTTCTTCACAGGACACCAGCACCGTGAGATCGCCACAAAAATCAATGGTGTCCCCGTTGTACAGCCCGGTTATCGTGGAAGCTTTATCGGCGCCATCGAATTAACGGTTGAAAAAAATCAGACAGGGGTTCATGTCACAAACAGTACGGCTGCGTTGATCCCTGTTGCAGATGCTGTCCCAGATCAAGAGACGTTGGCTTTGTTAGCACCCATCGAAGAAGAATTACAAACCTGGCTAGATCAGCCGTTAGGCAAAGTCAGTGGGGATATGCGAATCACCGATCCGATGGGGGCACGCTTGAAAGAGCACCCTTATATTGAATTTATCAATCGTGTTCAGATGGCTGCCAGCGGCGCCAAAATTTCTGGTACTGCTCTTTTCAACAATGAAGGCAAAGGCTTTGGCGCAACTATCACGATGCGGGATGTGATCACCAATTATATTTACCCAAATACGTTAGCTGTAGTCAAAATAACAGGTGCCGAATTAAAAGCCGCTTTAGAACAAACGGCGGATTATTTAGCCGTTGTTGACGGTCAGATCGTCTTCAATCCTGCTTTTATTGAGCCAAAACCTCAATATTATAACTACGATATGTATGAAGGCATCGAGTATACGATCGATCTTAGTCAACCCGTCGGTCAGCGAATCACCCGCTTGGACTTTGAAGAAAAAGCCATTGCGATGGATCAAGAATTAGAGATCGTCATTAACCAATACCGTGCAGTAGGTGGCGGCAACTACGCCATGTTTTCTGCCGAAAAAATCGTTCGTGAGATTCAAGTCGATATGACGGAACTGATTGCTGACTATTTAAAACAGCATCCTCAAATCGAAGCTACGACGAATCAAAACTTTCTAGTGACGTTATAACAGTAAAACAGCCTGCGATGAAGGAATCATCGCAGGCTGTTTCTTAATTTTCTACATTGCGTACATAGTCATCAAAGTATTTTACCAAATCCGCTTTGACTTGTTGATAGTCTTCTTCGGAATACTCTTTGTCTTCTAGTTTTGCTTCGAAAAACGGCATGGCCAATTCTTCTCGTAAACGATCCAACACTTGTTCTTGGTTCATAACGTCACCTTTTTCACATTTGATTTGATTTCATCATAACAAATGAAATGAGGCTGTCAATGCTTCGTAAGTGTCTTTCATTTTTTCTAAACGATTTTTTAAAGAAACAAAATCATCGTCATCATGAAAAAGGACTTGTTTTAATTCAAAATAATAGATCTCAAAAGCATCAAAGAAAGCAATGACTTCCGCTGTTTGCAGCTCTTTGGCAGTATCGCAGCGAATATAGGCTTTTTCAGCGATCGCATACGTTTCTGCAGTCGTTAATAGGACCAATGATTCATTGTATTTGCGGCTCGTCACTAGTTCAAAGGTTGATTGACATTTATTGTAGATATTAGAAAAATCTTTGAGCACAAGTTCCTTTGGTGTTTTATCAAACATGGGGGAATCCTCCAAAACTTTATTTTTTGAATAAGACGCAGACACATTCTGGTGCGTAGATGTCTTTTTCTAAGACAGTCAATTTGCCAGTGGCTTCATCGCGTTTGTATAACGTTAGGTTATCAGAATTTTGGTTGGCACAAACGAGATAATCGTTTGTCGGGTCCAAATCGAAATCGCGAGGGAAGTCGCCTTCAGTCGAGATTGATTGAACAAAAGTCAGGCCAGCGCCTTCATCGGTTACTTCAAAAACAGCGATTGAATTATGGCCGCGATTTGAGCTGTAAACAAAACGGCCATCGTTCGAGATACGTACCGCAGCGCCACTGTTGAAATCCGTAAAGTCCGCAGGGATCGTTGGCACCTTTTGGATTTTCTCAAAACTGCCATCTGCTTCATTGTAGCGTAAAACAGTCAATGAGCTGTCTAATTCGCCCACTAAGTAAGCGTATTGGTTATTTGGATGGAAGACCAAGTGACGTGGACCAGTTCCGTCTTCTGCCACGTAAACGGCAACTTCTGTCAGTTTGCCATCTTCTGAAATATCATAAGTATAGACCCGGTCTGTTCCAAGGTCACAAACTGCTAAACGTTGGTCTGGTGTTAAGTCAGTATAGTGGACATGAGGTTTGTCTTGGTTTTCATGAGAGCCGACGGGTTCATCATGGTAGATGCTGTCCGTTGCTTCGATGCTGCCATCCTCTAGAATTTTATAAACATTCACTTCACCTTTATGGTAGTTGGCACCATATAAAAGCTGACGGGTTTCATCAACTGCTACATAGCAAAGTGGTGCGCCTTCTTCCGTTGCGGTATTCAGCAAGGTAAAGTCTGGGGTATAAGCAGCTGCGCCGCCGTTACCATCTACTTCTGTGACGCTGTAAACTGCTTCTTTTTTACTGCGGGCAAGATAAGTCGGACTTTTTTCTTCCGCGCATAAGGTCAAATCGGTCAGTGTTCCTTTTTCCGTATCTAAAGCGATCGAATAGATCCCTTTACTTTCGCGACGAGTGTACGTACCTAAATAAATCGTTTGCAACATAAAAAAACCTCCTAATAGTTTCATTCCTATTTAATTCTACCATAGAATGCGGTTTTGGGCGGGTAGAAAAACTCTTTATGTTATAATAAACAAGAAGATAGAAAGGGGAGTTTGTCATATGAAAAAAGGGACGATCAAAGAAATCGGTCCACAAGCGATCGATTCACAAGAAAGAATGATCATCTTTTTTGGGGAAGAAGCGACCGACACACTGCGAGAATATTCAGTCATTCAAACGATTCCTGATTCGCAAGCGTTAGTCGTCACAAAAGGGGACCAGATCACTTTTGGTGATCAGACCTATCAAGTCCAATATGTAGGGACGGTCGTAAACCAAATCCTGCAAACGATCCAGCATGTGACCTTTGTCTTTGACGAAGTGCCGGCTGAAGATCAGCTTTCAAGTGCGATTTATTTAACGCCAACTGTTCTGCCGAAACTAGAAGTCGGCATGCAGGTGACGTACGACTAGGAGGCAAAGAATGTCATGAAAGAAACGCAGAAAAAGCCGCATTCCTGGTTTTGGAAATGGTTTTTAAACAATCAAGCAGTGACCAGCTTGCTGGTCATTTTATTGATTCTCTTGATTTTGCTGCTCTTTACGAAAGTGTCGTATTTGTTTGAACCCGTCTGGCAATTTTTAGCCATCGTCGGATTGCCAATCATTTTGGCGGGGATCTTGTATTACTTGATGAACCCCACCGTCGACTACTTAGAACGCAAGGGAATCAAACGAATCTACAGTATTTTTGGTCTCTTTATTTTAGTGGTTGGTCTGATCGTCTGGGGTGTGGTGGTGATCATCCCTAAGATCCAAGAGCAATCCATGAGCTTTGCGGATAATTTGCCAGGCTACTTGACGATCATCGAGAATAAGGTGAATGAGATTCTCTCTGATCCAATCTTCTCGCAAGTCCAAGAGCAGATCGAAGCCTCCAATGAGAAGCTGATTTCTTCTTTGACGGATATCGTCCAAAACCTTTCCCGCAGCACGATTCAAAATCTAGGCAGTTTCTTCGGCGCCGTTGCAACGATCGTTTTAGCGGTCATTACCATGCCATTTATTTTGTTCTACCTACTGAAAGATGGCCGTAAACTAGCCCCTTATTTTGTTAAATTTCTGCCAACCAAAATGCGCCAGCCATCACTGGTCGTCTTAAAAGAGATGAACGATCAAGTATCCTCCTATATTCGGGGACAACTGACGGTGGCGTTTGCGGTCGCAGTGATGTTTATGATCGGGTTTAGTATCATTGGCTTAGATTATGCCATCACACTGGGGATTGCAGCGGGATTTCTAAATTTGATCCCTTACTTAGGATCTTTTTTGGCCATGATCCCTGCGGTCTTTTTAGGAATCGTCGGTGGACCCGTGTTATTGATCCAAGTGCTGATCGTCTTTGTCATTGAGCAGACCATTGAAGGCCGCTTGATTTCGCCATTAGTTCTAGGAAACGAGTTGTCGATCCATCCTGTCACGATCCTGTTAGTCCTCTTGACTTCAGGAAAACTGTTTGGCCTTGTTGGGGTCATTTTAGGGATTCCTGTGTATGCGGCAGCTAAAGTGGTCATTACCCATGTGTTTGAATGGTATACGCGGGTTTCCTCCTTGTATGAAGAGGAAGAACCGATCCCCGAAGCGCCACCAGAGGACACCCCAGAAGTGTAGCAGCTTCGAGTGTAAAAGAGTCCATACGTATTATCTACGGTACAGCCTTTTTCTGTGGGCTGTACCTTTTTTGTGCGGATAAAAGACCAGCAATCATTGGAAAGTAACGGAAAATTTACAACCTATGAACGATGATTTTTGAGAAATAGACAACTCTTTATTCAATAGAAAGAGCGAGGGATAGTGGTCTGGACCCAATTGACTTCGAAGGAACTAAATAATATAATCGATTTATATAAAGAGTTTATATAACGCAACTTGTGCTTAGGGAGGGCAATGAATGCCGAAACAACGAATAACAAAGGAAATGGTGGTTGATGCCGCCTTTGAGATTGCACGAAAAGGCGGTATGGAGCAAGTGATCGTCAAGAACATTGCCGAGAAGTTAGGCTGTTCAGTCCAGCCCATTTATAGTTACTGCACCAATATGGAGGGCCTGCGAACAGAAGTGGAGCAGAAAGCACGGCAATTTTTACAAGCGTATCTAGAAGCCCATAGCGACCCCCAGGATCTGTTTCGCAGTACCGGACACGCGTATTTGCAATTGGCGAAAGAAGAACCCCATATTTTGAGTATTTTTGTCTTACAAAAAAGAGCGAATGTTTCGTCATTAGAAGATCTGTATCAGTTGGAGACGAATCCTCAAGTAGCCCAAAGGCTTGCCGTCGATTTGACTATCAGTATAGAAACCGCCAAACAGCTACACATGCATATGCTCATTTACACGATCGGAATCGGTACGATTTTCTCAGTAACGACACCCGGTATTCCACTAGATGAAATCTATACACAACAGGAAAAAGCGTACGAAACGTTTTTAGAACAAGCAATAGCTGGCACAAAACCATAAGGTGCAGTCCTAACTGCAGAGAGGAGCTCCCCCATGAAAAACGGCATTATTGTTTATCAATCGAAATACGGCGCTGTCAAAAAGTATGTCCACTGGCTTCAAGATGCAACAGGTTTTTCCAGCCTAGAAACCCCAAAAGCGAAAATAGCTGAAGTAATGGATTATGACACAATTATCTTCTGTGGGGGAATCTATGCTTCGGGTATTGCTGGACTGTCCTTTTTAAAAAAGAATACCAACCAGCTAAAAGACAAAGAGATACTTATCTTTTGTGCGGGAGCCTCTGCTCCTGAAGAAGATGTTGTGAAAAAACTCAGAGAACAGAATCTCCCGGGTTCGCTAAAAGACATCCCCCTTTTTTACGGCAGAGGACAATGGCAGGAAAGCAAAATGAATTTCTTTGATCGAAACTTAGTGAAAATGTTAAGAAAAGCTGCGGCTAAGAAAGCGCCGCACACCTATGATCCGCAGATGAAGGCGCTCATGGAAGCCAACGGACAAGATTGTGATTGGACGGATAAAAAGTACTTGGGTCCGTTGGTGGATTATTTGGAGCAGGTACTATATTGAACGAGCACAAGCGTTTATTGAGGTTTTATGACTCAAATGAGCAATGAGTGACCAGAGTGTAAGAACAGAACAAAGTTAGTTTACTGCGAATAGATTTTCTGTTGTGACACCCAGAGTCAGCAACTAAGTTCTAAAAAATCGTTCGATCTATTTCTAAAAAGCAATGACTAAGTAGAATGCCGATCACGCATGAGAGGATGTCTTATGCGTGACGGTTTTTTGTTTTATAAACTAGATAGCTTATCTCAAAAAAAGGGTAGCTGTTTCCTTTGTTGACAAAATTCTCAGGCACCGTATCTAATAGATTTCTTTTTTTGATTTGCAGGATGAACAGTTTTGTGAAGCTGAGCGTTAAACTTGATCTTTTTAGTGTTTTAAAAATAAGCAGATAAGCTATCACTTTCTGTACAACGTATGTTCTTTCTAAATGCAAGATATCTTTCGTTGCGGGCTTTTTTATGGCTTGGGCGGATTTGACACACTGTTGCAAGAAATACATATGGTCGCCGAAAACATTGGTTGCGTATACTAAATGCAAGATAAAAGAAAGCCTTGTGAGGTCAAGAAAATGTGGATTTTAGCAATTGATATTGGCGGTACTGCTATTAAATGTGGGTTAGTGAATAGTCAAGGGGAACGCAGACAATTGACTCAATTTCCTATGAACAAGGAATATGCCACAGTCACGCAACGCATATGTCGACACATCGATGCATTCTATGCCGCAACATTTGATGGTATTGCTATTAGCTCAACGGGACTGGTTGATCCACGAAGCCAAGAAATCGGGATGACATCACCTTTGTATGAAGGATTTGGCAAAAGACTGGTTAGGCATTTGCGAAGCAAATACCAATGTCCAGTGGCTGCCGAAAATGATGGCAACTGTGCGTTATTGGCAGAAAAGTGGTTGGGTCACGCTCAAAATTGTGCGTCCTTTGCGACAATTGTCCTAGGTACATCCGTTGGCGGTGGCTTAATGATTAACCATCAATTGGTTCGCGGCAAACACTTACTAGCAGGAGAGTTTGGCTATATGCTTTTTCCGACCGAAACAAAGGATTGGGAACTTTGGAGCATCGCAGGGTCAACCAGAACTCTTGTGGAAGAAACAGCAGAGCGTATCGGAGATCCAACAATCAATGGGCAGCGCATTGATACACTGGTTCAAGAACAAGATCCGCGATGTCTGCCAATGGTCGCTGATTTTGTCGATAAGCTGGCGGCAGCTTGCTATAGCCTGCAGTACATGATTGATCCGGAAATTATCTTGATTGGTGGTGGAATCAGTGCTAGCCGTTTCTTGATCCCTCAAGTAAACGCACGATTGGCTGTGATTGCTGAACAGATTCCAAGTACTGTTATCGTGCCAAACATTTGTGCCTGTCGTTTTGGCAATGAATCAAATTTATTAGGCGCTTGTTATAACTGGTTAAGAAAATACAAGCCTGATAGCTAACTTGTAAAAAAACATTGTTTTTTATTAAAATAAAGCGTATTTTATTAGAGTATCATACATTCTTTTCTCCTAAATAAGTACCGATAAATGAAAGCGTTTTTGAGCTTTTGAAATAACAGAGAATAGGTGATGCAAATGAGAAAGTACCCGGAACAGAATCGTCAAAAACTATTTAGGGGAATCATTCGTTCCATCAGCTCTTATTTAATCGTGTTTTTAGTGCCTTTTTTAGCCGTGTCATGGATTTGGTATGATACATCTGTCAAAAGTATCAATGAACAAGTACTGCTGACGGCCAGAAATCAATTGATCCAATTGAAATATTCATTAGAAAATACATTTATTCAATTGAATTATCTGACCCAAAAAATGACCAATGATCATGTTGTTTCATTGAAATACCTACAGCATCCTTACTTGACTAAAGAAGCAAAAGAAGCGATGCAGACATATAAAATCACTAACGATCTAGTCGAAGAAGTCTATTTATATTATAAAGAAGCCCCGGCGACCCTTTATTCAACCGTTGGCTCACTGTCAGTCGACACATTCTTGAATAAGGTACTGCCAAAAAACGATATGGACCAAGTTCAATTGGTCGCACAATTGGACTCTCCAGCGCCGACGTTACTGACATTGGAAGGTGCTGGTGGAGAACAGCGATATTCGCGTTTCTTTTATATCGTTCCAATTCAAAGTGAAGAAATGACCGTTTACGGCGCAGCAATCTATGAAATCAAAGAAAACAATTTGAAGAGAATCCTTGATTTAAGCAATAGTGATGGGCTCAGCAATACCTATATCATCAATGATGAGTATCAGTTATTAGCCAGTACCACCAATGATGAGTTAGCACGCTTTTTAAATCATCCTGAGCGAATGAAAAAAGGCATTCAAACAGGACGAATGCGGTTTGAACAATCGACGTATTTTGTTCAAGCAATTGCCAACAAAGAATTGAATATTTCGGTCGTAGCTGTCGCCAATCCGAATCAAGCATTGGCTTCAGTCAACCGTGTGCAAGAACAGTTCGTCCTAGTATTTATCGCCATATTGTTTACGGGTATCACCGCAGTCGTGATGCTTGGTTTACGCAGTTATCGGCCGATTCGCAAAATAGAAAATCTGGTTCAGGAGTTTCATCGTGATCCAAAAATGACTCTTCATTCGATGGATGATGTCCATAATACGCTAGCGGCATTTTTGGTAGAGCACCAAGAACTGCATCAGGAAGTTCGTTTACAAACACCCCATGCGAGAGAACAAGTATTGCGCAAATTAATGAGTGGACGTTTCCGTTCAGAACAAGAATTGGCTCTGCTTTTGGAAGCTGTCCATGTTTGTTTTCCTAAGTCGAATTATTTTGTGATCGCCATTGATACGAAAACTGTTGATACCAAAGCCAAGCAAGGGGATAAGAAGTTTTTAATTGATTATATCGAAGAAATCAAAGAAGCTGATTATACGGCATATGCCACTGAAATTTTGTCCACAGAAATGCTGGCATTGACCGTTGGCTTTGTTGATGGCAAAGAACAAAAAGAAATTGTAGATGCTATCGCGGAAAAAATTACCCAAGCGATCTCCCTAACACCCGCAATGGGTGTCGGGATGACGGTGGATCAACTAACGGCTATTAATGAATCGTATATCGAAGGATTGGCGGCACTGGAAAATCAAGGAAGTCAAGGGAAGCAAATCAGCTACTATGCGGAGCTTTCCCAAGAGACCAAACATTTACCGATCAATTATCCAGACAATCAAAAATTAAAATTGATCCAAGCCTTGAATCAAGGAAATATTGAAATTGCCAGTGAAACGATCCAACGTTTGATTGAAGAAGGCGAGAGCAAACAGACTTCGCCTCGTGTCCAAAAAATGTACGGCTACTACTTGTTGAATACGATCGCGCAAGTCGGCGGTGAATTGGTGGGGGCAGAGGTACTGCATACTGCTTCTGAAAGTGCCGATTTCAACAGCTTGAACCAATTGCAGACGGCCTTGTTAACGATTGCCCAGCAGATTTGTACAAAGGTGCAGAAACAGCCGCTGGATGACGAGTCGGAAATGAATGAGAAAATCTTCAGTTTTATTCAAGAAAATTATCATTCCTCTCAGCTATCGCTAGAATCGGTGGCAGAGGAAGTAGGTGTATCTGTCTCTTATGTCAGCCGTTTTGTAAAAAAAGAAAGTGGCAAAACCTTCTCCAAATATATTCAAGAATTACGGCTGAAAAAAATCAAAGAAGAACTGATTGAAACAGATTTGCCAATCAAAGAAATTATTCGTAACAATGGGTATTATGATGTTTCCAACTATACGAGAAAGTTCCGAAAAATAGTGGGTGTGACCCCAGGGCAATACCGTGAAATGAACCAAAAAATGAGAAATTATTGAACGTAAATTATTGAAAGTAAGAGGAAGAATGAGATGAATAAACCAGTTGATTTGAAAGAAGCTCAGCAACGAGCTGCCGTCTTTTTTGAGGAGATAGGTTGGCAGTCGGCGAAGGAACCGCTCCCGCAAATAGTGGTCGATCCGCAGCTGGATGCTGATTTTCGATTTGAAACCCAAACAATCAGTGTGTCCTCGCCAGAACACGTCTTTTACGCGTTAACCAAATATGGCCGAGATCAAACGACAGGTCAATTAGCACAGAAAAGCTATCTAGCAGCGCTTAAAGAACGCTGTCTGATGATCGATATCGGGCGTAAATTTTATTCTCTAACTGATTTGAAAGCAATCGTCCGCAGTATGGCTTGCTTCCAATTTACGCATCTGCAGCTTCATTTTTCGGAAAACGAAGGCTTTCGGATTGAATCCCAGCAATTTCCAGAAATCGTTTCGGAAGAATATTTGACCAAGCAGGAAATTCGTGAATTGATTGCGTATGCTCAAAACCATTCAATTGCCATTATCCCTGATTTTGATTCTCCTGGTCATTTGCGGCAAGTGTTGGCTCAAAAGCCCGAGTGGCAATTACCGACAGCCGATGGCACGCGTGATGAACGAGCACTGAACATTTTGGATTCAGAAGCGGTAGCTTTTATTCAGGAAGTTTATCGGGAATATGCGCAACTGTTTGAAGACAGCACCTATTTTCATATTGGTGCCGATGAGTTTATTGATTTTGATCATTTAGAAAACTTTCCGCAAATGATCGAAGCAGCCCGCGAGCGCTATGGGGAAAAAGCTAGCGGAATCGAAGTTTTTATTGATTATGTCAATGAGCTAACGGCCTTTGTTGAAAGTCTCGGCTTTGTTGTGCGGGTCTGGAATGATGGGTTTTACCGCTTGAATCGCCAAGAGCAAACAACGTTGACGGAGAATTGCCAAATCTCCTATTGGACCCGGTGGAACCAGAATATGGCGCCGGCAGATGTCTTTTTTGAAAAAGGCTATACCATGATCAATCACAATGATAATTTTTTCTATTATGTCTTAGGAGAAGCGGCAGGCTATACTTATCCAACCTACGAAAAAATCAGCAATGAATTCCAGTTGACGACGTTTGCCAATGGACAACAAGTTGCACAGGAACAGCTTGCCCAAACACAGGCGATCGCTTTATCCGTCTGGGCGGATGTACCTGAGGCCCAGACTAGTCGTGAAGTGATCCAAGCGATTTTTTGGCTCCAAGCGGCCATTAGCCAAAAAGTTTATAATGAACCCAATCGGCCAAAAGAGACAGTTCAAAAGCTCTATGATGGGTGGGAAGCGACATTCAGCTGATTGCTAGAGGAATTGGGTGAAGCAGCAATCCCTGATAATCCCTATTATTTTTTATGATGAATAAGTTTAACTATAAGGCAAATCAATGCCAGCGACACACTGTATAGAATGAACATAGCCCCGAGTGAGGGGGAGAAATGGAGCAAATAAGTGGTCATAGACATTCAACCGTTGAAGAGAAAAGATATCCTTGAAATGGATCAAATGTTTTTAAAGCAAGGATGGCCTTCTCGCCAGCAGCTCTTGATTGATTATTTAAACGAGCAAGAAGCGGGGGAGAGATGCGTTTTGCTTGCCAAAATAAACAACACAACTGCCGGGTATTTGACCTTGGTCCCTCTAGCAAAGCACGGACCATTTAAAGGCTTGTATCCAGAAATTGTGGATTTTAATGTTTTTGAATCCTATCAAAAACAAGGGGTAGGCAGTCAGCTTTTAAAAGCAGCCGAAGAAAAGGCACGAGAAATAGCTGCCGTGGTGACATTGGGGGTAGGCCTGCATAATGGTTATGGATCGGCCCAGAGACTGTATGTAAAACAAGGCTATATTCCAGATGGATCTGGTGTTTGGTTCAATAATCAGAATTGTGCGATGAATGCGCCTTGCTGCAATAATGACGATCTTGTTCTTTATTTGTCTAAGGAACTTTGAACCTCCTGTGGTAAGTACCGTTAAGGATGGATTAAGCACGCAACTCGTCTGGATGTTCTCATCACCTGTTCAACAAGCTGGTAGGCTACTTTCGTATAGGCAAATTTGTAGGAGTTCTTGAACAAATAGCCATAAAAAATGACTAAAAGCGATCCGCTTCTAGTCATTTTTTTGGGCTCTTTGTCAATAAGGACTGATGAGTTGTGTAAAATCAAATC
>NZ_JAUKPK010000015.1:0-162229 GCF_030499455.1 Enterococcus sp. B2E4
TGAAGAATCAATTCTGATTCATCAGTCCCATAAATTATAGAGCCCCAATCCGTAAAGGATTGGTTTGTTTTTTTGTTTGTCCACAATAAAAAACGCTGCGCAGCGAGCCAAACACAAGATCATCGTTTGGCTCGCTGCGCAGCGTCGCTATTGAATAGGGTTTCATAAAAGAATCAACCCGCGATCAATTTCATGAATAGTGGAAAGTTTTGGTGCTTTCAAAGACTGAGCTTTTTGCAAAAATGTATCGAGTTCTGTTGCTGTACCACAGACGAGCGGAAGACTTCTCAGTTCCTCTGATCCTTCTAAAAGGACCCCATATTCTTCTTCACTTGAAAAATCATACACCACAGCAGAGGGTGTGATCGTGATGCCCATATCTTTGGCTACACGCTGATCGGTGGCAAAGTTCTTTTTCACTAGCTCAGAGGATCGATCTTCTAGGAACATCTCTAAATCACCATTCGTTTCAGAAAATAATTCTTTCACTAAGGCATCGCTATATTCTTGTCTTTCGATCCCTATCCGTTGTTGCAGTTTCAACAAGAAATCCCGCGCAATTTTTTTCCCTTGCAACTGAGCGGCCTTATAGTCCAGTGATGCAGCATAGATTTGGTTGGTCTGTTCATTTCGCAAGACCAAATCCGTCTTATTCATGGACAAATAGTCCATTGAGACACCTACGGAAAACAAGTTAACGAAAGGTAGGATCTGCAAATGGATTTTTTTGCGGCTGGTGTTTAATTTATTGAGAATCTCTTTTTCGATATCATAACAAATAGGCCCAATCGGATTAATAAATAAAAACAGTTCGATCATTTGAATCTCTCCCCAATTAAGATTCTTTTGTACCTTGAAAAACAAAATAAGTATGTTTTATTAAATATAGCAAAAAAACGCGAAAAAAGTAAGCAAAAGGACAGCTTACTATGATTTTTCTTCAACGGCTCGGATGATCTTGTTTTTCGCTGGTCGGTAAGGAACGCCAAAGAGACGTAACAAGGAGTGAAAGGCATCTTTCCCTTTAATCGGTTCGTTGACTTCTAACTCCAACTCATAATCATGCTGTTGACCATACCAGCTTTCATCTAACGCGAGCAATCCTTCTTCAATCGGAAATTCCGCCCGTTTCGTTTTTAATGCTGCGATCATACGTAACTTGTCAGGCTCGATACCTGCCGCTCTTAGGCGTTGAGCAACGATACCCGTAGGTAGAATTTTTTCTGAAGCAATCAATGAAGCTGCGGACGTTTTCGTCAAAGGATCAGTCGTCTCTAATAACCCGTGCTCAATGGGGGTTTTTAGCGTTAATTCCGCATTGGTAGCAGTCGTGCGAATACGCAAGCCAAAGTGCTTTTCCCGCAGCTTATGATCTACCGTATCAAAATAGTAATTGGTTTGTATCTTAAATGCTTCTTCTGACAAATTGTAATAAGCAAGCAGCTGGTGGTATTCTTTTTCCGTCAACATTGTTTTATATTCAATCTCTACTTGTTCGACCATCGTTTCTCACTCTCTTTCTATTGCAACCATAGTGTACGCTGTTTCAACTATTCCGTCAAAGAAACCAAACAAAGAAAAGCAGAGATGTTGGGGGATAGACAAAAAATCTTTTGTTTCTGCTCTTCTGTTCATTCAGTTTTATTCCAAGAGTATGGTAGAATAAGAGGTATGTTATGAACAGAATCGAGGGAGAAGAATGATTCGAGATTGGGAAGAATTCTTAGCGCCTTATGAACAGGCGGTTTCAGAATTAAAAGTAAAATTAAGAGGCATACGAAAACAATATCGGGAACAAAACAAGCATGTTCCCATTGAATTTGTCACTGGGCGGGTCAAGCCAGTGGATAGCATTTTAACGAAAAGTAAATTACGTGGGATTGCTTTGGATCGGCTGGAAGAAGAGATGTCTGATATCGCTGGCTTGCGAATCATGTGTCAATTTGTGGAAGACATTCACCAAGTCGTTGAACTCTTACGAACACGCAAAGACATGAAAGTGATCATTGAACGGGACTATATCACCAATAAAAAAGCCAGTGGCTACCGTTCGTATCATCTAGTGATCGAATATCCCGTTCAACTGATCGACGGGGAAAAAATTATTTTAGCTGAGATTCAAATCCGGACACTAGCGATGAATTTTTGGGCAACGATCGAACATTCATTAAACTACAAATACCAAGGGGAATTTCCCGCTGAAATCAGTGAACGACTGCGTCGGTCGGCAGAAGCCGCCTATCAGCTAGATGAAGAAATGTCCAATATCCGTGAAGAGATCCAAGAGGCACAACGGTTATTTTCACATGGGAAAGGCAAGCGAGGCGGACATGATCAGAACCCGTTGCCAAAGGGGGAAACGGAATGAAAGGTATCCGCGTGGCAATCGTCCATAATCAAGAAAGCAAGTCGGTAGAAGTGACAAAGCGTTTAACTACGCTTTTAGAACAATCTGAAAATAAGATCGATCAAGACAATCCTGAATTAGTGATTTCTGTTGGGGGAGATGGCACGCTCCTTTCTGCTTTTCACTTGTACAATCATAAGTTGGACCAAGTACAGTTTTTAGGCGTCCATACGGGTCATCTCGGCTTTTACACGGACTGGCGAGATTATGAATTGGAAGAACTAGTCGAGTCATTATGCAATGACCATCAAAAAAGCGTCAGCTATCCGTTATTAGATGTCCGTATCACGTATGCGAATGGGAAATCAGACAAGCATTTCCTAGCATTGAATGAATCAACGATCAAGCGCGGCAATCGAACGATGGTTGCCGATATTTCTATTAAAGAAGACCTCTTTGAAAAGTTTCGCGGCGATGGCTTATCGATCTCAACGCCCACCGGCTCCACTGCTTATAACAAGAGTGTTGGTGGGGCAGTCTTGCACCCAAGTATCAATGCCTTTCAATTGGCAGAGATTGCTTCGTTGAACAATCGTGTCTTTCGGACCCTTGGTTCGCCGATCGTCGTGGGTCACCATGAATGGGTCAAAGTACAACTGCAGCAAAGCACCGACTATTTAGTGACGATCGATCAGTTTACCATCGAACAAGAAGAAATCGATGCTATCTATTACCGTATTGCCGATGAACGGATTCATTTTGCGTCTTATCGGCATATGCATTTTTGGAATCGGGTCAAAGATTCCTTTATTGGAGAAGAATAAACCCATGGAATTTACGTATCACTATACTGGACAAGGACAGCAAGTCAAATACTTTTTGAAGGAACAAGGGGTGTCCAAAGGACTGTTAGCAAAAATCAAATTTCAAGGCGGAAAGATATTTGTCAACGATCACGAGCAAAACGTCTTGTTTTCTTTGGCGCAAAATGATAGGGTAACTATTGTAATTCCTCCTGAAGGGGAACATGAGACGATGCTGGCTGACCCGACACCGATTGAGATCGTGTATGAAGATGCCCATCTGTTAGTCGTGAATAAGCCAGCAGGCATCTCATCGATCCCTGCGCAATATCATCCGACTGGCACGATGGCCAATCGCGTCAAGGCCTACTATCAAGCGCAGCACTATGAAGATCAAGTGATTCATGTAGTCACGCGGTTAGACCGTGACACATCAGGACTGATGCTTTTTGCAAAACATGGGTTTGCCCATGCGAAGCTGGATAGCCAGTTGCGAAAGAAGCAGGTCGTAAAAAAATATCAAGCCCTCGTTGCTGGTGAACTGCCCGCACTTTCTGCCCATGGTGAGATTGAGCTGCCGATTGCTAGGGACCTGACGTCACTATTGAAACGCAAGGTCAGTGACGAAGGAAAAGAAGCACGGACGGAGTATTGGCTAAAACAACGCAATTCAGATTGCGCTTTAGTTGATATTCAGTTACACACAGGCAGGACACATCAAATAAGGGTCCATTTTTCTGCAATCGGTTGTCCCTTATTAGGAGACGAGATGTATGGCGGTACAATGGCTCTTGGGATCAAACGACAAGCATTACACTGCTGTCAGCTGCAATTCCAGCATCCCTTTACGAATGAACCGTTGGCTTTTGAACTGCCTTTACCTGCAGACATGGCCGCTGTTTGTTCAGCTATCGATAAGCAATAACAAATGAGGTGAAGAGATTGGATGAAAATCAAGAATTAACCGAACGATTTGATCAACTGAATCAAGCACTAAAAGACAATGATATCCAGGGATTTCGTGAGGCATTCTTGGATCTGCATATCTACGAGCAGGGTCAATTCTACCAATCTTTAGAAGCAGACGATCGACAAATCGTCTATACGTATCTATCGCCGAAAGAATTGGCAGATATGTTTGACGTCATTGAAGAAGACGATGAAAACATGGTGGACTATCTTTCAGAAATGCGGCCGGCATATGCTGCAACGATGTTAGCAGAGATGTATACCGATAATGCTGTCGATCTACTGAATACATTGGACAAGAAACAAACGGCGAAATATTTGAGTCTGATGACTGCTGAAGCCGCTAGCGAGATCAAAGAACTATTGCATTATGAAGATGAAACAGCTGGATCATTGATGACAACCGAGTTTGTTTCCATTGTTGCCAACCAAACGGTTCGTTCAGCGATGTATGTCTTAAAAAATGCCGCAGATGTTGCTGAGACGATTTATTATATTTACGTCGTGGATACCGACAACAAACTTGTGGGCGTTATTTCTTTAAGAGACTTGATCATCAATGATGAAGATACCATGATTGCTGATATTTTGAACGAGCGGGTGATGTCGGTTCATGTTGGAGATGACCAAGAGGATGTCGCTCAGACCTTCCGGGATTATGACTTTCTCGCATTGCCAGTCACCGATTATGACGATCACCTATTAGGGATCGTGACCGTCGATGATATCATCGACGTTATCGATGATGAAGCAGCCAGTGATTATTCGGGTTTGGCAGGGGTCAATGTGGAAGAAGTCAGTGAGAACCCGATCAAAGCGTCTTCGAGACGCTTGCCTTGGCTTATCACCTTACTCTTTCTCGGAATGGCCACCGCCAGTCTGATCAGTCATTATGAAGAGTTGGTCAGCGAAGCAAGTATTCTCGCTGTTTTTATCTCACTGATCACTGGGACCGCCGGTAATGCTGGTACCCAATCCTTAGCTGTAGCCGTTCGTCGTCTGGCGATCAATGACGACAAAGAAAACAGCTTTATGAAGACGGTGGTCGGTGAAGTGCTGACGGGACTGTTCACAGGTGCCATCACGGGGTTGACGATTTTTGCTATCGTAGCTGTCTGGAAACAAAATCCGATTCTAGGGTTTGTGATTGGGATGGCGATGATGTGTGCCATCACAGTAGCCAACTTAGCGGGAAGTTTGATCCCGATGCTGATGGACAAGCTGGGTTTTGATCCAGCAGTGGCAAGTGGTCCGTTTATCACGACCCTTAGCGATTTGACCAGTGTTTTGATCTACTTCAACATTGCCAGTCTTTTTATGAACTATTTTATTCAATGAACAAAAAAGAGCAAGCCGATGATTCTTCATTCGAAGGAAGGTCATCGGCTTGCTCTTTAATTTTTTGGTTTTGGCAATACCCCAGAAGGAGAGACACCATAAAGTTTTTTAAAAGACTTGCTAAAGTGATAAGCATCCTGATAGCCCACAGCAGAGGCGACTTCTTTGATCGTGAGGTTTTCATTTTTTAACATGTCTTTGGCACGCTTTAAGCGAATCTCAATCAAGTAGTTGATGGGACTGACACCCGTCGCCTCTTTAAAAATCTTTGAAAGGTACGTCGGGCTGAGAAATTGATCCTGTGCGAGCTTCTCTAACGTGATTTCTTCTTTGTAATGATTTTCCAAGTAATAGACCGTATAGTTGACGATCTGTTGTTGTCGTCGTTGGCTTTTGGAAAGGTAAGGCAAGACATTGATATGGTCTTCATTTAGTCCACGTAAAATGTAGACGAGCATCTCCATCAAAACAGCCTTTTGCATCAATTGAAACTCATCCCGCTCTTCACTGCTTTCTCTTACCAACTGCCAGGCTTTTTCCAAAACTTGATGATGGTATTTGCCTAGCTCCAACAAGGGGTGTTTGTTAGGGAAAAAATTCCGTTTAAAACCTTCCAAAGAAATATTTTTTAAACCAATATGCAGCTGATGGGAGCGAGTGCCCTTAGGCTGCAATTCGCAGTGATCGACGCCAGGATTGAAAAGCATGACGCTGCCAGCACGGATTTTTTTCGCTGGTTCTTTTTCAAAATAATAGGTACTTTCTCCTTCTAATAAGACGCTGATTTCTAAAAAGTCATGATGGTGCATTTCTCCATGACTTTCTGATTGCGTCCATGGGTCAAAGAGATAGATGATTTCTGGATTAAACGTGCGAGGGTTAACTAAATTCATGGCTGATTCACTCCAATTGGGTGCTTATTTCCTGTAAAAAAAGGGAATGGTGCTTCTTACTAATATTTTACATCAAAATGAGTAAGAAAAACCATTCAAATCGCTTTTCAAAACGCTAAGCTTAACAACGAGAGGGGGAATTAGATGAGTAATACACAATGGATCTGGCGCTATGCCAAAAAGAACCGGGGAAAAATCATATTGGCAGTCCTGTTTTTAGTGATCAATGCAGCGCTGATCATTGTTAATCCGTACTTGGGAGGAATGGTGATCGATGATGTCATCAATCAGCAAAAAACGCACTTATTGATTCCATTATTGTTGATCATGATCGCAACGACCGTCATTCGTACCATTGTCCGCTACAGTTATCAAATTTTATTTGAACGGGTCGGACAAAATACGCTATACGATTTACGGGAAGACTTGTATCAGAAACTGCAGGAATTGGATTTCGACTTTTTTAATCACACACGGGTTGGAGATATTATGGCACGAATGACCGGGGATACTGATGCCATACGCCACTTTGTTTCTTGGGTGACCTATAATATCGCTGAATGTATCTTGTGGTTCTTTTCTGCGGTGGTGGTCATGAGCTTTATTGATTGGAAATTGATGTTGGCATTGGTGGCTGTCACACCGATCATTTTTCTGTTGACGAATCGCATGTCTAAAAAAGCACACCCACTGTTTTTTGATATTCGTGAGAGCTTTTCGCGCTTGAATTCAATGGTGGAAGAAAATATCGGCGGCAATCGAGTAGTGAAAGCTTTTGCTCGTGAAAATTTTGAGATTGAAAAATTTCGCTCCTACAACGAAGATTTTAAGACCCGCAATATGGCATCTGCCAAAGTATCCCGTACCTATCTGCCATGGCTTGACGGCTTAGCAGGAAGTTTGTCAGTCATTGCCTTGATTTTGGGTGGGATCTTCGTTATCAACGGCGAGATGACATTAGGGGATCTTGTTGCGTTTAATGGCTATCTTTGGATGTTGAATAATCCTATGCGCATGAGTGGTTGGTTGATCAACGATGTTCAGCGATTTTCTGCAGCCTGTATCAAAATTCGGCAAATGTTGGCGCAAGAATCGAAAATTCCTGTTCATCAACAAGAAAAATTAGAGCCAATCAAAGGATTTGTAGAGTTTAAAGATGTTTCCTTCCACTTTTCGGATGATCCGAATCAAAATGTGTTGGAAAACATCAACTTCAAAATTGGCCCTGGCCAAACGTTAGGGATCTTAGGGGAAACTGGGTCAGGGAAAACGACGTTAGTGAATTTAGTTGGACGCTTTTATGATCCGACTGAAGGGGAAGTATTGATTGATGGAAAAAACGCCAAAGAGTATCCCGTGCGCCAAATGCGGGAAAACATTTCAATGGTGATGCAAGATGTCTTCTTGTTTTCCAATACCATCTCCGACAACATTGCTTTTGGAAATCCTTTAGCGGATGAAGGCTTTATTCGGCAAATGGCGGTAGTCGCTGATGCAGACACCTTTATTTCTCGGATGCCTCAAGGCTATGAAACGATCGTGGGCGAGCGAGGTGTAGGGCTTTCTGGCGGACAAAAACAACGGATCTCCCTAGCACGGGCCTTAGCCAAAGATCCATCGATCTTGATTTTGGATGATACGACGTCTGCCGTCGATATGGAGACAGAATCGAAGATCCAACAGGAGCTGACAAAATTAACAGGAGAGAAAACGACGTTTATCATTGCGCATCGAATTTCCTCTGTTCGAGAAGCCGATCAGATTCTGATGATGGAAAAAGGACGAGTCGTTGAACAAGGGACCCATGAAGAACTTGTCAGTCTGCGGGGCAAATACTACGAAGTGTATCAAAAACAATTAGGCTTGTCAGGAGGTGAAGACGATGGCGAGAAATAAATTTGATGTGGATGAGGAATTAGACCAGGAGTTTAGCTGGAAGGATTTCAAACGCTTGTCACAATATGTCGTTCCTTATAAAAGAAGTATTGCCAAAGTCCTATTTACGATCATTCTGGCAAACTTAGCAGGAATGTTGGCGCCCGTTTTCACAAAGATCGCGATCGATTCATCGATTCCTGAGAAAAATGTCAACCAATTGCTGCTTCTAGGAACTGCCTTTCTAGTGACCTTGATCGTTATCGGCGTCTGCATGCGTTACCGTATCTACCATATCACGAATATTGGTCAAGACGTATTGAAGGATATGCGCTTTGATATTTTTGAACATCTGCAGCGACTGCCTTTTTCTTATTTTGATACAAGGCCCCACGGCAAGATCTTGATTCGCATAGTAAACTATATCAATACACTGAGTGACCTATTGAGCAACGGCCTGATCAATTTGATCTCGGATGTTTTCAACGTCATCATCACCTTGATCTTTATGTTTGCGATCGACTTCAAATTGACCTTGTATTCCCTTGCGTTGCTGCCAATTTTGTTCATCATGGTGATGGTGATCAAGAATAACCAGCGCAAAGCCTATCAGGTGTTGAGTAATAAACAATCCAATCTAAATGCTTACATTCATGAAAGTATTGCTGGTATCAAGATTACTCAATCCTTTGCGCGAGAAGAAGAAAATGCTGAGATCTTCCAAGAAGTCAGCAATGATTACCGGACTTCATGGATGAAAGCTGTCAAAATTCAGTTTCTGATGTGGCCAGGGGTGCAAAACATTTCAGTCATTACGACTTGTTTGATTTATTTTGTCGGCATTCGTCAGATCGGTGTCGATGTCAGCACAGGTACTCTGATCGCTTTTATCAGTTATATCAATAATTTCTGGAATCCAGTCATCAATATCGGGAATTTTTATAATTCTTTGATTACAGCAACAGCCTATCTTGAACGAATTTTTGAAACGATGGATGAAGTCCCAGATATCGAAGACAAACCAGATGCAAAAGTATTGCCAACGATGAAAGGGACCGTTGATTTTGAACACGTGACCTTCCGATACGAAGAAGGCAAAAACATTCTTTCTGATGTTAACTTCCACATTGAACCTGGGGAAAGTATTGCTTTGGTTGGTCCTACTGGTGCAGGGAAGACCACGATCATCAACTTGCTGAGCCGCTTTTATGATGTCAATGAAGGCAGTGTTAAAGTGGATGGGATGGACGTTCGTGACGTGACGCTGGAATCGCTGCGCTCACAAATGGGTGTCATGCTGCAAGATACTTTTATTTTCTCAGGAACGATCATAGAGAATATTCGCTATGGAAAATTAGATGCGACAGAAGAAGAGATCATCGAAGCAGCGAAGATCGTCCGTGCCCACGACTTTATCACGGAGTTGAAAGATGGCTATCAAACCGTCGTCGAAGAACGAGGAAGTACTTTATCTGCAGGGCAACGCCAACTGATTTCCTTTGCCCGAGCGTTGTTGGCTGATCCAAAAATTTTGATCTTAGATGAAGCGACCTCAAGTATCGATACGAAGACAGAAGAATTGCTGCAAGAAGGATTGTTGAAGCTGTTAGAAGGCAGAACCTCATTTATCATCGCTCACCGACTGTCCACGATCAAAAATTCTGATCGAATCTTTTACGTGGCAGGGGGGACAATCGCTGAATCGGGTAACCATGATCAGCTAATGGCACAAAAAGGCTTGTATCACCATTTGTATCAATCACAATACGACTTATTGCAAGCGATCTAAAAGAATCCCCACAAACGATAGAAACGCATCGTTTGTGGGGATTTCTTTGTGTCCTTCAAGCTCAATCGTTAAGGTCAACGATTCTGGTTCCATGAACTTCTTTTACACCTAGTGTATCGGCAACTTCTTGGGCATTTTCAAAGGAAATGCCACCGCCAGGTAAAATCGTTAAACGCTCACCAGCATAGGCGATCAATTCTTTCAGACGATCGAAATTTGCTTCGATTGGAGTGCCTGCAGCACCACCATGGGTCAAAATCCGCTGTACCCCATGCTCAGCTAACCAATCGATCGCCTTGAATTGGCGCGCTACAGGAATCGCGTCGAATGCCATGTGAAAAGTAACCTGCAAGCCTTCTGCGGTTTCTAACAGTAGCTCCAATGCTTCTTCGTCCAACCAGCCGCTAGGAGTTAAGCAACCTAGAACAACGCCGTCTGTTCCTAATTTTTTTGCTTCGATCAAGTCGGTATGCATGATTTTCAATTCTGTATCATTGTAAACAAAATCACCGCCCCGAGGTCGAATGATCGTCATAACGGGTATTCCTTTTTCGCCAGCATATTGCAGAACTTCTTCTTGCACGCCGGTACTTGGTGTTGTTCCGCCGACTGCTAAATTATCACAGAGTTCGATGCGCTTTGCACCTCGGGCGATTGCTAAGGGAATATTGGTATAGTTTTCTGCACAAAATTCTTTTAACATGATTTACCTCCATTTGATGGGTGTTCAATTGATTTGTTATTCTATCCACTAGCATTCTACCACAAGAATATGCTAAAGTAGAGCAGAGATGAGGGAAGTTGAATGTTAAAAAAAATCGATCGCGGGCGCCTATTTTTAAACGCCCATTATCACTTGTTTGAATGTCCATTGTGCCGCCAAGCATTTTTCCCGACCGAAAATGGCTTGGTTTGTCCAAATCGTCATCGATTTGACTTATCAAAGAAAGGCACACTTTTCTTTTTGGATCATCAAGTCAAAGCAGATTATGATCAAGCACTGTTTTTGCCGCGTCAACGAATGATCGCTAGCGGCATGTATGCACCAGTCCTTGAGACCATCAAAGCAGCTTTGGGAGATGCTAAGCATCTTTTAGATGTTGGCTGCGGGGAAGGCAGTTTTCTGGCTCAGCTGGTCAATGAAAAGACTCAGGCGGCTGTCGGCTTTGATATTGCCAAGGACGGAGTCTATCTAGCAACCAATCAAAACGTACCAGCTTTTTGGTGTGTGGCGGATCTGACCAACCTGCCGTTTGCTGAAGCGAGCTTTGATACGATTTTCAATCTATTTTCGCCGTCAAATTATGGGGAGTTTAACCGCATTCTAAGAAAAGGCGGACAGCTGATCAAAGTGGTTCCTGCGGCGGACTATTTAAAAGAGCTACGAGCCGCTTTTTATCCTGATAACGAAACAAAACAGCAGTATTCGAATGAACGGGTCGTTAGCAAATTTTTTGAACACTATCCCAACGCATCCCGTCAAAGAGTGACGCATGTTTTTGCGATCCCTGAAGAAAATCGTCAAGATTTACTTGCCATGTCCCCGTTAGAGTGGGGGGCTTCGGAGGAACGCAAAGAAAAGCTGCGACAAACCCCTTTGACACAGATTACGGTTGATGTTGAGGTGTTGATTGCGAAAATTTCCTGAAAATATTTTGAACTTTTTTGTTATTTACTCTTGCAATCATGCCATGGGAGTGATATATTGTTCTCAAGTCATTTTTCATTGGTTTTTATCAGGTTCCTGTTCTGATAAAAGTTAGTGAAAAGAGCTTCACTAACGTAACGACTCGCAGTGATCGACACCGAGTTGGTACGTTTTTTTTATGCCCAAAAAAGCGCCCAAAAAATGTTGTTTCTAGAAAAACAAGCGTGCCAAAATATGGTACTATAGAAGTTATTGAAGTAGTTACTGAGCATGCAATGGAAAACGTAACGTTTAACGACACAAATCAATGCGAGAACCGATCGAAAGGAGTTTTTATCTATGAATCACATCGTTCTTTTTGAACCTCAGATCCCAGCCAATACGGGGAATATTGCACGGACGTGTGCAGCAACAAATACTCATTTACACTTAATCGAGCCTTTAGGCTTTTCAACGGATGACAAGCAATTGAAGCGTGCTGGGCTTGATTATTGGCATAATGTCAATATTACCTATCATAAAGATTTAGCTGCTTTTATGGACTTTTTAGGAGCGCGTCCGTTGTACCTGATCTCGAAATTTGCCAATCGAGTGTATTCTGATGTCGATTACACCGCAGATGACGATCAGTTCTTCATTTTTGGGAAAGAAACGACGGGGCTTCCAGAAAGCTTTATGCGAGAGCATGCCGAAAAATGCTTGCGGATTCCGATGAATGATGAGCACGTTCGTTCCCTTAATCTTTCAAATACGGCGGCCTTGATCATTTATGAAGTTTTGCGGCAGCAAGGCTTCCCAGAGTTGGAATTGACGCATCATTACGAGAACGACAAATTAGACTAAGAAGCGAGGCTTTTTCGATGCAATTATACTTTACCCGTCACGGAAAAACAGAGTGGAACCAAGCACGCCGCTTTCAAGGAATGCTGGGGGATTCGCCGTTATTGCCAGAAAGTTATGACGAGATCAAATTACTCGGTGATTATCTGGCAGCTATTCCTTTTGAGAAGATTTACTCAAGTACATCTTTGCGAGCAAAAGTGACTGCCCAAGAGATCCAAGCAAGACTCCAACACCCTGTTGAAATCATTTATAATGAGAACCTGCGAGAAATCGGACTCGGTGAATTGGAAGGTCGGTCCATCGATGAAATGCATGAGAAGTATCCCCAACAACTGACTGATTTGCGTAATCACCTGGATCGATACGATCCCAGTGCCTTTAAAGGTGAGCCGATCCAAGAAACATTGAGCCGAATCGAGACCGTCGTCATGGATGCGGTGATGCAACATGAAGGCCCATTATTGTTCGTCGGTCATGGCGCATCCTTTACGGCTGCTATCCAGTGGCTTGCAGGCAAACCATTAGCCGAATTAAGAGAGCAAGGTGGATTAGTCAATAACAGCGTTAGCTTATTAGAGACGAATGAACAAAAAGTATTGCCTTTTGAACTAAAACTTTGGAATGAAGCAAGCTTTTTAAGCAATCAGGCAGGATTAGACGCTTTATTGTAAACCATGAAAGGAGCGGCACCATGATTCCAGAAAGAACGTTTTTTGTCGGCCATGTTGCCGCCATCTTTTTCCAGAATCCCAGCAATTTTTATAAAGTACTATTAGTTAAAGTCACTGAGAATAATGCCGACTACAAAGACTCGGAGATCGTCGTTACTGGTAGTTTCGGCGAAATCCAAGAAGAGGAAAAGTATCGGTTTTTTGGTGAGCTGGTCAATCATCCCAAGTATGGCGTCCAGTTGAAGGCCGAAAGCTACCAACAAGAACAACCGACCTCTGAACAAGGGTTGATCGCCTACCTTTCTGGAGAAAAATTTCCTGGGATCGGCAAGAAGACCGCTGAAAAAATCGTTGATCTTTTAGGAGAAGAAGCGATCGACCGGATGCTGGAAGAACCAACATTGTTGGAGCAGATTCCAGGATTGAATGAAAGTAAGCAAAAAATGATTTTAGATACCGTTCGGCAAAATCATGGGATGGATCAAGTGATCGTTGGCTTGAGCCGTTATGGTTTTGGTAGTCAGCTTTCTTTTGCAATCTACCAAGCCTACAAGAATGAAGCATTAGCAATTATCGAAGAAAATCCTTACCAGCTGGTGGAAGACATTGAAGGCATTGGCTTTAAACGTTCAGATGGCATCGCTGAGCAGCTAGGGATCGAAGCTTCGTCACCGCAACGGTTTCGAGCGGCGGTCTTGCATCAAATCTTCGCCCAGTCCTTGCAGACGGGTAATACCTTTATCCACGCTCAGGACTTGTTAGAGCAGACACTGCGTTTATTAGAGACGAGTCGTCCTATTGAGATCGCGCCAGACGACCTGGCATCAACGATCATTCAATTAGTGGAGGAAGGAAAAATCCAGCAAGAAGAAACTCGTTTATATGAAAACAGTTTGTACTTTTCTGAGTGGGGAATCGCTAGTTCAATCGAACGCTTGCTTTCCCGCAAAAAAGAGATCGTGTATCCTGAGAAAAAAATCAGCAAAACGCTGCGAAAAATTGAGAAGCATTTAGGCATCACCTATGGGTCTTCGCAAGAAGAAGCAATCAAAGAAGCCATTCGTTCGCCATTGTTTATTTTGACAGGAGGACCTGGTACTGGGAAAACGACGGTGATCAATGGGATCGTACAATTGTTTGCTGAATTGAACGATTTGGACTTAGAACCATCAAAATACAGCGACGAAACCTTTCCGATTCTCTTGGCAGCACCGACTGGTCGAGCCGCCAAACGAATGAACGAAACGACTGGCTTGCCAAGTGGTACGATCCATCGTTTGTTAGGCTTGAACGGACGTGAAAAAGCGCCATCGATCAGTCCAAAAGAATTAGAAGGCGGCTTACTGATCGTCGATGAGATGTCTATGGTGGATACATGGCTGGCGAATACCCTCTTTAAGTCGATTCCTACGAACATGCAAGTGATTTTTGTGGGGGATAAAGATCAGCTTCCTTCTGTGGGGCCAGGACAAGTTCTTCATGACTTGCTAGCGATCGATGCGATCCCGAAACAAGAATTGACGGAGATCTACCGCCAAGGCGATGGGTCAAGTATTATTCCACTCGCCCATGCCATAAAAAACGGGCAGCTGCCTGCAGATTTTACACAAAACCAAAAAGATCGTTCTTTCTTTGCGTGTGATGCTTACAAAATCGAACCGTTGATCGCTCAGATCGTGAAACGGGCAAAAGACAAAGGCTACACGCCGCAAGATATTCAAGTGTTGGCACCGATGTATCGTGGGGCAGCGGGTATCGATGCCCTTAATAAAATGATGCAAGAGATCTTTAACCCCAATGATGGGACCAAAAAAGAGGTGACCTTCAATGATACGGTGTATCGTATCGGAGATAAGGTCTTGCAGTTGGTAAACTCTCCTGAAGATAACGTGTTTAATGGCGATATGGGCCAAATCGTTGGGATCACTCTAGCCAAACAGTCGGAAGACAAGGTCGACGAGCTGGTCATTCAATTTGATGCCAACGAAGTGACCTATAAGCGGAATGAATGGAACAAGATCACGTTATCCTACTGTTGTTCGATCCATAAATCTCAAGGCAGTGAATTTCAAATGGTTATTTTGCCGATGGTTCATCAATACCAACGCATGCTGCAGCGCAATTTGCTATATACTGCTGTGACCCGTAGCAAAGAGATGCTGATTTTACTTGGTGAACCACAAGCGTACCAAACTTGTGTCAACCACGAATCTGCGACTCGTTTAACGACGCTGAAAGAACGCATCAATGGCACAGAAAAAATGACGCCGTTACAACGAGCAAAATTGGCCCAATTTGAAGAAGCGGATGATCCATTTTATGAGGATTCCTCTGTTGACACGAAAGTAAAAACGTCTTCGACGAAGATAAAGGAGCAATCCAGCACTGAAGTTAGTGCTAACAAGCAAGCGGTAGAAAAGACCTCAGATAGTGGGCTTGATTTGTTTGCTTTTGCCGAGACGGAACCGTCAGCATCAAATCAGACAGAAATGGCAAAGCCTCTTTCAGGGGATAAGGTTCTAAGTGAAGGGACTACGGGGGAAGAAGCACTCATCGAAGAAACGCCAAACGATGGTGTATTGACCTTAACGATGGTCAAAAAGCATTTAGTGGATCCAATGATTGGCATGAAGGATTGTTCTCCATACGACTTTATGCCCGCAAAAAATGGTTGATTCAAAGATGAGAAAATACTAAAAAAGGGTCGTTAGTGAGCGCTTTCTTTTGGTTTTTTAGCTTCTTATGCTAAGCTAAAATCAAAAGGAGGCGTTACGTTATGGCGAAAGAAACCGAAGATAAATTAGCAAAATTAGCAAAAGAATCTGGCAACGACTTTAAAAAATTAGATGAGATGGAAAAAGAATTCAAATTGGATGAAAGTCCTGAGTCAGAACGAGGCGATCGGGAAGAATCAGGGTTAGAAAAAACGTTAGATAAGGCGCCGATTTTTCCGCCTAACACACCGAATAACCCAACGAATCCTGGCAGTCCTGGAAATCCATAGCTTGTCCACAAAAATACTATGACAGTCGGATAATCGAGTAGAAAACAAAAAGCCTGAAGAATGCAGCTTCGCATTCTTCAGGCTTTTTTGCAATCGATGAGGTTTACTGTAAATGCTGATAATAATAGATCGCTAATTGCGTGCGATCCCGCAACTCCAGCTTTTCTAGTAATTGACTGATGTAATTACGAATGGTTCCATCACTCAAATACAAGGCATCAGCGATTTCTTTATTATTTTTACCCGCTGCTACTTCTTTGATGATCGCAAGTTCACGTTCGCTAAAAGATGCTTGATTATCTATCGCTGGTTGGTTCTTCATCATTTGCGTGAAGGTCTCGACGATCTCATTCCCAAACACGACTTGCCCATTGTATGCGGCTTTGACAGAAGGGATGATCGCTTGCAGGTTCTGTTTGATCAAATATCCTTTGACACCGATAGAAAAGGCTTCACGAATGTATTCTTGATCTTTGAAGGTGGTCAAAAGCAAGAGGATCGCTTGGGGAAATTTAGCCAGTATTTCTTTGGCAGCAGCGATCCCAGTTTGTTCCGGCATACGGATGTCGGTCAACAAAACGTCAGGACGATGGGCTTCGTAAAGAGCAATGGCGTCTTTGGCACAATGACCGATACCCAACACCTGAATCTCTTCTGTGCTTTCAAGAATGGTTTGTAACGAGGTCGTCACGAACGGGTCATCATCAATAATGACTACAGTAATCATTGGTGTTCCTCCTTTGGTAAAATGATCGTCAACTGAAAGCGTTGGTTTTCTTGCAAAATATGAACTTGACCTTGTAGCTCCTGGACCCGTTGACGCATCGTTTTTAGACCGATTCCGCTGTTTGCAGTTTGGGGTGAATTGACGTCCTCGTTGGTGATCTGCAAACGGTAAAAGGCGGGCAACGTGCGAAAATGCACGACAACGGTTTTGGCATGACTGTGTTTGATGCTGTTGGTCAAGGCTTCTTTGATGACCATTAAGAAACAGTTTTGCTGTGCTTCGCTCAATCCTTCAAACAAGTTTCCTTCAATCGTTACGGAAGAGGGGAAATCAGCAATCAGAAACTCTATGGCCTGCGGAAAAGAAATCGAGGTTTCATGGAGATCATGAACGCTTTGCCGAATGCGATCCATCCCAGTGTGAACCGTTGCACTCAAATTTGCTAACGGCACATTTAATTTCGGCTCTTGATTGATCATTTCAAGCGCACCAATTTGTAAAATGGCACTCGAAAGTAGATGGCCGACATTGTCATGGATATCTCGCGCGATTCGATTTCGTTCTTCCGCGATTTGTAAGGCTAATTTTGTCTCTTGTGACAGGGCTAATGCTTTGTTTTGTTCCGATAACTGCTGCTGCTTTTCCCAATGGGTATCTTTTGAAGCAATATATTTTTTCTCAAGATCGATCATTCGCTGCTCTTTTTTTCGTAAATAAAAAGCGAAAAGCAGTAGCAGGATGATAAAGGCGAGCTCAGTGGGTGAATGGTTGCCAACCGTCGAAATCAACAAAAAACCTAATAGGAATAAACCATCATCTTGTCTTTCTTTTGGAGCGATCACCCGCATCATTGCGGGCAAAAAGAGGGCAAGCGCTGGCCAAAAGGCACATAGCAGCAACAGAATAACTTGAAAAAACCAGCTTGGTTTCTTAGGCAGCAAATAACTGACGCCAGTAAATAAAACAGCGATCAGCAGATAGATGACTTGCACAGCAACAAATCCTTGGTTTACCAATAAGAACAATGAGATAGCGAGGAAAAAGCCCGCTTCGGTGAGTGGTCGATAGTTCGTCATAGGAGACTCCTTCATTGTGACAAATGTCATGGTTGGTTTAGCCAATCGTCACTAGTTTCTTTCCTTGAACTTTATTATAGTCAGATTAACAAGAAATTTGGAAGGAGTTTTTCATCATGATTATCGAAATTGATAAATTAGTAAAACGCTATGGTGATTTTGTGGCATTGAACCATTTTGATCTGCACGTACAAGAAGGAGAAGTTTTAGGATTATTGGGACCAAACGGGAGCGGGAAATCCACCGCTATCAACTGTATGCTCTCTTTGTTAAATTATGACAAAGGGACCATTAAACTGTTTGGATCAATCATGACCCCGGAAAATTATGCCGTCAAGGCAATGATTGGCGTCGTTCCTCAAGATGTTGCCGTCTTTGAAGAACTTAGTGTGCAAGAAAATATCGATTATTTTTGCGGTTTATATGTTGCTGACAAACAGAAACGCCAAGCCTTGATCGAAGAAGTGATTCAATTAGTGGGATTGGAAAATTTTGTGACGTTTCACCCAGGCGAGCTCAGCGGTGGGTTGAAGCGACGATTGAATATCGCCTGCGGGATCGCTCATAAGCCGCGCTTGATCTTTTTAGATGAACCCACGGTAGCGGTCGATCCTCAAAGTCGGAACAAAATTTTGGAAAGTATAAAAGAACTGAATCGTCAAGGAGCGACGATTGTTTATACGACCCATTACATGGAAGAGGTGGAGATTCTTTGTGACCAGATCGTGATTATGGATCAAGGACAGGTGATTGCTAAAGGAACCAAGGAATCTCTAAAAGATATGGTACGGACAGCGGATCGTTTGACCATCGATATCCCCTTACTGCCTGAGCCTGTATTGACAACGATTCAGCAAACCATTGCTTCTGATGGGATCGCCTATAAAAACGGTCAGCTTGAAGTAACAACGACGGAGCTGAATACAGTTTTATTACCGATTCTGACGCTCTTACAAGCAGAGCATATCACTTATGGAAAAATTGCAACCAAAGAAGCCACCTTGAATGATGTCTTTTTAGAGATCACGGGCAAGGAATTGAGAGACTAAAGGAGGGAATCACAATGTTTTGGCATTTTTATAAATACCGCACAAAAGTGTTGCTGCGAAATAAATCCATGCTGTTTTGGACGTTGGCGTTTCCTATCCTCTTAGGTCTAATGTTTATGGCTGCCTTCGGGGAGATCGATCAAGCGGGCAATCTAGAAACGATCACAACGGGGATCGTAAAGACTGGAGATCAAACAGCGCTTTCGGAAAATTTTCCCACCGTCCTTGAACAAGTAAAAATCAATGAAAAACCATTATTTGAACTCGAGGAATTACAAGAGGCAGAGGCAGCTGAGAAGCTGACTGCCGGTGATTTAGCTGGGTATTATCTGATTGATGATGAAACCATTTCTCTGCATGTGGGCCAAGCGGGCATGAGCCAGTCGTTGATGAAAAATGTAATGGATCAATTTTTACAACGCACAGCAATCATTGCTAGTAAAGCGGCAGAACTTGAGAGCCTTGATCTGGCACCAATTCTATCGGCTTTTGAGCAGGAAGCGACCTTTCAAGAAGTGAATGCTGATCGTGACATGAGTTTCAAAAGTTTCTATTTCTTTACGTTGATCGGGATGGCGATCCTCTACGGGACGATGTGGGGTGTCCGCAATGTCCAGGATCAGCAAGCCAATCAATCCGCGAATGGTATTCGGCTTTCCTTGATACCAAGGAAACGGACATTGGTTTCAAGTGCGAATTTAGCGGCAAGTTTTACGATTGTGTTAGTCGAAATCTATCTTATCTTAGCCGTCTTTCGTTTTGTCTATCAAGTAGACTTCGGCGAACGTTGGCAGTGGTTACTGCTGGTTGCCGCATTAGGATCATTGTGTGCGATTTTGCTAGGGACATTGATTGGGAATCTGACACCAAAAATGAATTTGGTGCAAAAGGACGGAATTTTGGTCTCCGTGACGATGGCAATGAGCTTTTTTGCCGGGATGATGGGCTCGGAACAAATCAAGTATTGGCTTGATCTGCATGTGCCACTGTTGGGGCAAGTGAATCTCGTCAATTTGATCAGTGAAAGCCTGTATCAATTGTACTACTATACAGATTTGACTAGCTTTTATACCAATCTTCTATGGCTGACTGGATTTATCGTCCTATTTGCCATCGGGAATGCTTGGATCGAAAGAGGGGTGCGCTATGACGCTTTATAAAACGATTTGGACTTTGCTTAAAGAAAATAAGTCGAACTTACTGATTGGGGTATTGATCACTGTTGTTGTCACATTCTTTTATGCACAAAGCATCGATGTCGAAAACACCTCTTTGCAAGAGGCAAAAATTGCTTTGATCAGTGAGGAGGAGTCGTCTGTCGTGGATGGTCTCCGAGCCTATTTAAAAGAAAAGCAAACCTTGGTCACGTTGGATGGCACCTCGCAAAAAGAAATTGATGATGCGCTTTATTTTAATCGTGTAAACATTGTCTTGCATGTGCCAGCAGATTTCACTTATCAAGTTGAGGCAGGCAAGATGCCGACGATCGAGATTCAAAGTCGACCCGATGCCTTTTCTAAAACAGTCGTCACTCAGCAAGTGAACACTTTTTTACAAACAGTCCTTTTGTTTCAGGAGGAAGGCAAAACCGTCGCAGCGGCGATAGAACAAGCGCAATCTGCACTAGCGGTCACAGGGGATGTGAAGCTGAGTGCAGAGTATGGGCAGCGAATGAAAAAACTGTTGACTGGCATGACCTTTAACTTATTGTCTTATGGGCTCTTTCTCTCGGTATTTAGCGGGTTTGGTGTGATCAACTTGGCATTCAATCGCAAAGAAATCAGCAAGCGAAACCAGAGTGCACCACTTCCGAAGCGTGTATTGCAGCGGAAAATCCTTCTAAGTTTGATCAGCTACTCGCTACTCTTGACCTTCGGCTTTCTACTACTGATGGTGTTATTAGTGATTCGCACGTCTTGGGATACAGCAGCCTGGTACCACATTTTGAATACGTTCTTGTTTTTATTGCCAGTTATCAGCTTTTCAGCTTGTGTCACTTCCCTGGTGAAAAACTCAGAAGCAATCGGTGGGATCAGCAATATCTTCATAACAGGAAGTTGTTTTGTCGGTGGTGTCTTTGTATCCGCGAATTTCCTGCCAGATATCGTCAATAAAATTGCAGCGTTTACGCCAACCTATTGGTTTGTACAAAACAATACATTGATCAGTGAAACCCTCACTTATAATCAAGCGTTCACAGAATCTTTTTGGTTCAATGGCTTCGTACTAGTTGCTTTTGCTGCCGTATTTTCAATGCTCCAATTTATTTTGGGAAGAGAAGGAAGCCGTCGTTGGCAATACCATTCGGCGAAAAATTAATGATCGAACGGATAGAAAAACGATACAAATCAGCAGCGATTTGTATCGTTTTTTTATGGGCACCAGAATAATTGTGAAGCCGTGGTAAAGGTAATATCAAAGGGGCGTTGCCCCATTTCCTCGCCATCTTCTTGTCCATGTTGAGGAACGGGGGAGATGATTCTCAGCTTCGAAGTGGAAAGATGGTGAAAGTAACGTGAATTCATGTGTTTCTTTCGCATCAGTAAGCCGATCAGCCAAAAAATCTTAAAAAGCGACACACGTTCGACAAGAACGAAATCAAACTTTTTCTCTTTGACTGAAGCGGTTGGAGCAATCGCCACACCGCCGCCAAAGTAAGGATGATTGGTCGTGGTACATAAAAAAGCTTTTTTGTAACTGAACTGCTGCCCATTGCACTCAACTAAGATCGGGAAGCCTTTTTGGCGAAACAAAACCCGAATAATCGCAGCGATATAGGAAAAGGAGCCAAGATTAAACTTATTTAGATTGCTTTTTGCCACAGAGTGATTGGTGGTATAGACGATTGCCGCATCAAGACCAATTCCGACATTATTAAGAGCAATGCCATTTTCTTCTTGGATCTGCTCCTCATAACGGATAATGGTCAATTCTTGAGGCTTAGTAGTACCAGCAATTTTCCAAAATGCTTTTTCTGGTTCCCGCGGCAACTCGATACTCCGAGCAAAATCATTTCCTGAACCAGCAGGGATATAGGCAACGGGGATTTGTTGTTGTTCAAGTTGTAACTCTGATACTACTTGGTGCAACGTTCCATCACCGCCGATAACCACCAATAATGGATAAAGCATCTCGCCATTTTCTAAATAGACCTCATCCCAAGGAATGAGGCGTTCTTTTAAGAGTTTTCGTGTGATCGTTCGTTCGTCCCCCGGCGACTTTGTTAAGTAGATTTGATGGGGAAAACGATGTTTTTTTACAATTTTTTGCACACGTTCCACCGCTTTTTTTCCTCGTCCACTGCCTGAGGCAGGGTTCACGAGGAAGTGATAATAATAGTTCATTTTATGAATAGCTCCATATCGTTTTTTCGTTCAATGCGATTAATTATAGCATGTTTCGACAGAAGGAGGGGGGACGATGCCTGAAAAAAAGAGCAAAAAAATAGATTCGACGATTGTGCTTTCTAGGTTCTCAAAGGTTCTTATGTCCACTTTGATCCTCAGGTAACGATGCCCATCGCCGAATCCTATTCAATTAGTAAGGAGTAACTCAAATTCCCACATCCTTTGTCTTTTATTCTAAGTTGACAACAATTCTTTTCTTGCAGAACCTGCTTCGTCTGCTTTACTGGGAATCCTTGCTCCTTACACTTATAGTATAGCAGGTTTTCCTATTTTAGCAATCGCTTACAATGTTTGCTTCGTGCTTTTTAGAAAATTTTAAACTTTCTAAAGGAAAGGTAAAAATAATAGCAACTTCCTCTTTTCGCACCAAACTCGGAAGCTGTCGTCCAAGTATTCCCGAAGGGAGCAAGCTGTGAGAAGGCAGGCATTTAAGCTGAAATTTTTTTTTGAATTTTAGTTCATATTAAAATAATTATAAAATTTCTAATTATCTTTTTATTAATATTTCTTCCGTTTTACTTGTTAAAAAAATGCGATAGGAGTAAATTAAAGGTGTAAAAAACTTATTTTAGGAGGAATTAGGATGTGTACTGCGCTAACGTATGTAACGAAGGATCATTATTTTGGCAGAAATTTTGATTACGATGTTTCTTATAAAGAAGTGGTGACCATTACTCCGAGAAATTACCAATTGAAATTTCGCAAAGTAAGTGAAATAGATCACCATTATGCGATGATCGGGATTGCTGCTGGAGTCGCTCAATACCCACTCTATTATGATGCGGTCAACGAAAAAGGCTTAGGTATCGCTGGTTTGAATTTTCCAGAAAATGCTGTATACAATGAGTTTCAAGAAGGGAAAGAAAACGTCACGCCTTTTGAATTCATCCCATGGTTACTAGGACAATGCGCTACCGTGGAAGAGGCAAAAGCCCTGTTGACGAAGGTTAATCTGGTAAAGATCAATTTTAGTGAAGAACTACCATTATCGCCATTGCATTGGATGATTGCTGATAAAAAAAGTGCCATCGTTGTTGAGAGTATGAGTGATGGTCTTCATATTCATGAAAATCCGGTAGGGGTCTTAACGAATAATCCGCCATTTGACTACCAGTTATTCAATTTGAATAACTACCGTGTGTTATCATCGAAAACACCAGAAACGCATTTTTCTGACAAGCTGGATTTTGATGAGTACAGTCGTGGAATGGGGGGCTTAGGTCTGCCAGGAGATCTTTCTTCAATGTCCCGTTTTGTCAAAGCGGCATTTACCCGATTGAATTCCGTTTCTGGAGAATCTGAATCCGAAAGCATTAGTCAGTTTTT
Source organism: Enterococcus sp. B2E4 (assembly GCF_030499455.1). Classification (NCBI taxonomy): domain Bacteria; kingdom Bacillati; phylum Bacillota; class Bacilli; order Lactobacillales; family Enterococcaceae; genus Enterococcus; species Enterococcus sp. B2E4. Next base: position 23,766 of record NZ_JAUKPK010000015.1, read on the forward strand.
CCATATTCTAGGTTCTGTCGAACAGCAAAAAGGACTATGTGATATTGGAAATGAAAACTATGAATACACGATTTATACTTCTTGCTGCAATACAGACAAAGGGATCTATTACTATCGTACGTATGAAAATAGTCAAATCGTTGCAGTCGATATGAATAAAGAAGATTTGGAAGGCAATGTACCGATCTCGTATCCATTAGTTGAAGACCAACAAGTATTTTTCAGTAACTGATCCATTTTTAAAACCCCATCTCAATGCCGTTTTGAGATGGGGTTCTTTTTCTGCTTTGTTTCAAACCGAATCGCTCTGATTCGGTGTTGCCTTCGTTTGTGCAGTGCGTTTATTGGGGAATGGGAAAAAGCGATTCACCAGTATGGCGATCGTCATGCCTATGAAGCTGTCAACAATCCGATTAAAGGCATACAAGTATGATTCAGTTTGAGGAATCATAAATAAAATCGTCAATAGTGTGGCACAGGCGCCAACTGTTCCCTCGGAGTAATCAAATTTGACCAATAAAGCGATCATCAACATGATCACTAAAGGGATTGCAATGATTTGTATAACGGACGAATGTCCGAAAAAGTTAAATATCGCAATACAAAACACAGAAACGATTGCACCGAAGCTGTTACCGGCAATCCGATGTTTCCCGTATTTGACGGTATTCTCATGATCTTCTCTTAATGTGAAAACAGCTGTGATCGTCGATACAACATACGTTTCACGATTTAGAAGAAAACTAATCAAAATACAAAGAAATACACTAATGCCAGTTTTTACATTTCTTAAGCCAAAGGTCAATCCAAATAATTTCAATCATGCCATCCTCTCAAAACAAATTTCAACGAAATAGATTATACCATATCGCAAGCACTCATTTTTTAGATTCTCAGAAAAATGAACAACGATTCTTTCATCGTGCGTTGAGAGGTAAATTCTATCAGTAGTCGAAAAGCTAGTTTTATACTATGCACTTATCAATTTTGAGTATTGAAAGGAATACAATAAGTAAACCTAACTTTAAATGAATTGATTTTCGCGTTCCTCGTTTAAAGCTCCTTTCCATTTCCATGAGTGATCCTTCTTTTGATTTTTCAGTCCTGTTATCATTTATATAAGTTCTTCTGATAAAAAACTACTTATTGTTTATAAAAAGTTTGTTTTTTAGATATTATATTGAGATAATCAAAAATAAGGAGGGCATAAAATGAAAAAAGTTTCTGTATTACTTGTTTTCTTACTTGGTTTTGTTGTTTTTCCAGTGACAGTTTTCGCTGCTTCTTCACCGAGTGTGAGCTATCAAACGAATGTCCAGTCTCAAGGGTGGCAATCATGGAAAACAAACGCTCAGACGTCAGGGACTACAGGAAAAGGGAAGCGACTTGAAGCAATCAAAATAAAAATTACAAACGAAAAATATAAAGGAAGTATTGAATATAAAACATCCATTCAGAAACAAGGATGGGAAAAATCTTTTAGAAAAAATGGTGCGCTATCTGGTACAAGCGGTAAGGGGCAGCGTTTGGAAGCGATCCAAATCAAAATTACCGGTGAGATCGCTAAGTATTATGATGTCTATTATCGAGTCAATGCACAACAATTTGGCTGGATGGGCTGGGCAAAAAACGGGCAGTCCTCAGGAACTTCTGGCTTTGGCTTTCAATTGGAAGCCATTCAGATCAAGCTGGTAAAAAAAGGTGGGAAAGCACCTGGAACGACAAATAATGGCTTTCGAGATGGACGAAAAAAATATGTAGATAAACGGGGCATAGGGTTGATCAAAGGGTCAAAACAAAAGATTTATCACCTACCGGGCAGTCAATACTATAAGAAAACGACCAGTCCGATTCGTATGTTCAAGACAGAGGTGGAAGCTTACAAAGCGGGCTTTCGACCAGCTAAATAGAGGGGTGGCAGGCATTCGCTGAGTAAAAAAAACTGTGAAAAATCGCTTTGCCAAAATGGGAACGAGAAGGAAGGTATCTTTGATCAAAAAGTAATTGAAGCGGCTGATTCATTCTAAACATCCCTTTCCATTAGCGAAAAGGGATGTTTTACGTATTCAAGATGATTTCTGTGCGTAGATCAGACGAATCTTAAAGTCATTCAGCAATTATCCTTTCATCACGCGATGCGCCTTCATTTAGCGAGGTTTCAACACAAAGCCACCATCTTCATCGTTCATTTCTTCGGTAGGCGTAAAAATAATATTTTTACCATCTCTTTCAAGGGTAAAGAAGGTTGTTTCATGTTCATTATCTGGGTTTTGCATCATCAACTCATTTTCATCCAGCGTATAATTCATCGTGTACTCAAACTGAGCTAAGAATTCTTCCACAAAAGCTTCACCAAGTTCTTCCATCTCACTCGCTGCTTCTGACTCGAGAGAGCTTGGATCGATACCAAAAGTTAGCTCGTTTTCAGTAAATGATACAGTCATAATAACCTCGTCTTCATCATCTTCTGATTCTGCGAGCCAGTCATTTTTTTGTAAATCTTCTTGCGTGACATTCTCATTACTATTCCCACAACCAACTGCAAAGACCAGTAGAAACAAAATACCAACACTAACCATTAATTTCTTCATTATTACACCTTTTTCCTATTATTTTTGTTTATCTTTGACTATATAGTAACATAAAAACTATACGAATAACCGAAATAAAAAAATACATTCTTCATAATGAGGGAGGGCGTTTGAAAAAAAGGAGTTTGTTGACGAGTATGGCTTTTATTCCGTGAGCCGATCAATGATTCGCGTGTGAATGGCAGCAAGAAGACAATCAACGTTCAGGTTGATCATAGTCATCCTAGCTTCTGTTTTCTTAACCATGATAGTTATCGCTTCACAAGGCATTAGGAAATCTGACGATGGATGATGTATTGGTAGTCGAATAGGGCTAGAAAATGGGAGCTGCAAAGTGTTTCTTTGAATCAATGAATGAAGGAATTGAGGGTGCAATTCCTTCTGTACAAATTTTCGTCAGGTGATTCCGATGTGATTTGAAGATTAAATGGCTGGTTTAACATTGATATATGGCTATTAATGTGTATAATAAGTACTTGTGCGAAGCGCACCGCGGTTCATCAACCATCCCGCGTAATCAAAACTCGGAGAAAGTAGGGATCAAATGGAAAAATCAACAAATCTAACCAATCAACGTTTGCGTGTCGTCGCAGCCAATGGGATCATTATGGCACTTTATGTTGCTGTAACGGTTCTGGTCGCACCAGTCGCCTCAGGAGCGATTCAATTCAGAATATCTGAAGGGTTGAATCACTTAGTCGTTTTCAACAGAAAATTGATGTGGGGTGTCGTCGGTGGGGTCGTTGTGTATAACTTGTTCTTTGGAATGGGGATCTTGGATGTCGTATTCGGCGGTTTCGGAAGCTTTTTAGCCTTAGGAGCAACTGCCTTGGTACATAAGAAGATTCCAAATGTTTTCTTAAGACTCGCATTTAATACAATTGTTTTTTCATTAAGCATGTTCCTGATTGCGATTATGCTAAACATCACCTTAGCATTACCTTTCTGGCCAACCTTTGCAACAACGGCATTGAGTGAATTTATCGTGATGACGATCACTGCACCTGTGATGTATATCATCAATCGTGCCGTTCGTTTCGATAAGCGCGTTTAAAAAAAATCTTGTTTTTTGCTTTGATGGTTCTCAAAAAACAAGAAAAAAGATCATTCCTTTCTTTTTTAGGAATGATCTTTTGTTTTATTCTGCTTTTAGGTCTTCGATCTCCACAACTTTGAAATTTTTTGCTTCCAGTTGAGAAACGATCTTGTCGCATAATTCTTTTGATGTGTTCGCTGGTAAAGTGATCATCGTACGACGGATAAATTCATCTTTACCGATATCCAGTGTGATACAGCTGGCAATACTGCTGTATTTTGCGATTATTTTTGCGATGACTGCTAAGTCGCCTTGTTGACCAGTTGATGCGATCGTCAACACATAGCTTCCTTGCTCAACACTCCATGACTGTGACAACATGTTCAACAAAGAACTGTGTGTCAAGATGCCATAAAATTGATTGTTTTCATCTAATACAGCAATATAAGGCAATTCTTTGATCGTGAAGAAAACGTTAAAGAAAGAAGAATTGACATAAATAAATTTGGTCGCATTTTTTAGTAGATAAGTGACTGGCAAAGTCATGTCGCCGCCGTTTGCTTTGTGGCGATAAATGTGCATTTTATAAATATTTCCTCTGAAAATCTTGCCTGATTCATCTAGGATAGGCACACAACGATAACCAGATTCTTCCAAAATTGCCAGCGCTTCTTCTAAAGTAGCTGTTTCTTTTACCGTTGTTAAATCGCGTTTTTTGTAAACCATTGTTTTTAATAACATAATTTTCCCTCCCAAATACCCATTTAACACCATTATCATACCACAAAATTAGAAGAAACTATATTTTTACGACAGAAAATCAAAAATTGACACATTCTTAAATAAATGGTATTTTTAGTGTTGGAAAACTTTATAAAAAGGGGGAGGACACTAAGATGGCAACAAAAAAAGCTGCTTTGGCTTGTTCTGTCTGCGGATCCCGCAACTATTCAAAATCAGTCAGTGAAGGTAAAAAAGGCGAACGCCTTGAAATCAACAAATTTTGCAAGTATTGTAATCAATATACGTTGCATCGTGAAACGAAGTAAGGAGGGAATCAAATGAAATTTTTGAAAAATGTTGTTGAAGAAATGAAAAACGTTTCTTGGCCATCGAAAAAGCAATTACGCAAAGATACCTTTGTGGTGATTCAAACAACCATTATTTTTGCATTGATGTTCTTTGTGATGGACACACTGATTCAAACAGTCTTCAATTGGATCCTAAAGTAAGACTTCTTGCTGATAGCGCTAGTCATTTATCGCAAATCATGCTATAATCGCTTTGAGGAAAAACTTCGGTGCAGCTGAGGTTTTTTTATTTTACAAAAAGATGGGGAGTCCGAAAAAAAATGGAATCTTTTGAAAAAAATTGGTATGTACTGCATACGTATTCTGGCTATGAAAACAAAGTAAAAGCGAACCTAGAGTCACGTGCACAAAGCATGGGTATGGGTGATTATATTTTCCGTGTCGTCGTTCCCGAAGAAGTAGAAACAGAAGAAAAAAACGGCAAAACCAAAGAAATCGTTCATAAAACATTTCCTGGCTATGTATTAGTTGAAATGGTCATGACGGATGAATCTTGGTACGTTGTACGTAATACTCCTGGGGTAACAGGCTTCGTTGGTTCCCATGGTGCAGGAAGCAAGCCAGCGCCTTTATTACAAGAAGAAATCAATTCAATTTTACGTTCGATCGGTATGAGCACTCGGACAGTTGAACTGGAAGTAGAAATTGGCGAAACCGTCAAAATCATCGAAGGTGCGTTTTCTGGTCTAGAAGGACAAGTAGCAGAAATCGATGAAGAAAAACAAAAACTAAAAGTGAACATCGATATGTTCGGTCGTGAAACGAGTACAGAACTTGATTTTGAGCAAGTAGATAAGATTTAACTACTGGATTCACTAGCAAGAATGACTCTTTTACGGTAAAATAACAGTAATGAGAATAAAGTGGACCAATTCGTTGGCCCACTTTTTTTCTCAAAATCAGTAAGCGCTTTATAAGAGGAAGGGGTCCTATGTCAAAACTAGTCACTTTTTTTAGAGTAAAGTTTCACAATGATTTCCATCCCCATGGTAAAGGGATGATCTCTGTACATAATGGATATAGCTTGTTATTTCTTTTCAATTTGCTGCTATTTTTCTTTGCTATGTTGTTTTTTGATCCAATGGTGGCAATCGAAGAGCTCAAGTTGATTTTGTTTTCGGAAAGTCATTTAGTCACCGATTATATTGCCATGACCTCGGTAGGAACGGCTTTGTTAAATAGCAGTCTGATGACCTTTGTAGCGATCTCGATTTGCTATCACTATCGGGTACCGATCACGGGCGGGGCAGTCTCCGCAATCTTCATGGTGACTGGCTATGGCTTTTTTGGGAAAAATCTCCTGAATTTTATCCCAATATTTTTAGGCGTTCGACTGTATTCGTATTTTATGAACGAACCATTGAAAAAATTTCTGTTGATCGCCCTCTATGGGTCATCGGTTTCCCCAATCGTCAGCTATTTTGCTTTCAATGATTCCTTACCACCATACTTTAGTCTAGTGATGGGGTATGGCATTGGGATCTTCACCGGTTTTTTGATGGTTCCTATGGCCTTATACTTTCAAGCGCTGTTTCAAAGCGTCAGTCTATACAGTGCGGGATTTACTTCAGGGATGCTATGTACACTGGTCGCTGCCATCTGCCGAATGTTTGGCTTGACGATCGAGCTAAGAACATTAGTATCTCAAGAGCAGCAACCTCGATTGATTTTTATGATGCTGGTTTTAGGAGGGGTATTCGTCGGCTATGGCTTGTTGATGGCGATCAAGAAAAAACGATTGAATATGCGAGCGATTTGGTCGCATAGTGGCAAAATCGAGCGCGATATTTTAAGGGATACCGGCGTTTACAATACGATGATCAATATGGGGTTAATGACATTCTTGTTAGTGGCTTACGTAGTCAGTATTGGTGCGGTTTTAAATGGACCAGTTATCGGTGCGATCTTTTGCGTCATCGGCTTTTCTGCTTGTGGCTCTCATGTGTTTAACTCGCTGCCTTTATTGGCAGGGGTGACGATCGCCAATCTATTGAGCGTATACACCATCAACGAGACGGTTACAGTCACGTCAGCGATTTTTGCGATGATGCTCTGTGCAGTAACGAATGCCTATGGCTGGAAAGGCGGCTTGGTGGTTGGTTTTGTCCACGCCTCAATGGTACTGAATATTGATTTCTTACATGGCGGGTTGAATTTGTATAATAATGGTTTTTCTGGCGGGCTCGTCGCCATGATGATCATTCCCTTATTGGATCTCAGCAAACAGCTCTGGCAAAAATCAGCCGATCAGGCACAAGCTACCGAGGAAGAAAAACCACAAATGGACTTGAAGGCACAAGAAAGCGAGCAGCCATTAGTCCCATTGGATCAAACAGAAGGAAAAACTAAATTTTCCGAGCCTGTAAAGGTATTAAAACCCGTTGCCCAAAAGAAACACTATGGAGTAGGTGATTGGGAGTAGAGACATTGTCAGTGCTGTTTGTTACTTGTTTAACAAATAGGAGGGACTTATCTTCCTGCGGCAAGTAATAGAGAGAAAATGAAAACCAACCAAGAACAAGCAACGATTGGTTGTTCTTGGTTGGTTTTTATTCATGTTCGTTTCTAAAAAAATCAACGATTGGCTTCTAAGATTTCTGCCTGCAAGCGTTGAGCAGTCGGTGTCGTGGCTAGACCGCCTTCAGCCGTTTCCTTGAAAATGCTAGGCATTTGCCGACCGACTTGATACATCGCTAAGACCACTTCATCAGGTGGGATAACACTTTCGATTCCTGCCAGTGCCATGTCGGCAGAGATAAAGGCTTGGGAAGATCCCAGGGCATTGCGCTTCACGCATGGGACTTCGACTAAGCCCGCGACAGGGTCACAAATCAAGCCCATCATATTTTTGAGGGTGATCGCCACCGCTTGAGCCGCTTGGTGAGGGGTGCCACCTTTTGCACAAACCAAAGCTGCCGCTGCCATTGCGCTAGCAGAACCGATCTCCGCTTGACAACCGCCTTCGGCTCCAGAAATCGAGGCATTGTTGGCAATCACTAGACCAAAGGCGCCGGCTGTAAACAAAAAGTCGACTTGTTGCGCTCGAGTCAGTGCCAAACGTTCACGTACGGCCATCAAGACACCAGAAACAACACCCGCACTACCGGCGGTCGGTGTTGCACAGATCAAGCCCATTTTCGCATTGACTTCGTTGACTGCAATGGCATTTTGGACCGCTTGTAGAATGGTTTCTCCGCTTAAAAAATCACCGGCAGCAAGGTAGTCGTTCATGCGTGTCGCATCGCCGCCGGTCAATCCCGTCACCGATTTTACACCAGCGACACCTTCAGCGACTGATTGTTCCATAACAACTAAATTCTTTTCCATGATTGCAAGGATCTGTTCGCGACTACGGCCAGTATTTTCAGCTTCGATCGCAATCATCATCTCTGCAACGGAAGGATAATTTTTACTCTCTGTTACTAATTCTTCTATTGTATAGAACATGTTCCTATCTCCTTTAATCAAAATACGCAGCGCTGTAAACGTGCGGCAAAACTTTGATTTGTTGCGCCAGCTGATCATTGCGCTGATCGACTTCGATGATCATGATTGCTTTATCACCGACAGCTTCTCTTGTTACGGTCATCGTACCGATATTGATTTGAGCCTCTGATAGTAAATTGGTTACTTTCGCAATCATTCCTGGAACATCTTGATGGACAATCACATAAGTTGGCGTACCCAGCGTCAGAGAAATTTTGAAGCCGTTAAGCTCTGAGATTTGAATATTGCCACCACCGATCGAAATACCAGTGACGGATAGTTTGTGGCTACCTTTTGTCAAAATCATCTTGACCATATTCGGATGTTCCGCTTTTTCTTTTTTAGGAACGAATAGGACTTCGATCCCTTTCTCATAAGCGATTTTTAAAGAGTCTGCTAGACGAGCATCATCTGGCTCCATGCCTAAGAGACCGCCAACTAACGCAATATCGGTTCCATGACCGCGATAGGTTTTGGCAAACGATTCATACAACAGGATATCAACACTGTCTGGCTGTTCCCCAAAAATACTGCGAACGATTTTTCCGATCCGAGCCGCACCGGCTGTATGAGAACTGCTGGGACCCACCATGATGGGACCGATTATATCAAATACACTGCGGTATTTTAATTGTTCCATTTTTTTCACCTCGATAGTAGTAAACGAATAGGGAAGAATTCCAGTAGTAGTGTAGCATAAAAAAATGAGAGAATGAAAAAAGCAGACCAAAAGCAAGAGATTTTTATTTATTTTTTTATCGAAGGAATGACGAAAAGCGCTGGTGAGTATTTTTTTCAAAAAAAATCAGCTGAAAAACCTTGAATTATTCCTTAAAGATGCTATAATATTCCAGTGTGCTTTCGTCACACGTTTTTTGTGTGTGCACATGAATCACCAAAGTGGGAGGAGAAATTTGGATCTCCAATTAACCACATCACGGACTCAAGGAGGTATGTCTCGTGGCAAAAAAAGTAGAAAAAATCGTTAAATTGCAAATTCCTGCAGGTAAAGCAACACCAGCTCCGCCGGTAGGTCCTGCGCTAGGTCAAGCGGGTATCAACATCATGGGATTCACTAAAGAATTCAATGCTCGTACAGCTGATCAAGCAGGTTTGATCATTCCAGTAGTGATCTCTGTATACGAAGACCGTTCATTTACTTTCGTTACAAAAACACCACCAGCAGCAGTATTGTTGAAAAAAGCAGCAAACGTTGAAAAAGGTTCAGGCGAACCAAACAAAACAAAAGTTGCAAAAGTTTCACGCGATCAAGTAAAAGAAATCGCTGAATTGAAAATGGAAGACCTAAACGCAGCTGACGTTGAAGCAGCAATGCGCATGGTTGAAGGAACTGCACGAAGCATGGGGATCACTGTAGAATAATTACAGCCCTAAGGAAGTAGCTTCTCAGTCGGCTTCATATTGAAAAATATGGGACACGTGGGAGGTTCTACCGTTATAACCACATCAAGGAGGAAACAAAATGGCTAAAAAAAGCAAAAAAATGCAAGAAGCATTGAAAAAAGTTGATGCTACAAAAGCTTATTCAGTTGAAGAAGCAGTAGCTTTGGCAAAAGAAACAAATATTGCAAAATTCGACGCAACGGTTGAAGTTGCTTACAAATTAAACGTAGACCCTAAAAAAGCGGATCAACAAATCCGTGGCGCGGTTGTATTACCAAACGGTACTGGTAAAACACAAACAGTTTTAGTTTTTGCTAAAGGCGATAAAGCCAAAGAAGCAGAAGCAGCTGGTGCTGATTTCGTTGGTGACGACGATATGGTTCAAAAAATCCAAGGTGGCTGGTTCGATTTTGACGTTGTTGTTGCAACGCCTGACATGATGGCTACTGTTGGTAAATTAGGTCGTGTATTAGGCCCTAAAGGTTTGATGCCTAACCCTAAAACTGGTACAGTAACAATGGACGTAACAAAAGCAGTTAACGAAGTTAAAGCTGGTAAAGTAACTTACCGTGTTGACAAAGCTGGAAACATCCACGTACCAATCGGAAAAGTTTCATTTGAAGATGACAAATTAATCGAAAACTTCAAAACAATCCATGAAACATTGTTGAAAGCTAAACCTTCAGCAGCAAAAGGTCAATACATGAAAAATATCTCAGTTACAACAACATTTGGTCCTGGGATCCATGTAGAACAAGCTTCTTTCTAATTTAATACAAAAATTCAAAACTTTTATTGACTTGACTGCCTTATCTATGGTAAGGTAGTCAAGGTTAAAAGTTTAACTGTACCGAAGACAGTAGGTGGCATTTGCCTTAATTTCCTACCGAGGACGTTTATTGAGAATCTTCAATAGTCCCTCTATGTCTACGGTGGCATAGAGTTTTTTTATTGTCCTTTTTAGGACAAAGGAACAGTTTGTTTCGAAGAAACTCTTCCATCAAAATCAGGAGGTGAAATATAAATGAGTGAAGCAGCTATCGCTAAAAAATCCGCGATCGTTGATGAAGTGAGTGCAAAATTCTCTGCAGCCGCATCTGTAGTCGTTGTTGACTACCGTGGACTAACTGTTGATGAAGTAACTCGCTTACGTAAACAATTGCGTGATGCAAACGTTGAGATGAAAGTTATCAAAAACTCAATTCTTTCTCGTGCTGCTGAAAAAGCTGGTCTAGAAGGTTTAGGTGAAGTATTCACTGGTCCTACTGCCGTAGCATTCAGTAACGAAGACGTTGTTGCACCTGCAAAAATCATTAACGATTTCGCAAAAGACGCAAAAGCTTTAGAAATCAAAGGCGGTATTATCGAAGGCAAAGTTTCTTCATTGGAAGAAATTACTGCATTGGCGAAATTGCCAAACCGCGAAGGACTTCTTTCTATGTTGCTATCTGTGCTACAAGCACCTATCCGCAACGTGGCTTACGCTGTCAAAGCAGTGGCAGAAAAAGAAGAAGATGCAGCATAATTGCCGCATGATTTTTCAGTATTAAAAAACTAAACTACTTACTTAAATGGAGGAAAACAAAATGGCATTGAACATTGAAAACATTGTCGAAGAGCTAAAAGGCGCGACGATCTTAGAATTAAACGATTTAATTAAAGCTATCGAAGAAGAATTTGGCGTATCTGCTGCAGCTCCTGTAGCTGTAGCTGGTGGAGCTGGCGATGCTGGTGCTGCTGAAGAACAAACTGAATTCACTGTAGAATTGACTGCAGCTGGCGATCAAAAAGTTAAAGTTATCAAAGCAGTTCGTGAAGCAACTGGCTTAGGCTTGAAAGAAGCGAAAGCAGTCGTTGACGGAGCTCCTTCAGCAGTTAAAGAAGGCATCTCTAAAGACGAAGCTGAAGCATTGAAAGCAGCTTTAGAAGAAGTTGGCGCTTCAGTAACGGTTAAATAATTTTTCTTAGTGTCAAATCCTTTTGTATGAAGGGGTTTGGCGCTTTTTTTAGTAAATGAAATTCCTGCAAAAGGAATAAGCAGCGATCCCCGTTTCTTACTAGCGAGGATCACTGCTTATTTTTTTCGGAATTGTTGGAATAGGAACACAAAAATAAAAAAGAAAAATGCTTCCCACAATGTTGTGGTCCAGCTAAAGCTGCGGTTGATACCAAAAACGAGATTACCGATATTGGAAACCACCAAATACAATGCTGTTGCAAGCAAAGAATAGCCGAGTCGTTTACCCATCATTACGCCTCCCTTTGCTATGATTGTAACAAGTCGAAAGAGTTGTGGCAATCAATTCTCTCCTGATGGAAAGGAATTGGTTGGCGGAAAGAGAATAAAACGAACGATCACAGTGGACCGTTCGTTTTATAATGGTCTATGGGTGTGGCTATTTCAATGGGACATCAAAGATCCAACCTGTTGGGGCCGCAATATCCCCAAATTGAATGCCGGTCAATTGATCATACAATGCTTTTGTTTGTGGACCAACTTCCGTTTCACTATAGAACACATGAAAATCCTCACCGTTTTGGATCCCGCCGATTGGGGAGATAACAGCAGCTGTTCCGCAGGCACCCGCTTCGACAAACCGATCCAGCTCATTGAGATAAACATCGCCTTCAACAGGGGTCAATCCTAATGAGTGTTGCGCTAGATGCAGCAATGAATATTTTGTGATACTTGGCAAAATAGAAGGAGATTTTGGTGTCACAAATTCATTGTCAGCCGTGATTCCGAAAAAGTTAGCAGAACCGACTTCTTCGATTTTGGTATGCGTTTCTGGATCCAGATAGATGCAGTCGGAAAATTTCCGCTGATGGGCTTCGTATCCAGGCAACAAACTCGCAGCATAATTTCCACCAACTTTGGCTGCGCCAGTACCATTTGGTGCCGCGCGATCATAATCAGAAACAATGAAATTGGTCGGTGTCAATCCGCCCTTAAAGTAAGGACCGACAGGCATACAAAAAACAGTAAAAATATACTCTGGTGCTGGACTGACACCGATGTTTTCTCCGACCCCAATCAATAGAGGACGAATATACAAGGTGGCGCCGCTGCCATAAGGTGGAACATATTCCTGATTTGCTTTTACTACTTGTTTTACCGCATCTAAGAAAAAGTCCTCAGGAACCTCTGGCATGCGCAGGCGATAGGCACTGCGATTCATCCGTTTGCTATTTTCGTCTGGACGGAACAAATTGATGCCGCCATCTTTTCTTCGGTAGGCTTTTAGTCCTTCAAAACATTGTTGTCCATAATGAAGAGCGGTTGATCCCTCGTGGATATGCAGATAATTATCCTCGGTAAGTTCGCCTTCATTCCAAGAACCGTCTTTCCATGTTGCCAAAAAACGCCATGGCGTCTTGATATAAGAAAACCCTAAATTTGACCAATCGATTGTCATTCGTTCACACCCTTTTTTAATTTTTCTAAGTATAGCACTTCAGAAAAGAAATGTCATTATTTTCTGAAAATTCTTCTGTAAGAATAGTTGGTGACATTGACGTGTAAAGGATAGGGAAGTGCTCTTTGCTTGTACGAGTTCCCCAGTTTGTTTTTCTACAATTTCTGTGCTTCAATGAGAGTATAAAAAAACAAAAAAGGGGGAACGTTTGTGATTGAGGAAGTGTTGACGGACAGTCTGGGGATCGCTGCTGCGTATCGACGATTGAAACCAATCATGATCCATACACCACTTGCACCAAGTAATATTTTAGGCAAAGAAAAAGAGGGCGCGATATTTTTGAAATTAGAAAATCTACAGCGTACCGGCTCCTTTAAAGCGCGGGGGGCGTATAACAAGCTCGCTTCATTGACTGATTCAGAAAAACTTCGCGGTGTCATCGCATGTTCTGCAGGAAATCATGCGCAAGGTGTTGCTCTCGCAGGAACGTTACTGGGGATCAATGTCCGAATCTTTATGCCATTAACGGCTGCTAAAACAAAAATAGAGGCGACAAGAAGCTATGGCGCACAAGTCGTTTTAGCAGGAGAGACGTTTGATGAAACCAAACAACTGACAGTAGACGCCATGAAAGAAAGTGGCGAAGTTTTTGTCTCTCCCTTTGATGATCGTGCAGTAATGGAGGGGCAAGGAACGATTGCGATCGAACTGTTGGAGGATCTTCCAGATGTTGATAATGTCATTATTCCCATCGGCGGTGGTGGGTTGATCGCTGGGATGGCTTTAGCCTTAAAAGAACTTCGTCCAGAAGTCAAAATCATCGGCGTTCAATCCTATGGCGTTTATGGTATGATCGCATCGATCTGGCAGCAAAAGCTGGTAGCCAATCGCCGCAGTAGAACGATCGCCGATGGCTGTGATGTTGCTTTAGCAGGGGAGCTGACCTATGATGTTTTAAAGACCCGTATCGATGAAACGGTCTTAGTTGAAGAATCCGACATCGAACAAGCGATCCATTACTTGGCTTTGAAGGAAAAAGTCATTGCAGAAGGTGCTGGTGCATTAAGTACAGCGGCGATTTTAAGCGGACAGATCGATCATTTACTTCGAGGAAAGAAAACTGTGGCTTTGGTCTCCGGCGGCAATATAGATTTCTCTGTGTTTAAGGAAATGATTTGAATAAAAAGCATACTCAAGTAAAATCGATGAGGTTCATTTAAAATTATCAAAAGGATCTCTATATCTTTACCTGCGATAGGGTCAAAATCATTGTGACGATAGCTAAAGGATCTTGTCGATTCATGGTATGAATAGCAGCAAAAAAAAGAGTTCCCGTTTGAAGGAACTCTTTTTTACATTCAAAACAACTATTTAACGATTAGAAACTGCGTCCGCCGCCGCCGAAAGTACCGCCACCAGAAGAGTGGGTCGTACTGCCGCCGCCACCGCCAGAAAAACCGCCACCACCGCCGCCTCCGCCATTATTCGAAGGACGAGGGATGCGTCTGGTTGTGACAAAGGAGTTGACTAAGCGATCTTCTTTTTGGGTCAGATCAATACTTGATTTTTCTAGATAGTTAAATTTGTAGCCGCCCATTTTTAATTGGTAACGGGATTTAACAATGATGAAAAAGGCGATACTGATCACTGCTGCGATTGCTAAGCAAATAGCAATTTCTAGTGGCGTCATCACTTTGTAATAAGTAATTTTTCCAGTATCACGATCGATACGATAGTGATCGGCAGGAACACCTGCTTCCACAAAACCAGCTGCTTTTTGCAGATAGACCAATGCCGCTTGGTAATAATTTCCCTCTGCCATTTGGTCAAATACCGCATCAAGAAGATTATCTAGACGTGAATCGGTGAGGTAATCGATCATATTTCCAGAAGTCGAAACGTGAAATTTACGTTGCGACATATCGATCACCAAAGCGGATCCATTGTTGTCGTTGCCGATCCGTCTTGAAAGATACCGATTAGTATACAACTCGATATCTCCCGTGTTGCTGTTCGTTGTTTGAATAAACACTTCGCCTTTGATTTTCGCATTCAGCGCTTCTGCTTCTTCATTCAACTTCTGGATTTCTTGTTCGGTAAAAAGTCCAGCGTGGTCTGCGACTGTCTCTTCGGCTGCAAAGGCGGGCAGGGTGGTTAAGAAAAAGCCAACCAGCAGAAGCAACAAATAAGATAGTTTTTTCATAAGAAATACGCTCCAATCAATGCGAGGATGGTCGTTGCCGCGAAAATTGCGCCACTGACGATTCCCAAGCGTTTGTAACTGATCGGTAAAACACCGCTGACTTTTCCTGTTTGCCCATTCATCGCATAATAAAAGGCACTCTTGTTTTCATCATCGGCTCGATAGGTCACTAGCCATACAGGAAGCAAAACGTAGTTGTTTTCTTCTTTTGTTAGATTGATGGATCGATTGTTGCGTTTAAAACTAGTATAGCCATTGACCGTACCTGCTAGCAGATTTTCAGCATACCCCGATAACTCGTTTTTGACTTCGTCGGAAAGATCAATGTATTCAATGTCTCTTTTTTCTGCTTGGAAGCCGGCTAAATACTGACTGCGAAAATTAACAGCTTTTTCAAGGGGAAACGGCTGAACGCCAGTCACCATTTTTTGTTGGACGTTTTTTGACAACGCATGCTTGAGTAATTCGTTTATTTTGATTTTGCCTCGTCGCAAGACGTCGTATTGTTTATGCTCGGTATATTCAATGTCACCCACTCGCCAAATTCGCAAGGAGGTACCCATTCCTGAAAGGGAGCCGTTCATCTCGGCATCGACGACCCAATAAGGAAAGTATACGCCAGTCAATTTCTCTACTTGTGCTTGATCGAAGAAATCCCGTGGGACGAATTTTTTCTTTTGTGCCCATTCTAAGAACTTTTGGGTTGCTTCTTCTTTTTCAATCGCAAAGGGAAGGACTTTGTTTGGCAAAAATTCTCCCGAAAGCCGTCCAGATAAAACGACCGGGTTATGGCAAAAGTAGCAATAAGTTGCGGCCGTCGTCGCATCCGTCACGATTTCAGCACCGCAGCTGGGGCAGGTGAAAAGGTCCATCTGTCCCGCTTGTGCATTGGCTTGTTGCTGCACTTCTTCTTCAAGGCTCGGCTCCGTCACTGAGGCAGCCGTGGCATCTACAGAAGAATCAGCGGCCATTTGCGCTTCATTTTGCTTTTCTTCAAAGGCAGTGACTTCGTCTTCAGTAAAAATACTCAGACAAAATGGACAATGAAATTTTTGATCGCCAGGATCAAAGGTTAAAGCGCCCCCGCAATTGGGGCACTTATGTGTGATAACATCCATCAGCAATCCTCCTCAATTAGTCGACTGGGACACCTTTGAAAGGTTTGCCGCAATTCGGACAGAATTTTGGAATGCCGTTGGCTAAATCGATCACTTCACCACAATCGCTGCATTTCATTTTCAGACTTGGTCCATCGCTCGTTGGTTTAGGCGTGCCGCAATTGCTGCAGAATTTACCAGTATTAGATGTGCCGCATTGTGGGCAGTCCCAATGATCTGCGTTGCTTTGTGCAGGTGCTTGTTGCTGCTGCATCTGCTGTTGGTTGTTTTGTGACGCTTGGTTCAAATAACCGCCACCAGCGTTCATCCCCATGCCCATGCCAACAAACCCAGTCGTAGCGCCAGCGGCATTGCTACCGGCAGATTCCATACCACGAGCTACCGAACCTTGAACATAGCCTTCACGAATCGAAGGGTCACCTAACATTGCCCCTTGGTTCCGCATGTTGATCAATTTTACGGAATCATCCGTATAAGAGATGCTTGCGACTGCAACCGAAACGATTTCCATTCCTCGGAGTTCTCGCCAGCTGTCATCAAGAACTGTTCCCATATATTTGCTTAATTCCATGCTCTTAGATGGAACGTAAGAAATTCGTTCGCCATCAGCTGACATTTTGTTGATCGCTGTTTGTAGGGCGGTCAAAAATTCAGCTAAGTACTGCTCGTTGATGTCGTTGATATCGACTTGACTTTTGTTTTTTGGGATCGCATTCGTATAGAACAAAATTGGATCGGTAATTCGTAAGGAATAGTTTCCGTGCGCCCGCAAGAAAAGTTCTGCGTTGTAAAAGTTGTCAAAATAATTCAAAGGCGAGGAAGTACCGAAGCGAATCCCTTTGATTTCTTGTAGATTGATATAAAAAACTTGTTGTTTTTGCGGTGTAACGCCACCAAACTTAAAGCGGTCAAACGTTTCAGAAATCGCATCTTTCAATGAACCGTTTAACATTGAAGGCGCTAATTCGTTTTTCACTGTATAGTAGCCTTCTTCGGCGGTATAATCGATGATTCGCCCGCCATCAACCAATAACATCATCATATTCGGATAGACATGGATCACTGAGCCATCAGTGATGACATCTTCTGTGCCTTTTCTGTTGGAACCGCGTTTGTCATTACGCCGCACTTTGACACCTTTTGTCATTACTGTCGAATCGCTCATATTGTCAGGCTCGATCACCTCTAGCCATTGATCTGCTAATCCGCCGCCAATTGCGCTTGTTGCCGCTTTGATAATACCCATTTTCAGTCCTCCTTTAAATTGTTTTCATCACAATAGATGAACATAGATTCATTATACCATAGGAGGTGAGATTTACGTTATCAGTCTAAAGTTGGAGAGGAGTTTTTCGCAAAATCCATCAATAAACGGTTCGTTCGCAGGTGGATTTGAATAAAAGAGAAAAATTGGAGATTGCGGATTAAATTTCCATTTCTTTTGAGATTCCCCCACGCAAACGGTGGTTTTTTTGGCTGATATTACGTATAATAGAAGGTAGCGAATTTTGAAATGAGTGTGGAAAACTATGGCTTATCAAGCATTATATCGTGTTTGGCGTTCTCAGCGTTTTGATGATGTTGTCGGACAAAAAGCAATTACCCAAACCTTAAAAAATGCAATCGATCAAAACCAGATCTCGCATGCCTATTTATTTACGGGTCCTCGAGGAACCGGGAAAACAAGTGCAGCGAAAATTTTTGCCAAAGCCATCAATTGTCCGAACCAGGTCAACGGTGAGCCTTGCAATGAGTGCGATATGTGTCGCTCAATCACAGCAGGGACGCAAGAAGACGTGATCGAAATCGATGCGGCAAGCAACAACGGTGTAGAAGAAATTCGCTTTATTCGTGATCGTGCGAACTATGCACCGACCCAAGCTGAATACAAAGTTTATATCATTGATGAAGTGCACATGCTGTCAACAGGCGCATTCAACGCTTTACTAAAAACATTGGAAGAACCACGGAAAAATGTTGTCTTTATTTTGGCAACAACAGAGCCCCATAAGATTCCAGCAACGATCATTTCTCGAACCCAACGTTTTGATTTCAAACGGATCAATACGCAAGATATCGTGGGTCATTTAGAAACGGTCCTTACTACTAGTGAGATCAATTACGAAGCAGAAGCTTTACAGATCATTGCGCGAGCCGCAGAAGGCGGTATGCGGGATGCCTTGAGTATCACCGACCAGGCGATCGCTTTTAGTGATGGAACCGTAACGACCCAAGATGCTCTTGAAGTGACGGGCAGCTTGTCCTATGAAATGATGGACCGTCTGATGCAAGCTTGCGGGGAAAAAGAAGTTGCCGATGCGTTAGCGACCTTGCGGGAGTTATTAGCCTCTGGTAAAGAAGCCCGACGTTTATTGGAAAACTTGTTGGTTTATTGTCGAGACTTGCTGATGTATCAACAAGCGCCGCAGCTGCTATCTGAAAAGTCGCTGCAATTGACTGAAGCGTTTCAAACACTGGCAAAAAATACCCCGCCAGCAAAAATCTATCACTGGATCACGGTCTTAAACGATACGCAAAATGAAGTACGATTTACGAACAATCCTACGATCTATCTGGAAGTGGCTGTGGTCAAATTAGCCAATGATCCAGAAAGTGCTGCTGTTGCTAGCAATTCAGCTGATAATAGTCAAGAAGTGGCGCAGTTACGGCAAGCATTGCAAAAACTTCAGGCAGAGGTGCAACGACTGCAGGAGAATCGACCGGCAGGTGCCGTTGCGGAAACCACTGCGCCAGTGAAGAAAGCCAAGGCGACCACTACGTTCCGTTTACCAAAGGAACGCGTGTTCCAAGTACTGAAAAGTGCAACGAAGAAAGACTTGGCAAACGTTCGCAATGTTTGGGACGATCTTTTGATGTCTCTTTCCGTGACGCAAAGAGCGATGCTGCATTCCAGTGAAGCAAAAGCTGCCAGCGAATCGGGCGTCGTGATCGCTTTTGACTATGAGATCTTATGCCAGCGAGCAAGTAACGACCAAGAGTTTCAATTGATGATCCATAATCAATTGTCTCGCATGATCAAAGACTACGCCCCCCAGGCTGTCTTTATCACAAAAGAAAGTTGGCCAGCACTACGGCAAGAGTTTTTGGCCGGCGGTCAAGCAACGGCAGATTCGGAAATTGAAGTAGACCAAGAAGAGACCGAAGCCGCTCCTGTCGAACCTGAAAATGACGACTTAGTAACAAAAGCGCAAGAGTTATTTGGTGAATTAACCAGCATTGAAGAAAATTAATGAAAATGGAGTGATTGATAATGATGCGAGGCATGGGAAATATGCAAGGCATGATGAAACAAATGCAAAAAATGCAAAAAGAAATGATGAAAGAACAAGAAGCGCTGAACAGCAAACAATTTATCGGCGAATCGACAAATGGCTATGTCAAAGCGACCTTTACTGGCGATAAGACATTACAAGACATTACTATCAATGAAGCGATCGTTGATGCTGACGATGTGGAAATGCTGCAAGATATGATCATTTTAGCTGTCAATGACGGATTGAAGAAAATTGAAAAAGAATCGGAACAAACGATGGGCAAATATACAAGAAACATTCCGGGTCTATAAAAGGAGAAATGACGGTGCAATATCCTGAACCGATCGCCCGATTGATCGACAGTTACATGAAACTGCCGGGAATCGGACAAAAAACCGCGACACGTTTGGCATTTTATACGATCGATATGAAAGAAGAAGTCGTCAATGAGTTTGCCAAATCGTTGCTTAGTGTCAAACGAGATTTGCACTTTTGCAGTATTTGCGGAAATATAACTGAAGAAGATCCTTGTGAGATCTGTAGTGATCCAACAAGAGACAAAGAAACGATTTTAGTGGTTGAAGAGCCTAAAGATGTCATGGCACTAGAAAAAGTCCGGGAGTATCATGGACTTTATCATGTGCTGCATGGCGTGTTATCCCCGATGGAAGGGACAGGTCCAGAAGATATCAACATTGCATCGCTGATACAGCGGCTGCATGATGATCAGGTCAAAGAAGTGATTATTGCGACCAATGCGACCACGGAAGGTGAAGCAACGGCGATGTATATGTCACGTTTGATCAAGCCTGCTGGTATTAAAGTCACGCGTTTGGCTCATGGCTTATCTGTGGGCAGCGATATTGAATACGCGGATGAAGTGACCTTGCTAAAAGCAGTAGAAGGTCGCCGAGAATTATAAAGATATTGGAGGCAATTAGGGTGAATGGATTGTTTATAACCATCGAAGGACCGGATGGTGCTGGAAAAACCAGTGTGATCGAAGAGTTGTATCCTCGGTTACAGCTTGAAGCAACAAGAAAAATCGTGAAAACAAGAGAACCAGGCGGTGTTAAAATCGCTGAAAAGATTCGTAAAATTATTTTAGATCCGCGAAATGAAGAAATGGATGAGCGGACGGAAGCCTTACTTTATGCAGCGGCCCGCCGCCAACACTTGATTGAGGTTGTCCTGCCGGCATTAAATGCTGGACACATCGTGATTTGTGACCGCTTTGTTGACAGTTCGCTTGCCTATCAAGGAGCTGGACGCCGCATCGGGATTCCTGAGATCGCACGGATCAACGAGTTTGCGACGGAAGGAACGACGCCTGATTTTACCTTGTATCTAGATGTTGACTCTGATACTGGCTTGCGTCGCATCCAAGAAAACCGCGCACATCAATATGACCGCTTAGATTCGGAAGGATTGGAGTTTCACCAACGGGTTCGTCATGCGTATCTTAAGCTGGCGGAAGAAAATCCTGTACGCATTCATAAGATTGATGCTAGAATGGGGTTACAAGAAGTTGTTGAATCCAGCTATTCAGCAATCGTTGAATCGTATCCTGCTTACTTCAAGTCAATCTAGAGTAGGTTGGATAACACAAAGGAGATGGTCCCATGAAATTAATTATGGCAATCGTACAAGACAAAGACAGTAATCGTTTGGCAAATGAGTTTATTGATGCCAATATCCGTGCTACAAAATTGTCCTCAACGGGTGGGTTTTTAAAGGCTGGCAACAGTACGTTTATCATTGGTATTGAAGACGATCGGGTACAAGATGCATTAGAATTGATCAAAAAAACCTGTCAATCAAGAAAACAATATGTCTCGACACCGATGTCTTTAGACATTTCCTTAGACGGTCAAGTTCCTTATCCAGTCGAAGTCGAAGTCGGCGGAGCAACTGTGTTCGTGCTACCGGTTGACGGATTCCATCAATATTAAAAAAGGAGCTTTTCATGGAGGAGTTATTTCTACAAGAATATCAGCCTCTTGTTTTTGCCCAACTAAAAAAAAGTATCAAGCATGGGCGCATTGCTCATGCTTATCTTTTTGAAGGGGACAAGGGGACTGGCAAGCACGAATTAAGTCTGTGGCTCGCAAAACGCCTTTTTTGTACCAATGTGCAAGAAGAAGCCCCGTGCGGCACATGCAGCAATTGTCTGCGGATCGCCCAAGGAGAGCATCCTGACGTCATCCAAATCGAGCCGGATGGGCAGATGATCAAAGTCGACCAGATTCGGCAGCTGCAAGAGGAGTTCTCAAAAAGCGGCTTTGAAAGTCGTCTGAAAATCTTTATTTTGTCTCAAGCAGACAAAATGAACAACAGCGCTGCCAACAGCCTATTAAAGTTTTTAGAAGAACCGGTGGGAAACTTTTTGGCGATTTTAGAAACCGAGAGTTTAGGACGTATTTTGCCGACGATTCAGTCTCGCTGTCAGATCATTCATTTTTCGCCGCTGTCAAAAGAAAAACTACAGGAGAAGCTGCAAGAAGAAGGACTTTCCAAAGAGACGAGTCGACTTCTGAGCCACTTGACTAATAGTTATCATAAAGCAGTTGAAATCTCGCAGGATGAATGGTTTAATGAAACTAAGGATGCTGTTAAGCGTTGGGTGAATTACCTTTTGAAGAAAGACCCGCAAGCATTTATTTTTGTTCAGAAAAAATTATTGGGTCTAGCAAAAGAAAAAAATCAGCAATCAGAAATCTTTTTGCTCTTGTTATTTTACTTTCAAGAGGAACGAGATCGATTGTTGGCACAAGGTTTATGGGGAAAAGAGATCAATCGTGCCATTGAAGCCGCATTGCAAGCACAAAAAAAATTGCAAGCCAATGTGTCTTTCCAAGGAGTGGCAGAACAATTTTCCGTGAAAATCATCTATGGATAAAACGCAGCAGCCGGAAGAGGAGACCAGAGATGATCGAAGTTGTCGGAGTGCGTTATCATGACGTAGGCCAGATTTATTTTTACACACCAAAAAAACAGACCTATACCATAAATGAACAAGTCATCGTGGAATCACAAGATGCCAAATGTCTTGCCACGGTGGTTACCAAAAGCAGAAAAATGAATGAGAGCGATTTGCCTCAAGCAGTCAAACCGATCCTGCGTCGAGCGACGAAAAAAGATTTGGAGCAAGCTGCCGCCAATCAAAAAGCAGCAGACGAAGCGTTGAAAATTGGGAAAGAAAAAATCCGAGCACACCAGCTGCCAATGAAGCTGATTCGGGTGGCATATACCTTTGAGCGCACAAAACTGATTTTTTCGTTCACGGCAGAAAGCCGCGTTGATTTTCGTGAGTTGGTCAAAGACTTGGCAAGTGAATTTCATACACGGATCGAACTGCGCCAAATTGGTGTCAGGGATGAAGCAAAGGCGCTAGGCGGAGTTGGACCCTGCGGTCGCAAACTATGCTGTGCGACGTTTTTAGGCGATTTTATCCCAGTGTCCATCAAGATGGCTAAGGATCAAGGACTCTCCTTAAATCCTGCAAAAATTTCAGGGTTATGTGGTCGTTTGATGTGTTGTCTTAAGTACGAAAGTGAAGAGTATGAGCGTGCAAAAAAAGAATTGCCGGATCGCGGCAAGGAAGTTGAAACGCCAGATGGCAAAGGACGTGTGGTTGGGCTGGATCTGTTGAGCCGAGTGATCAAAGTCCGTTTGCATGATCGGCAAACACCAATCGAGTATGATTATGAAGAACTAGTGACAAAATAAGTAGGTGACCATAATGAGCATGGACAAACGATCAATATATGACGGATTGAATCAGTTAGAAGTGGAGTTGCAAAATTCCTTGAATAATCTAGCGGAAATGAAGCAGTCTTTGCAAGAAATCGTCGAAAAAAATACGACATTAGAATTGGAAAATCAACGCTTACGTGAACACATTCGTGAGTTGAACCAAGTGGCAGATGCACCCGCTGAATCGGTCAAACAAGAGCTTTCTAAATCACGGATGAATTTAGAAAAGATTTACGAAGAAGGATTTCATGTTTGTTATGACTTATACGGTTCTCGCAGAGAACATGACGAACCTTGTGCGTTTTGTCTAGAAGTGATCTATCGTGAAAGCGGCAAATAGCTGACAGACGAAGCGGTTCGTTAGAAAAAAGATCAGTTTCTGCTGGTCTTTTTTTCGAAAGGAGCAGTACATGCAAAAGCAGCAAAGTTATAAACATGACACTGGAAAACTGTATCTTGTTCCAACACCGATCGGTAACTTGGAAGATATGACGTTCCGATGTGTCAAAATTTTAAAAGAAGCGGACCTGATCGCAAGTGAAGATACTCGAAATACCCAGAAATTGTTAAATCATTTTGAGATTGCGACACCGCAAAAAAGCTTACATGAACACAATTATAAAGAACGGGTGCCACAGCTGATAGAACAGCTGCAAATGGGCAAGACTATTGCCCAATGCAGTGATGCTGGTATGCCCTCCATTAGTGATCCAGGTCATGAATTAGTCAAGGCGTGCTTGGTCGAAGGAATCGCAGTGATTGCGCTCCCAGGACCTACGGCTGGTTTGACCGCGCTGATCGCTTCTGGCTTATCACCGCAGCCGAATCTTTTTTATGGCTTTTTACCTCGTAAGAAAAAAGAACAAAAGCAAGCTTTAAGTGAATTGGCAAGCCAAGAAGCTACGATGATTTTTTATGAGTCACCGTATCGAATCGCAGCGACGATCGAAACGATGAAAGAGGTATTGGGAGAACGTCAAGCAGTTATCTGCCGTGAATTGACGAAAATCCACGAAGAATACTTGCGAGGGACCTTTTCAGAATTGATTGAATACCTCGACCAACAACCAATCAAAGGGGAATGCTGTCTATTAGTGGAAGGCGCTTCTGAAATCCCTGAAGTCGTTTATGAAGGAAGCTATGCTGAACAGGTGGCAGCCTTGATGAAAGAGGCAGACTTGTCCTCAAAAGAAGCCATCAAAGAAGTGGCTAAACGCAATCAAGTGAAGAAACAGCTTGTTTATCAAGCCTACCATCAATTAGAAACGTAATCATACCGAGAATTCTCTCGGTATTTTTTTGTCTTTTTTCGGACTTGTGTTAAATTATCTGACATCGACAGTTAGCTATTTTCAGAAAATTCACGATTTTCTCAGAAAAATCTAGATTATTTGAAAATATGATGTTAGGATAGCTAACATAAAGAAAAGGAGGCGTCAAAAATGAACACAGGGAATATTGCATTTATTTTAATTTGTAGCGGCATGGTTTTTCTTATGACTCCAGCATTGGCATTTTTTTACGGAGGATTGGAACGTCGCAAAAACATCCTCAATACCATGATGATGGTGATTTGTACGATGGGCTTGGCGTCTGTGCTATGGGTCGCTTTAGGGTATACCTTATCTTTTAGCGGCACAGGCTCATTTATTGGGAATTTAGATAAAGTCTTTTTCAATCATGTCTCGATGACAGAAGGAGAAGGGATTCCTGAAGGGTTATTTGCGGCCTTTCAAATGATGTTTGCCTTGATCACAACGGCGATCATTACTGGATCTGTCGTGGGCAGAATGCGTTTCTCAGCTATTTTCCTATTTATCGGCTTCTGGCTAGTTCTCGTGTATTTTCCAATGGCACATATGGTATGGGGCGGCGGTTTTTTAGATGCGATCGGCTCGATCGATTTTGCAGGAGGCAATGTCGTTCATATCAGTTCGGGTATCAGTGGGTTAGTCTTAGCGATCGTTGTCGGTAAGCGGCGAGAATTTCATCAAACCGAATATCGTCCTCATAATATTCCCTTTGTTGTACTAGGTGCTGGCCTTTTATGGTTTGGCTGGTTTGGCTTTAATGCTGGCTCTGCGTTAGCAGCTGATGGTCTAGCGATCCACGCCCTAATGACCACGAATACGGCAGCAGCCAGTGCGATGCTTTCTTGGATGCTGATCGAAAAAATCGTGTTGGGCAAACCGACGATCGTTGGTGCGTGTACTGGAGCCGTCGTGGGCTTAGTTGCCATCACACCAGGTGCGGGATTTGTCTCGCTTTGGTCTTCCTTTATCATTGGCGCTTTAGTCAGTCCGTTTTGCTACTTCTTTATTTCTGTCATCAAACATCGTCTAGGATTAGATGATGCGCTGGATGCCTTTGGCTGCCATGGCGTAGGCGGGATCTTTGGCGGTTTGATGACGGGGATCTTTGCGGATCCAGCAGTGGGTGGACGGTCAGGATTGCTCTATGGCGGCGTTGATCTTTTTCTCGCACAAGCCGAAAGTATCGTATTTACGATTCTATTCGCAGGTATCTTATCCTTTGTCATTATCACTTTGATCAAATGGGTAATGCCGATTCGCGTATCGCAACAAGAAGAAGCAGTGGGGATGGATCGGATCGAACATGACGAAACGGCCTATCCTACCTTTATGGGGTTAGACTCTTAAGAGTGGAGGAGCAGTCATGAAAAAAGTTGAAGCGATTATTCGCCAAGAAAAATTAGAAGAACTAAAGGCCGCTTTGGATCAGTCTGATTTGATCAGCGGCATGACAGTCAGTCAAGTGCTGGGCTGTGGCAATCAAAAAGGCCTCAAAGAGTTTATTCGTGGCCAAGAAGTGATCACAACTCTTTTACCAAAAGTAAATGTCCGTTTTGTTTTAGCAGATGAAAAAGTCGACGCGGTGATTGAGCTGATTGTATCGATCTGTCGGACAGATGAAGTCGGTGACGGCAAAATATTCGTCTACCCGTTGGAAGAAGCGATTCGGATTCGCACTAATGAACGAGGGGAAGCTGCCTTATAGTAGAACTTCTTGGACCATGAAGAGGGCCGCAAAAGCAGTGAATATAGAAGGAAGGACCAATGAAGATTGGTCCTTTTTGCGTACTTCCCTCGATTCCTTGCTTGATAGGGAACCTCTGTTCGTTTATAATAAGAAATGAGGTGAACAACGATGTCGGAACTGCAATTTCCCTTAAAAAATGATACGAGCCGCAAAATTATTCATATTGATATGGATGCTTTTTTTGCTTCGGTGGAAGAACGGGATGATCCAGAGCTTGCCAAGCATCCCCTCGTCATTGCCCGTCACCCAAGTGATACTGGCGGACGAGGAGTGGTCACGACCGCCAATTATCTGGCACGACAATATGGCATCCACTCGGCAATGAGTGCGCAAAAAGCCTATGAGCTTTGTCCGCAAGCGATTTTTAAACCGGGAAATCATCAAAAGTATCGTGAAGTGTCCCAGCAAGTCAGAGAAATTTTTCATCGGTACACCGACATCATCGAACCAGTTTCTATTGATGAAGCGTATCTAGATGTCACAGTCAACAAGATCAATTGTCCTTCAGCAATTAAGATCGCTCGTTTGATTCAACGAGACATCTGGCAAGAGACTCATCTGACCTGTTCGGCAGGAGTCAGTTACAACAAATTCTTGGCAAAACTGTCTTCGGATTATCATAAACCACGAGGATTGACGGTGGTGATGCCAGATGAGGCAGTGGCATTTTTGCAACAATTACCCATTGATAAATTTCACGGGATCGGGAAGAAAACTGTTCCGCGGATGCATGAGTTAGGTATTTTTACAGGAGCTGATCTGTATGGCTGGAGTGAGATGGCGCTGATTCGTGAATTTGGCAAAATGGGGTATTCCTTGTATCGGAAAGTTAGAGGGATCCATGATTCCCCAGTTAGTGTGACGAGAGAACGGAAATCAGTTGGAAAAGAGCATACATACGGCAATCCATTAACCAGTGAAGAACAAGTATTGAGCCAGTTACGGGCTATCGCAGAAGAAGTCGAAAGATCACTGAAGCGCACACAAAAACATGGCAAGACGGTCGTGTTGAAAGTTCGTTACAGTGATTACTCTACGATCACCAAGCGAGTGACCTTGCCAACCTATGTTCATAAAAAAGAACAGCTATTTTCCGAAGCAAGTCTGATTTGGGAAGAAATTTTAGGTCTGGAAAAAGGCATCCGTCTTTTG
Source organism: Enterococcus sp. B2E4 (assembly GCF_030499455.1). Lineage (NCBI taxonomy): Bacteria > Bacillati > Bacillota > Bacilli > Lactobacillales > Enterococcaceae > Enterococcus > Enterococcus sp. B2E4. The sequence continues at coordinate 51,354 of NZ_JAUKPK010000015.1, forward strand.
GGGATCACCGTCACAAATCTTGATCCACTGACCTATGAAAATATCGTACTGCCCTTATGGCAACTATCTGACGAGCAGTAGTCAGAAGAGGAGGAGCAAAATGACACTCTATCAAGTATATGACACGATGGTGGGGTTGGCTGATCAGGAGCGAAGTGAAAAAATGGCCGCCTACATGCGGCATCAGTTTGATTTTTTAGGCATTCCTACGCCGTTGCGCCGCCAGCAGGAGAAAGCGACCTTGAAAGCAGCAAAACAAACGAAAACGGTTGATTGGGACTTTATCGATCATTGTTGGCAAAGCAGCTATCGGGAACACCAATACCTTGCGATTGATTGTTTAGTGGTGATGGAGCCGTTTCTAGCGGCCATCGATCTGGCAAAAATTGAACAGCTAGTCATAACAAAAGCTTGGTGGGATAGCGTGGATGCCCTAAGTGAGGTTGTCAGAAAACTAGTTTGCCGACTGCCAGCGTTAAAAGCTGAAATGCTTCGCTGGAGTCTTGAGGAAAATCTTTGGCTGCGGCGAGTGGCAATACTCCATCAACTGCTGCAAAAAGAACAGATGGATCGACCACTGCTTGAAGAGGTCCTCGTCAATAATTTGGGGAGTTCTGAATTCTTTATCAACAAAGCCATTGGTTGGAGCTTACGAGATTATGCCAAGACGAATCCTCAGTGGGTCCAAGACTTTCTGCTTCGCTATCAAACAAGTCTGGCGCCTTTGACGATTCGTGAAGCAAGTAAGTACCTGTAAAAAGCTTGGTCACTGAGTTGAGATAACATAAAAAACACCGTGCATCATCTTTGAAGAAAGAGGAGGTGACCGCCAAAAGTTCGATTTTTTGGTCTAACTTTTGGGGTCACCTCAAGATGCACGGTGTTTTTAGTTTTTAAATTTGTTTTTTGATTTGTTCGTAGCTTGCTTCAGCATCTTTGCACTTTGCCCAGATAACCGCTTTTCCTTGTTCCCGAGATGCAGCAAGATCAATGATTCGTTGATTGCTGCTGCCGCGAAACTGCAAGTTTAAATTTCGTTTGCTCAGTTCAAAACGACCGTCGACTAAAATATCGATTTTGGATAAAAGTTCCAATTTATCGGGTGTTTCCAAAAGCAATTCTTCATAGGTGTAGCCTGACCAGCTCCAAATATCTTTGCTGTGCCCAAATTCAGCACGAACCCGATCAACGACTTTCAGACAGACTGTTGTGTTCAAGAAAGGTTCGCCGCCTAGGAGGGTCAGCCCTTGGACATAATCATGCCGCAGATCTTCGATGATTCGATCCTCTAGTTCTTGCGTAAAAGGTGTACCATAGCGAAAGTTTTGGACCGCTTTGTTGAAACATCCTTCACAAGCAAAGAGACAGCCGCTCACGTATAAACTATTTCGAATGCCTTCACCATCAACAAAGTTGAAGGCTTTGTAATCAGCAATATAATTTTGGCTATATTCTTTGGCTTGCCATTCTTTAGGTTTCGGATTTCTCATAAGAAAACTTCTTTCTATCATGAATTACAGGGATTGGTCTTCAAGAAAAGGAGTGTAGAAGAATTCTAGCACTCCTTTTTCGTTTATTCTTGCAAATGTTTGACCCGGGCAGAAATTTCTTTGTGCCGTCCATTGACCATTGGACGAGCTTGAGGATTTCCAAGATACCCACAGGTTCTTTTGACGACGTCACAACTTTTTGGGTCATGATTGCCGCATTGCGGGCATTCGAAGCCCCGTTCGGTTGGATTGAAATCTCCTTCATACCCACACTCATAACAGTGATCGATAGGGGTATTTGTTCCAAGATAGGCGACCCGATCATAAGCGTAATCCCAAACCGCTTCTAACGCTTTTGGATTTTGCTGCAAGACTGGGTATTCACAGTAATGAATAAACCCGCCAGAACAGTATTTTGGATATTCTTTTTCAAAATCAAGTTTTTCAAATGGTGTCGGATTTTTCCGCACATCATAGTGGAAGCTGTTGGTGTAGTATTCTTTGTCGGTAATGTTTTCAACTTCACCGAATTTTTCGGTATCCAAGCGGCAGAAACGATCAGTCAGGCTTTCACTAGGCGTCGAGTATACGCTGAAATGATAGCCGTATTCATCGCCCCAAGCATCTGCATGAGCTTTCAATTCTTTCACGATCGCTAGGGTAAAGGCTTTTGCTTCTGGATCTTGTTCCCATGTTCCACCATAAAAAGCCGAAGCAGCTTCATACAAACCGATATATCCAAGAGAAACAGTAGCACGTTTGTTTTTGAATAGTTCATTCACATTGTCTTTGCGATCCAAGCGTTCACCGAAAGCCCCGTACATATAAAGGATCGGCGCATTCGCAGGACTGGCTTCTTTACAGCGCTCCACCCGATAGACAAGAGCATCCTTGACGATTTGCAGACGATCTTCCAGCAGCGTCCAGAATTTTTCTTGATCACCATTTGCTTCTAAGGCGATCCGAGGAATATTCAATGTTACGACGCCTAGATTCATCCGACCGACATTGACTTCTTCGCCACGTTCGTTTTTCCAGCCTTGCAAGAAAGAACGACAGCCCATCGGCACTTTAAAGCTGCCGGTCAATTCAACCAATTTATCATAATTCAAAATATCAGGATACATCCGTTTGGTGGCACACTCTAAAGCCAGTTCTTTAATATCATAGTTCGGATCGGTAGGGGCCAAGTTGACGCCACGGCGAATACTAAAGATCAATTTTGGAAAAATAGCGGTACGCTTTTCACTGCCTAACCCGTTGATGCGAATTTGGAGAATCGCTCGTTGGATCTCCCGTTCGAACCAGTTGGTTCCTAAACCAAACCCAAGGGAAGTAAACGGCGTTTGTCCGTTTGAGGTGAATAACGTATTGATTTCGTATTCTAGACTTTGCATTGCATCGTAGATATCTTTGCGCGTTTTGCTCTTCGCATAAGCTTCCCGACGTTCAGGCGACTCGATCCATTCTTCGGCATCTTTTAGATGCTTTTGATAATTCAACTCAGCAAAAGGAGCCAATAATTCATCTGTTCGATCAGCAGAACAGCCGCCATATTGACTCGATGCTACGTTTGCAATGATTTGTGAGATTTGAGCGGTTGCCGTTTGGATCGATTTTGGCGATTCCACTTCGGCGTTCCCAATTTTAAACCCATTATTCAGCATGCCTTTAAAATCGATCAAGCAGCAGTTGGTCATTGGGGTGTAAGGATGATAATCCAAGTCATGGTAATGAATGTCGCCTTTTTGGTGAGCATTTGCCACGTGAGGAGGGAGCATTTTCAAACCGATCGATTTTCCTACGATCCCAGCGGTCAAATCACGTTGTGTATTGAACACATTGCTATCTTTATTGGCATTCTCATTGACGACCGATTGATCTTTATTCATCAATTTGTTGATCGTAAAATTGATGTCTGTGGCTTTGCTGCGCTCGAAATCACGATGGGTCCGATAGTTGATATATTCTTCAGCCAAGGCATACTCGTTTTTTGCTAATAAGATATGCTCGACGATATTTTGGATCTCATAGATTTTTACATTCGTACGAAAACGTTCCGCGATCTCGTGATCGACACTGTCAACGATCTCGGTGATTTTTTCGTGGTCGATGGGAGAAAGCTCGCCGTTGATTTTTCTTAGGGCTTTCACTAACGCATCGTAAATTTTTTGATCATCAAAATCGACAAGCCGTCCATCACGTTTTACGATTTTTAACTGACGCAAAGCGGACTGTCTTTCCAACCCTTGCTCAGGATTTCTCTTAATGTTCATCATTTCTACCACTCCTTATCTTCCTCAATATAATAAAACAAATTGTAGAAATGAGCAACTATATATAGTGGTGAATAAGGGTTGATAAATTGGATATACACAATATATGGTGTATATTCATTGGAGTGTTTTCTGAGAAAACTGATAAGATTAAGGGTTTGGTTGTTCCATGTTTCACATAATGAATAAAAAACTTTTTTAAATTTATTTTTTCTCTGTTTTGAAGCAGAAGTATTCAATGAAAAAGTATGCTACCATAAGGAGAGAATTTTATTAAAGGAGGGTTCTATGTGAAAAATATGATTGATGTGAAGCATCTGACCAAAAGTTACGGCACTCGTTTCAATCAAACCAAAGTATTAGATAACCTTTCTTTTGCAGTGGATCAAGGAGAATTTGTTGGAGTCATGGGGCCAAGCGGTGCTGGGAAAACGACCCTGATGAATCTTTTGTCTTCAATCATGCGACCTAGCTTAGGCTCGATCTATATCGATGGCAAAGACATTACCCGAATGTCGGAAAAAGCCCTCAGTGATTTTCGTCGTCAGCAGATCGGTTTTATCTTTCAAGACTTTAATCTTTTAGAGACGTTGACTGCCAGAGACAATATCTTGCTTCCCCTTGCCATTGATCGTTTGCCCGTGAGTGAAACCCAAGAGCGCATTGAACAAACGGCCAATTTGTTAGGAATCGAGCACTTGTTAGATCGCTACCCAGAAGAATTGTCTGTAGGGCAAAAACAGCGGGTCGCTGCTGCTCGAGCAATCATTAGTCGTCCGGCGGTCCTTTTTGCTGATGAACCCACTGGCGCCCTTGATTCAAAAGCGGCGACAGAATTGTTACGGTATTTAGCACAAATCAATCAACAAGAGAAAACAACGATCTTGATGGTCACCCATGATCCTTTCACCGCCAGCTACTGCAACCGAATTTTATTCATCCGAGACGGTGTCTTCTTTGCAGAAGTCGTCAAAAAAGGCGGGCGTCAGGAATTTTTTGAAAAAATCATCGATATGCAGGCAACGATTGGAGGCGGTCCGCGCCATGTTGTTTAAAATCGGCTGGCGGAGTTTTTTACGGCAGTTTCGCAACTATATGGTGTACTTTATTTGTATGATGACTGCTGTGATGATTTTTTATTCCTTTAACGCCTTGATGAATGATCGTCTGCTCAATCAACGGGTCCAGCAAGATATCCGCATTGAAGGGGTTTTAGGATTCGGCAGCAGTGTGGTTGCCTTTGTCGTCTTGTTTTTTATGCTGAGTGCCAATCATTTTTTTCTTAGTCAGCGGCAAAAAGAAATCAGTGTTTACCAGCTTTTGGGGCTGCGACAAGGTCGTCTGGCTTGGCTGTTGCTGCGGGAAACATTTCTACTGAATTTTTTCTCTTTAGTGACCGGCATCTTTATGGGAATTATTTTTTCGAAATTTTTTTCTATGATTTTGATTCGGGCGATGGGCTTGAATTTAACCAGTCATTTCTTTAATTCACCCCAATCGATTTTTTCAACGGTTTTTGTCTTTATCGCGGCGATGATTATTTTGAGTATTCAAGTGATCCTTTTTGTTTGGCGTACCCCAATGAGCGAGCTGATCAAGACTGAATACCGCTTACCGATCAAGAAAATGAAAATGCCCCCGTTTCGTTCATTAATGGGGGTTCTAGGTCTGATTCTACTGGGGGTAGGCTACTATCTGTCTTTGACCCTACGGGAAACTTGGACCAACTATATCACGTATACACAAGATTTTTCAGCAATTTTATGGATTCCTTTATTGATTCTGTTTTGCTGTGTGACGGCAACCTATCTTTTTTTTGATTGCTCGTTACCGGCACTGTTATATTTTTTGAGCAAGCCGAAAAAACGTCTTATCAAAGGGGCGAAACTGATTGCTTACAATAACGTGCGGGCTTACTTGCAAAGAACGTGGAAAAGCTATGCGCTTTTGACGATCATCACAGCGATCGCAATCTCCCTGATCGGGGGAACGATGGGGGTCATCTCATTAAACTATCAAGCAACGAACCGCATTTATCCAACGTCCTTTCAAGTGTCAGAAGAGCAGGCAGATACCTTGCGGGACCTTTTAGAAAAAGCCGATACACCGATTATTGCCGAACAATCGATTCCCTATAAAATGACCAATATGACGGTTCAAACCCGTTACCTTGGAGAGTTGCAAGACGAAAATATTGAAAATATTATGGTGAATCTGGTCGCTTTTTCTGATTATCACCGTCTGCGAAAACTGGTTCCCGATGCCCCGGAGATTCAACTGAGTACCGATAAACAAGCGGTGCTTTTTGACAGTCAATACGATGTGACTCGTTCGTTTATCACCTATCGCGATGAGGTCAAAATCGGCAGTCAACATACGTTCAAACTCATTCAAGCAGAACAGGATTATTTTGGGGATTCTGCCTTGCGCTATTCCTTGCCGAATGTCCTTGTCATCCAAGATGATGCGTACCAGCAAGTTGAGGGCTTCACCTATAGCGTTGCTTATTTACAAACAGATAAGTTGCAAACGGAGAGCTTGACTCAGCTGCTAGATGAAGAGCTGCCGATCGAGTGGACGCATCCTTTGACCTATGAGTTTAGCGAGGACCAAAAAAGCGTGCGTTTTTATCCAGAGACTGCCCGAGATTCCACCAGTGAGAATAACCAGATAACCGCATATCGACTGACCTTAGCGAATCGTTTTACAACGATGCGCGGCGTGCGGCGGCAAGCAGGAATCGTTTTGTTTGTGTCATTATTTGTAGGTGTGATCGTTTTGATCACGACATCCAGCAGTTTGATCGTTCGGCAATTTTCAAATACCGAGCGGGAGAAACACAATTACCGATTATTGACCAAACTAGGTTACACCCGAAAAGAAGTACGCAAACTCGTTTACTGGCAAAACATCTGGATTTTTATGCCAGGTACGCTACTGGCGATCTTGCATGCCGTCTTTGCCATCAATACCTTCACCCAAATCATCGACAGTCCTGGGTATTGGGTCGCTCATTTGTTTGCGGCAGTTGCAGCAGTCGTCTATCTATTTGCCTATTTGATTACCGTCAAGCTGTGTCTGCGAATAATTGAAACTTGATTGAATTCTTGATAAAACGATCCTTAGAATTGAAGCGAACCTTACAAGTTAGACCAAAAAATCTAATCTTGAGGATCACTACAAAACGAGGATCGTTTTTTCATTTAACCAATCTTTTTGTATTTCCCACTGGCACCAGATTAAGAGAATGGTATAATCATAATCAATGAGACAAAGGAGGAAGCAAGATGGAGAAAAAAGAAGAACAGCTTTTAATAGACCTAACGACTGCACGTGGGGTTCCTGGGAATGAGGAGGAAGTGCGTGAAGTCTTTAAAGAATATGCCAAAGACTTTGCTGAAGATATCTTTTTTGATGGTTTAGGAAGCGTCATTGCCAAACATGTTGGTGATGGCGGTGGACCGAAAATTTTTATTTCGGGACATATGGATGAAGTCGGCTTTATGGTAACTAAAATCACAGAAAAAGGCTTTATTGAATTCCAGACCCTTGGTGGTTGGTGGGGGCAAGTGATGCTGGCACAGCAAGTCGAGATCAAAACCAATGAAGGCAAATTGATCCACGGTGTCGTCGGATCAAAACCACCCCATGTCTTGAGTCCAGAGACTCGAAATAAACCGTATGATATCAAAGATATGTTCATTGATATCGGCGCTTCAAGTGAAGAAGAAGCCAAAGGCTGGGGGATCCGTCCAGGAGATATGATCACCCCTTATATCCAATACAAACGGATGAACGACAGCAAATTTTTATTAGCCAAAGCTTGGGACAATCGAATTGGTACGGCAGTATCACTGCGGGTATTAGAAACCTTGGCATCAGAAGGTCATCCCAACTGCTTGTTTGCTGGCAGTGACGTGATGGAAGAAGTTGGCCTAAGAGGGGCGCGAACAAGCACTCACTTAGTGAATCCCGATATCGCTATCGCACTAGATACTGGTACCGCTGGGGACACACCTGGAATGACACCAAAAGAAGCGGATTCTGTGTTAGGCAAAGGCCCACAAGTCCTGATTTTCGATGCTTCCATGATTCCTCACAAGAAATTATTGAATTTTGTGATCGATGTCGCAGAAGAGATGGAAATTCCTTTCCAATATACCGTGATCACTGGTGGAGGAACCGATGCTGGTCAAATGCATTTGACTCGTGATGGGGTCCCTTCGATCGCTATTACCGTGCCAGTTCGTTACCTGCATTCTCATACTTCTGTCATTCATGAGGATGACTACTTCAATACAGTCAAGCTTGTAACGGAAGTGGTTCGCCGCTTAGACGATAAGACCGTTAAAGCATTGCGCAGTTATTAAGGTGAGTCTATGAGATCAAATACAATGATTCGAGAGACCGCCAAAAACTCCTTGCGCGGATTCTGGGGAACGTTCGTCTTAAGTATTTTAGCGACGGTTGCGGTACAAGCGGTGGTCAGCTCGCTTTTTAGTAGTATTGGGACTTCTTTTGGTGCAAACAATGCAGGGAGCTGGATCGATCTGATCTTGGACAATTTTGTCTTCTTTGCGTTTTCGGTAGCGTTGAGTATCATGGCACTCTATCTGGTTCGTGGCAGAGGAATCAAGGTGGCGGATATTTTTCTCGTATTTGATAAACGATTCTATGTGCCGTTTTTGCTACTAAATTTAGTGAGCGCGCTTTTAAATTATCTTTTGAGTTTTGCGATTTTCTTGCCGCAGTTTGTCTTATCAGGCCTTAATCAATATTTGGGCTTGGTATTCAATTTTAATCGGGGAATCTCTGTTGATGTATCGATGTTTAACGGTTCGATCGCTTTTGTGATTGGGACTTTTCTCTCCATCATTTTGTTCTTCTTTTTGTCACAAGTCGTTACTGGTGTGATCCAATTAGCGATCTATCTGCGCTATGATCAACCGGAATTAGGGGTTCTTCAGTCTATCAAAGTGGCCTTTGCGCTCTTGCGTCCACATCTGGGTCAATACATTTGGCTACAGTTATCATTGATTGGTTGGTTTATTCTCGGCTTTTTGGCACTGATGATCGGGATGCTATGGGCAAACGCCTACGCTTATGCAGTCAATGCAGTATTTTATGAGGAATTGATCAATGAACAACGAGCGATGATCAGATAAACAAAAAAGACGACGGCCCATTGGTCTGGCTCCCTGCAGATAGAGTAAAAAACTCATTCATAGGGTTCTACCAATAGACGTCGTCTTTTTCTCGTTTTCTCGATCTTTTTTTGCAAAAAAATGGTCGGATTTTAGTCAAATCAGCTGAGATGTGATAGCATAAAAGAAGTAGAAAACCAGCTTGAGCCAAAGAGGAGGAAACACAAGTGAAAATAACTGTCTTAGGTTGTTTAGGTGCCTATCCGTATAATGGTGAAGGGACTACTGGCTATTTAATTGAGTCGGAAGGCTTTCATTTGCTGCTTGATGCGGGAAGCACCACCTTGGTCCAACTAGAAAAAATCCTTGATCCCTTAGACTTAGATGCAGTGATTCTGACGCATTACCATCACGATCATATTGCGGATCTAGGCGTATTGCAATACTATTGGCAATTATATCCAGGAAACGAAGAACGCCAGGTTTTGCCGATCTACGGACATGGTGAGGACACTGTTCATTTTGAAAGCCTGACGATGCCTGGAGTGACTCAAGGAATTGATTACCTCCAAACGGAGTCATTGGAATTGGGCCCGTTTACCATTACCTTTATGAAAACGATCCATCCAGTCACTTGCTATGCCATGCGATTTGTTGAGAAAAGTACAGGCAAGGTTTTTGTTTTTACAGGCGATTCAGGCTACTTAGAATCTTTTGTTCCGTTTGCACAAGGAGCTGACCTGTTTTTGGCAGATACCTATCTTTTTGCAGGCAATGAGCGGCACAAGGCTCATTTTACGTCAAAAGAAGCAGGCGAGATTGCCCATGCGGCGCAGGTAAAAAAATTAATGTTGACGCATTTGCCGCAACACGGTGATTTAGAACAGTTACGAGAAGAGGCTGCACTAGCTGCCAATGGGATCCCCGTTGAATTGGCGGCTGTTCAAAAAATAATTGAAATCATCTAATTAGGAGGAACGAATAGTATGCTTTTTGTACCGAACGAACTGAATGACCCACGCATCAATTTAGCCATCGAGATTTTTCTTCTTCAAGAAATGAAAGTGGATGAACCCATCTTACTTTTTTACATTAATGAACCATCGATTATCATTGGACGCAATCAAAATACGATCGAAGAGATCAATAAGGAGTATGTGGATGAACATGGGATCCGTGTCGTTCGTCGTTTCAGCGGCGGCGGTGCAGTCTATCATGATTTCGGAAACTTGAATTTCAGCTTTATTATGCCTGACGATGGGAATTCTTTCAGAGATTTTGAAAAACTGACCAAACCAATCGTCCAAGCTTTACATGAGATGGGGGTTGAAGGGGCGCAACTAAAAGGCCGCAACGACCTTGTGATCAATGACATGAAATTTTCTGGGAATGCGATGTACGCAACAAATGGCCGGATGTTTGCTCATGGCACGATCATGTTTGACAGTGATATCAATGAAGTAGTTAACGCCTTGAAAGTCCGTAAAGACAAAATCGAATCAAAAGGCATCAAATCGATCCGTTCAAGAGTGACCAACATCAAACCATTCTTGCCAAAAGAGAAGCAAGACATGACGACTGAAGAGTTCCGTCAAGAAATCTTATTGAAGATTTTTGGTGTCGATTCCGTGGAAGACGTCAAAACCTATGAACTAACAGAAGAGGATTGGGTCAAGATCAATGAGATTTCCGATAAGTATTATCGTAACTGGGATTGGAATTACGGCAAATCACCAGCCTTTGATATCGAACGTCGTCATCGATTCCCGATCGGCTCCATCGAAGTTCGTTTAAATGTGGCGGAAGGAAAAATCACGGATGCCAAAATCTTTGGCGACTTTTTCGGCCTAGGGGACATTGCAGATGTAGAACAAGCCCTGATCGGTACTCGTTATGCCAAAGAAGATTTGGCACAAGTCATTGCCAACATTGATGTCAAAAAATATTTTGGCAATATCACGCCTGAAGATTTTCTTTCATTGATTTATTAATCAAAAAACGAAGCAGCCTTTTCAATCTGGCTGCTTCGTTTTTTATTAGTATGCGCGGGCGATCCAAACGGTGTGTTTGGCAGGTTTCCCGCTGACGATATCGACCGTTTTTTCCATTGGCGCTTCAAACGGAATGTTCCGAGTAGTAAAGCCAGTTTCTTCTTTGATTTTGGCTTCGGTTTCTTCCGAGCCGTCCCAACCGATCAAAACAAAACCAGTCACTTTGTCTTCTTGTTTGCACGTTTCGATATGGGCTTTTAGTTCATCCAATGTATCGATGTTGGTGTACTCATTATCTTTGTTACGTTCCTTCGCAGCTGCTAATAAACGTGGAGTCATTGCTTGTAATTCTTGGTCAACAAACGCTTCTAATTCCTCAAGAGCGACTGTTTGCTTGTCAGGTAGGTCACGGACTTTGACCATGACTTTGCCAGCTTCTAAATCTCTTGGGCCACATTCGATTCGCAAGCAAGCGCCTTTTAGTTCCCATTCATTGAATTTATAGCCAGGTGAGTTATCAGAATCATCCAAACGAACACGAATGCCCTTGGCTTTAAAGTTGGCATACAGTTCTTCTAATTTTTCTAAGATGGCTGGATTCTTTTTCCAAGGACCGACTGGTAACAACACAACTTGGGTTGGTGCAATGGTTGGTGGGAAAACTAAACCATTTTCATCGCCATGGGTCATGATCAAGGCACCTAACAAGCGGGTAGAGACACCCCAAGAGGTTGTGTGGGCATAGGTATGCTTGTTTTCTTTCGTTAAATACGTAATATCAAATGCTTCAGCAAATTTTGTACCCATGTAGTGGCTGGTTCCTGCTTGGACTGCTTTACCGTCTTTCATCATCGCTTCGATTGAATAAGTATCAACTGCCCCTGCAAAGCGCTCAGAAGGGGTTTTTTGTCCGCGATAAACAGGGATCGCTAGGAATTCTTCGCAAAGGCGGGCATATTCATCTAAGACTTTCATGGTGCGTTGACGAGCATCTTCTTCATTTTCATGAGCGGTATGGCCTTCTTGCCATAAAAACTCTGAGGTACGCAAGAAAGGCAATGTTTTCTTTTCCCAACGAAAGACGTTTGCCCATTGATTGATTTCATAAGGCAGGTCACGGTAGGAGTTGATCCAATCAGAAAAGGCAGAGCCGATCATGGTTTCTGAGGTTGGACGCAATGCCAAAGGTTCTTCCAGTTTTTCGTTGCCGACTTCTGTGACCCAAGGTAATTCAGGGGCAAAGCCTTCGATATGATCCGCTTCCTTCATAAAGAAATTTTGCGGAATCAGCATTGGGAAGTATGCATTGCGAATGCCTTCTTTTTTCAAGAAACGATTGAACTCCTCTTGAATATGCTCCCAAAGTTCGAAGCCGTCAGGACGGAAAATAATGGAACCTTTCACTGGGGAGTAAGCCATCAATTCGGCTTTTTGGATCGTTTGGATATACCATTCTGTAAAATCATTTTTTTGTGTCATTGTTTCTCCTCCTTAAAAAAATAAAAAAGCATCTCGTCCTAAAAAAGGACGAAATGCTTGGATTTCGCGGTACCACCTTTGTTGATTATCGATCGGGATAATCCAACTCGTAAAGGATAAGGCCTTTCCACCGACCGTTTTACGGTCATTGCCATTGGGTAGGTTCATTTTATCAGCGGGTGTCGATTTTTCAGCTGCCACCGACTCTCTAAGACCATCATAAAACTACTATTCCAATGCTTGTTGCTGTTCTTTATCATGCTAAAGCGAAAAAGCGAAAAAAGCAAGAGTTTTTTCGCTTTTTCTTAAAATAGACCGTTTAACGTATCGGGGAAAAGGCAGTCAGTCAAAAGACAGCAGATCCGCCTTAGCGGCAAGTGTCAAACGCAAAAAATGAAAACCATCTGAATCCTCGATACGCATACTTCCTTGATAGACAAGACAAATTTGTTCCAGCATTTGCACATCGGTATGGATCGCCTGTCGTTTTGCTTCATCAGTCTGTAGTTTTTCTGCCTCATCCTCTGTTAAAAGCGGCATTTGACAGTCGATATGTAGCTGTTCTTTTGTGTCAGTCACTTTCAACGAAAGCCTGCGATTTTGAGGATCTGTGACCGAACAGGTGTAGCGGATGGCGTACTCTAAGCAATGGGCGATCAAGGACAGACGATCATTTTCTTCCAATCGTTCCAGTGGTTCCGTGAGGTCATCGCAGGTAAGCGTGATTCTTTTTTGAGCGGCAGTGTGTTGATAATCAGCAAGCAGCATCGTCGTGATCGATTCTTTTTCAACCGCAGGGATCGTTAGCTGCTGCTTGATTTCTTCTTCAATCTCGCAAAGACCTTCATACGCAGCCGCTAGTTGTTCATCTTCTAACATGTCCTTAACGGTATGGGTTCTCTTTTTGATGGTTTGTAAAATTTGCTGCCATTGTGCCGTTTGATCTGGACCGATCGCTTGCTGATTTTCATATAATCGCACTTTGATGTCTGCCGTGTCGATCTGCTTATTTTTGCCTTCACTGGCAAAAAAGAGTTCGAGGAACCCATAACAAGTAAAAATAAGTATCAGTAAGAAAAAGATGATCGAGCGCCAATTGATGTCAGATTGCGGGAGGACTAAAATATCCTGGATATACAAGAACCCATGACCGATTGCCGCGACAACGATCCAAGGTGCACAAAGGACATAAAATTGATTCTTTTTTAACGCCTCATAAATCGCCGCAAACGAAGTCACAAAGGTGCTGGTGATGTTTAATAAAAACAGATAGTTCATGACGACTGGCAAACTTTGTTTTTGAAAAAGTGCCAGAAACATGGCAAAGATCCCGAAGGAGTAGTGAACAAACAACCATTTCTGATAATACTTACGTACGAAGTGCATGTTTGTGTAGTAAAACCCAATCAAAAACATGGGCGTAATAATCGAAAGAAAATTTAACATAAATGAATTCACGATGGGAGAAAAAAGCAGTCCGCCCAGCAGATCCCCGAAGCCGGCTTCTAAACCTGCACTTAAAGCAAAGGCGCTGAATAAGATGGAAGATACTTTCAGCTTTCTTTGGTTGATAAAAGAAACGAAGAGATAAAATAAATTAAGGATACAAATAAATCCGGTAAATAAGAGGATATAGATATTCAAAATTGAAAGACTAAAAACATAACCGATCAATGCATTGGCAGGGCCGAAAAAGACCTCGGCTGGAAAGCCAGAATAAGTGTCGAAAGGACTAGTCACGTAGATCTTCAACGTCTTTCCAACGTAATCCTCTGGCAATGTGATAAAAGATAAGGTTTTGCCAGGATGGTTGAAGGTCAATGAATGTTCGGTAGCTTCATTGGTATAAATTTCTTGATTATCCAGATAGACGGTCATGTGTTGATGATCGCCAATCAGTAGCATCGTTGGATATTTGTATTCATTGGTCATTTTTCGCTGCATGACAAATCGATCATTCGCTTTTACGCTAGGTAAATATTTCACATAACGGCTAATAAAAGTAGAATCAGGATTGTCTTCCGCATAAAAAATCCAATCTTCCTTCTTCTCCACGGTATGGTTATCAGAAGTAGGAGATAGGAAGAGTATAAGAAAAAAACTGATGCTTCCTAGCAAAAATAGAACGAGTAGGATAAAAGGAATCCAACGTTTTAAAAAGAACTTGTTATTTAAAAAAAGTATACTTTTTCTCCTATGTTTTTTAATCGCCTTTAGCATAATATAAATAGTAAAACAATGTCAAATAATAATCAGAAAAAATGCGCATAAAAATTCAATAATTCGTTTTTAAATATTTGAAAAAAATTTAATTATGTTATAGAATCGAAAAAGAAACTGAGGCTTAGAAGGAGAAAAGAAAATGAAACTTTTGCCAAAACAAAGTATCATGCTCTCGCTTTTTGTACTGCTGTTTATGCTGATTTCTGTTTTAGCGGTCGTGATTCCTCATGCGTTTGGTTTCACAATGGCCATCGTTAACAGCGATGCAATGGAACCTACATATTCCGAAGGGACATTGCTTTTTGTTAAAAAGGCTTCAGAAGACAATTTGGTCGTTGGCAATGAAGTGACCTATTATGTCGATCACGGCAGGCAGATGCGCACACGGCGAATCGTTGCAGTGGGAGAAAACCAATCGGTGCTTTATGCGATCGGTGATAACCAAAGCCAGATGGAACCAAAAGAAATCCAAAAAAGCCAATTGATTGGGCAACCAATTTTTTATATCCCTAAAGTAGGGGCTTGGCTCAATCAAACGACGATCCAGCTTTTTAAAAACATGTATTTCCTTTTCGCAATGTATATTTTAGTGACCACCTTGTTTGTAACGCTCTATCAAATCAAATCTGGATCCATAAAAAAATCAATCATCTCTTAGACATAAGGAGGAAAAAGCCAAAGAAACACTGCCGTTTCTTTGGCTTTTTTTCTTTTTCCCCTTCATAAGAGCAGTGTTCCAGCGAGGCCGATTATCAGACAAAAAGATAGAAAGAGCATATCGGCGAAAGTGATGCGAAATGACTTGGCGTAGGTTCGCTTTGCCTCGCTGTCAAATCCTCTTGAAAGCATCGCAGTCGCCAAGAGCTCAGACCAACGAATCGATTTGACCAGTAAAGGGATCAGCATCTTGAATGAAAATGGATTGACAGGGATTCCTCTAGAACGCATGCTATTACGGATATTCTGATACTCGGCTGGAATGATGGGCGCAATTTGAAACGCAGCGAGCAGACCATAGGCAAAAACGGCGGGGAGTCGCAGCTGTTGCTGCAGCGAATAAATCAGCTCATTGATCGTGGTCGATACACTGAAAGAACTGCCCAACATACCAAAGCAATAGATACGGCTCGCCATGTCAAGTCCATAGCGCATAGCTGCTGCTGAGGAGGAGCCACCTTGGTTGTCCTGGTAGTAAAGGAGTCCGGTGAAAAAGACCCCCACAGCTGCCAAGGTCAATGCAGAAACAAGCAAAAGGCTTTTTTTCAAAGAGCGTTCGTTTACAGAAACAGCAAAGAACAGGACACAGAGTAGCAGATTCAATCTGAAATTATTTTGAAAAGAAACCAGTAAGGCGAGTCCTAAAATGGCGAATAACTTGACTGTCGGGTTGAGGGTGCGCATCTATGTCCTCCTTTTCATAATGATTAAAATCAATGATTTGTGAACAAAATGCTTCCAATAATAAGACATCGTGACTAACGATCAAAACCAAGGTGCCACTTGCGGCTTTTTCGGCTAACAGCTGCATGACCTGCCAAGCTTGCTTGACATCTTGGCCATAGGTCGGTTCATCCACCAACAGTAATTTGACTGGTCGCTGCAATAAAGCTGCTACTGCCAAGCGTCTTTGCTGGCCTTGGCTGAGTAGAAAAGGGGACTGAGTGCTCTTGTTTTGCAGTCGCAATTTTTCCAGCAGTTTGTCACTCTCGGTCGCTGCACGTCCTTGGCTAAGCTCCTGTGCCACTGTAGCAGCCAAAAACTGGTCCTGCGGATTTTGCATGATCCAGCTGATGGACCGAAAAGGGGAGGGATGCTTCTTGATCGGATCCCCGCACAGGCGAATGGTTCCTGAGTACGCCTGCTGCTGCAAGATCGCTTTTAAAAAAGAAGATTTGCCGCTGCCGCTACGTCCGGTAAGCCCAATCATTGCCCCACTATCAAAGGTAAGATTCGGAAAAACAATCGCTTGGTTACGGATCGGCAGGCGAAAATCTTGAAAAGATAGCCGCTCTTTTGCAGAAAGTTTCTTAATCTCAACAGGCGGTAGTGACCTGCGCAGCTCCTGATCGAGTGTGCGCATCTTTTCTTGATCGACGGATCTGAACCCTTCTTCAATCAGCAGCCACTCAGCCACCCAGTCAGCAGTTTCTTTGATTTGATGGTCGATCAGTAAGATGCCAATGGCATGTTGCTTTTGGAGCTGTCGCAGTTTTCGAATGATTTTTTGACTTGTGTCAGCGTCCAAATTGGCAAATGGTTCATCCAAAAGCAAGTAGCGACTCTTTAAAATCAGACAACAAGCCAATGCTACTAACTGTTTCTCACCGCCAGACAAGGTCGTAAAGGGCTGATCGGCAAGATGGCTGATCTCGCAAAACGTCAAGGCTTCCGCTACTTTTTTTGGCATGTCGGCTTGGGGAATACATTGATTTTCAAGACAAAACAGTAGTTCTTCTCGAGGCGTGGCCATACAAAATTGCATATCTGGATTTTGAAACAGTAAGCTGATCGACGTGCTTCTTTCTCGAATGGAAAGCTGGTTTAGCGTTCGGTCATCGATCGTATAGGTTCCTTCCTCAAACCCTTTCTCGTTAAGCCCCGCTAAGAGGTGGAAAAGAGTGCTTTTGCCTGTTCCTGAAGCACCATAGATTCCTTTTGTTTCTCCGGGGGCTAAAGACAGTGTCAGATCAAGCCGTTTTTGATCCACAAAAAAGCAGCCGTTTTTCACGAGCAGACTCATGCCGCTTCTCGTTTGGCGCTAATGGTTTGGTCTTCAGCAATCGGGTAACTGTTGAGAACGCCCATGCGTGTCAGATGGTCACAGACGATCTTCACCAAAAAGGCGGAAAAGAATAAAGAAGAAAGCAAGCGAATGATAAAAATCAGCGCCAACAACTGCCATTGCAAGTCAACGAAATTTGACCGAATGATCCCCCAAAGAAAACTCGTGATCGTGGCGCCAATGGCACCAGTGATCAAAGGGAACCAGCCATAGCGACGGTAGCCACCCAATGCAAAGCCAGCTTCTGTTCCAATCCCTTGTACAAACCCGCTGATAAAAATAATCGGTCCATAAAAATTCCCCATAAACACTTCTAAAAGTGCGGCGATCATCTCAGTGATCGTCGCTGCGCCCGGTTTACGCAGCACATAGCCAGCAAAAGCCGCTGCCATGAACCAAACCCCGAAAATAAACTCATTCGCTAAAACAGACAAACCAAAGGGTGTTAAAAGCGTACCTAACAACAGCCCAAAATGAACAGCGCCCAAATAGATCACGCCAAAAATCAACGAAGCGATCCCCACCATAATGACATCTTTTAAGACCCATTTAGTCATGCGACACCGCCTTGTCTTTGGAAGGACTGTTGACTGAGACTGTTGCTTCTAACACATAATGGGGGAGATAGTCATGGGCATACGCTAATGCCGCTTCAAAATACCCAAAGAGTTGGTTGGCCGTTCCCGTCAGCATCGTGACATAATGGGCGGAGCGAGGCGCCAGACCATAGGTTTCTGCCAGTTGGACGATGGTGGCGATTTCTTCCATATAATTGTTTTCCCCAAATACATAAAACGAATATTTGCAATCCACGTCAAACGTACCATTTACAAGATTGCTTGCTTTATTGGGTTGTGCCTGTTCTCCATTCAAAAACGCGTCACCTGCAGAATCGCCAGGACAGCCCTTGGAAAAAGTAAACTCACCCACGAGGTGTGTCTTGGATTCGTAAGCGTTGATAAATAGCCCAGCTGCCGCATCGACAACACTTGGGGCTTCCCCTCGGAAAAGGGTGCTGAACAGATCGGTTTGCTGCCAAACAGCTGTTGTATCCGTCCGCTCAATGCTCGTTACGATTTGTTGCGCAAAGTGGTCTTTCATGGGGTACAAACTTACTCGGCACCCAGTGATATCGATCCCGCCTGCGGTACAGGCGATTGGTTCATTTGTCATTTTCTCTTCTCCTCTCGATGGTTTTTCTGTCTACAAAAAAAGCGTTCCTCCTTTTTCTATCCACACGTAGACAGAAAAAATGGGAACGCGAAAAATCATGCGCTGCCACTTCCCTACGTTGGTACTAACCAAATCAGGTTCTAAGGGACCAGACTTACGTCTATCTCAGCATAAAGCGCCCCTAGTGGATAATCTTCTATTCAATTACCCCTCGAGTGTAGCACAGGACCCAGCAAAGGACAATAAAAAGAGATGTTCGACGATTGAAAGAAATCAGCAGAGCAAGTCTTTCAAGGAAATTTCTTCGCTGATATCTGTGGTGGTACATATGAAGGTTTTTACATATAAAAAAACAAGTGAAAAAGCGGTTGACAGGTTGCAAATAGTTGTGTAAAGTATAAAACCGATGGTAAAACGTAAACGTTACGTTTTGTTTTTATAAATCGTAATTGATTTATCAGTATTTTACCAAGGGAAAGAAAAAGAGGAAAAATAAAAGGAGTGTAGTTAGAAAATGAAGAAGTTTTTTAAAATAACGATGTTATCAGCAGTAGCCCTCGCTTTGGCTGCCTGTGGTCAAGGGGGATCTGACGCTACGGAGCAGTCAGGAAACGCCTCTTCTGAGAATGAACAAATTCAGGTCATGGCCACGTTTTATCCGATGTATGATTTTACACGCCAAGTCGTAGGGGAGGAAGGGCAGGTCGAATTATTGATGCCCGCAGGCACTGATTCCCACGACTACGAACCGTCTGCAAAGGACATGGCAAAGATCCAAGATGCGGATGTCTTTGTCTATAACAATGAAAACATGGAAATGTGGGTTCCTTCGATTGAAGCTACGTTAAATGATGGAGATGTGACAGTGGTCAAAGCCACAGAAGGAATGGTCTTACTTCCTGGAGACGAGGATCATGACCATGACCACGATCATGGCGATGATGGTCATTCCCATGAATTGGATCCCCATGTTTGGTTAGCACCAAGCTTAGCCATGAAACAAGTAGAAGCGATCCGTGACCAACTAAGTGAGGCGTATCCTGCGAAAGCGACAGCCTTTGCTGAAAATGCTGCGAATTATTTAGCAAAATTACAAGAGCTTCATGCATCTTATGAAGAAGCGTTTAGCAATCCAGCGCAAAATCACTTCGTGACCCAGCACGCAGCTTTTGGTTACTTGGCGTTGGAATACGGGTTGACCCAAGTACCGATCTCTGGTCTTTCACCAAGCGAGGAACCTTCCGCTTCACGAATCGCAGAACTAAAAGAGTTCGTTCAAGAAACAGGCATTCAAACGATTTACTTTGAAGAAAATGCCAAAGACAGCATTGCCCGGACGTTAGCATCAGAAGCAGGAGTCGAATTGGCTGTTTTGAACCCATTAGAAGGCTTGACCCAAGAACAAATGGATAACGGGGAAGACTATATTTCGATTATGGAACAAAACCGTGATGCCTTGAGAAAAACGACCGATGTAGCAAATGACAAAGAAATAGCGGAAGCCGAAAAAGAAAAAACGGTTTATAACGGTTATTTCGAGGATGCAGATGTACAAGATCGTCCCTTATCTGATTGGGCAGGAGAATGGCAATCCGTGTATCCATTTTTACAAGACGGAACATTAGACCAAGTGTTTGATTATAAAGCAAAAATGGACAAGAAAATGACGGCTGACGAATACAAAGAGTATTATACGACCGGTTATCAAACAGATGTTGCTCAGATCAAGATCACAGACAATACAATGACGTTTATCTTCGATGATGGCACAGAGAAAGAAGCCAATTATGTGTATACTGGCAAAGAGATTTTGAACTATTCCGCTGGTAACCGTGGCGTACGTTTCTTGTTTGAAAGCACTGACGAAGATGCGGCATTCAAATACATTCAATTCAGCGACCATATGATCGCACCAAGTGCGTCCCATCATTTCCATATCTACTTCGGCAATGATAGTCATGAAGCCTTATTAGAAGAAATGGATCATTGGCCAACCTATTACCCAACTGGGATGAGTGGATTAGAAATTGCACAGGAAATGCTTTCCCATTAAAAAAAAAGATTGACAATCCTCGCTCTTTTCGTCAAAGTAAACTTGATAGGAAGGAGCGAGAATTTTTTTGGAAAAAACATTGAAGAAATTAGCGAAAGTGATTGACCGCATGATGGATCACGTTGATTTGTATGGCGGACCAAGTGTGGTTAGTGACGACGATCTTGAACACTACTTAGATCCTGTTTTTTACTTGATCTTTTGCGCGGAAACAGATGGTGGCATGACTAAGTTAAAAGACAAAGTCTTTGTCGAATCGGTGTACACCGAAATGCTGCCTCAAGAAGTACCGTACAGTTTAAATTTTCTTCCGTTTGCCAAAACAGCCATTGAAGACTTTTATTACTGCATGTATAAAGAAAAGCATATCACCAAATCACAATACCAAGAAATCGCCTTTGTATTGGCTGAAAAACAACCTATCTTTTTCGCACGGATGTCCAAACCCCAGTTTTGGTCAGCTGAAAAGAAAGAAGCGATGTTAGCGATGATTCAAGACACCGATCCTGAAGAACATGAACTATTGCCTGTTGATGACCCGCGTATTGCTGCAATCTCGCCAAAAATCGTCCCATTTCCAACGAAACATACGGCCTTTGATGAAACGGCGAATACACCAGTCGCCTATCAGATCCGTATTGATTTAGAAGGATACCGTCCGCCAATTTGGCGTCGTTTGATCATTCCTGCAGGGCTGACCTATGAGCAGCTGCATATGTTGATTCAGATTGCCTTTGAGTGGATGAATCAACATTTGTACTTGTTTATTGCCGGTTCGAAATCGATCGGCTTAGGCAATTCCGTACCAACGGATGCTTCCGGTATTGACCAAGATTTTCAGTATTGCAAGTCCATGACCTACATTTATGATATGGGGGCAGATTGGACGCATAAGATCAAAATTGAAAAAGTGTTGACCGCAGAAGATCACCCAGATCCCGTCGTTCCAGTTTGTATCAAAGCTGTTGGCGATGTTCCAATCGAAGATGCCTTTGATGATGATTTCCGAGAACCACTGGATCGTGAGATCATCAATGAAGTGTTACTCGATTATTGGGAAACAGGAGAATATGTTTAGCGATCAGCTAGAAGACTGTACCGTAATGTTGCAAGACTAACAGTGACAACCACCAGACCTTAGCGGCTCTGGTGGTTTTTTAATCTTCTGTCAAAGATGCTTCTTGATATATTCTGTCATCGGTTTTGTGTAGCTCGAGAAATTTTTGGGTTGAGACCCTCCATCATTGATCCGATTGGCTAGGAGATAACCGATATAAGGCCCGGTCGTTAACCCAGAAGAACCAAGTCCACTGGCGGCGAACAAATTCGTTTCATCAGGCACTTCCCCAAAGAACGGTGCAAAATCAGAAGTATAGGCACGCGTGCCAACGCGCATGGTCATAGGCGATGCAAAGAGTGCTTCGGGGTCTTCAAGAAAAGCACCGATTCCTGTCATTAATTGCTGCTGGGCTGCTTCCGTTGGTGTTAAATCCCAACCCGCATCGTTTTCATGGGTGGCTCCTAATAAAATTTGCCCATCAGAGAAGGGAATCAAGTCACCCTCGCCCTCTAGCATGGCGACCGGCCAACTGTTTGTCGGCAGGCTGGAGGCAAAAGAGAGCAACTGGCCTTTTTGCGGACGGATATCAACCTGATACCCTAAAGGTGATAACAAGTCTAGCAATCCCGGTCCAGCTGTCAGGCAAAGAATCTCCGCCTCAAGGAGTTGATTCTTTGTTTTGATTTGCCAATGGTTGTCGTTTCTGACGATCTCAGCTTTTTCTTCAATAAAAGCAACTTGCTGCTGCTGAGCAGTTGCTTTTAAGTGGGCAAGATAAGCTTGGCCATCTAAGCGACCACCGCCTGAGATCCGTAAAGAGGGCATTTCTTTAAGTATTGGCAATACCTCTTTGGTTTGTGGGCTCGTCAGTAAGTCGATTTCACCGATTTCTGGTGCCGCTTTACGTCGGTTTTCAGCTAATTCTGCCAGTTCTTGAAGCGCCTTTTCTGGTCGCACCACCAAAGTGCCACAGGGGGCATAGATGGATTCATCCAAAGCAAAATCCCGCACCAATTGTGGAAAAAACGCGGCACCGTCTTGTGCTAACTGGTACCATTTTTTATTGCGGCGTTTGGAGAGCCAAGGGGAGATGATGCCAGCGCTAGCAGACGTTGCTTGCCCGATAAGGGAATCAATGACAGTCACGTCAAATTTGGTTTTATCAAGATAATTGGCGAGGGTCAAACCGATGATCCCACCGCCGATAATCACAACTTTTTTCATAGTAGAAGACTCCTTTGGTTGATTTCAATGAAAAGCGAATAAAAAGCGAAAGTTCTCTTAATGCCGTTTTCTTTGCGTACTTAATTGCGTATAATAAGAAAATGGAAAAGAGGGTATTATGCAAACTATTCAAACAGTCTTAAAAGAACATTTTGGCTATTCACAGTTTCGTGAAGGTCAAGAGACGATTATTCAATCTATTTTAACACAACAAAATGTTTTGGGAATCATGCCTACTGGTGGCGGGAAATCGATTTGTTATCAGTTGCCAGCGCTCTTGCTGGATGGGGTCACCTTGGTCATTTCCCCTTTGATTTCTTTAATGAAAGATCAAGTAGACAGCCTCGTTGATATGGGGATCCCAGCAGCGTATATCAATTCTTCCTTGACAGGAGCACAGATCAATCAACGCTTGCAAGAAGCACGCCAAGGGCGAATCAAACTGCTTTATGTTTCGCCAGAACGCTTAGACTCAGAATCTTTCCGCTACTCATTGCGGCAGATGCCGATCGCTTTGTTAGCCGTTGATGAGGCCCACTGCATTTCCCAATGGGGGCATGATTTTCGCCCCAGCTATCTGCGGCTCGCCGAAACGATCGACAATTGGGAACAAAAGCCAACGATCGTAGCCCTTACCGCGACAGCTACGCCCAAAGTTGCCGAAGACATTGAAAACTTACTTTCGATTCCAGCTGAAAATCAAGTCAAGACCGGCTTTGCGCGGGAAAATTTGGCTTTTCAAGTCGTCAAGGATCAAAAAGATACCTACATAACGACATATTTGAAAATGAACCAAGGACAATCAGGTATTATTTACGCCAGCACCCGCAAAGAAGTGGAACGAATCTATCACCTGTTGAAGCATGAACACGTGTCAGTCGGGTATTACCATGGCGGGCTTTCAGAAGAAGAGCGCTCCTTTTTTCAAGAAGAATTTCTCTATGACCGCCTACAAGTGATGGTAGCCACCAATGCATTCGGAATGGGAATCAACAAAAGCAACGTCCGCTTCGTGATCCATGCCCAGATACCAGGTAATTTGGAGTCTTATTATCAAGAAGCAGGGCGTGCTGGACGAGATGGGGAACCTAGTGATGCGATCTTACTTTATGCGCCGCAAGACATGCAGATCCAGCAATTCTTTATCGATCAATCCGAATCAGACATTCTTTATCGCCAAAACGAATACTTGAAGTTGCGGGAGATGAGCCAATACGGACATACCCAACTGTGTTTGCAGCGCTATATTTTGCGTTATTTCGGAGAAGATGGACCCGATTGCGGTCGTTGCAGCAATTGCCTTGATGAAAGAGAACAAGTGGATATCACAGTGGATACACAAAAAGTATTGTCATGTGTGAAACGAATGGGCGAACGCTTTGGGAAAGCCTTGGTGGGGAAAGTGCTAACTGGCTCTGGCGATCAAAAAGTCAAACAGTGGGGCTTTGAAAAGTTACCAACTTATGGATTAATGAAAGATTGGTCCCAAAAGGAAGTCAATCAGCTGATCGATTATTTAACAGCATCAGGGTATCTTTTGCCGTCAGAAGGGCAATACCCTTTGTTAAGTGTGACCAATGCGGGGATTGATGTGTTGCTTGGAAAAGCAAAAGTTTATAGAAAACAAACCAAAGTCAAACAGTTAGTGGTTGATGATGAACTGTTCGATCAACTGCGCACCTTACGATTGAATCTCGCACAAGAACAAAATTTGCCGCCGTATGTGGTTTTTTCTGATAAAACACTGCGAGAATTGGCGGAAGTTCAGCCAAAAACGCCGATCGAGTTTTTACAGATCAAAGGAGTTGGCCAAAACAAGTTGGATAAGTATGGCGACGCCTTTTTAGCATTGCTTTCTGAATACGAAAAGACAGAAAGTGACTAAAATAGACCATTTTTCAAAGATAAGACAAAAAAGACAGCAGGAAGGGACGAAACATCAGTGATTACGATTCGACCGGCAGTAGCTGCAGATCAAGCATTTTGGTTTTCTTTGGATACTCACTTACCAAAGGAAGTCTTCGCCAAAAAGATAATGGAAAAAACTGCTTATGTGATAGTTGCAGACGAACAGCCAGTAGGGTTACTGCGCTACATTTTTTTCTGGGACACGATTCCTTTTTGTACCATGTTAGTGATCGCAGAAGCGCATCAAGGCAAGGGACTCGGGAAACGGTTGGTTACTTATTGGGAACAACAGCAAAAAGCAGCTGGCCATGCTCTTTGCTTGACTTCCACACAAGTCGACGAGCAGGCACAGCATTTCTATCGCAAACTCGGTTACCAAGATGCCGGTGGGTTACTTTTGACAAGTCCTGGATTTGAACAGCCGATGGAATTGTTCCTTGTCAAACAGTTGTGATGTTTCTGCCGGCTTATGGTACATTGATAGGAGAACAAAATAATAGGAGCGTTTAACATGTCTTTTTTTGGAAAAATCGATTTCAATGAGTTATCAGAGACCGATCGTGCAATCTATCATTACATGTCCAGCCAAAGTGATAAGATTCCCTATATGCGTGTCCGGGAGATCGCGCTTGAATCCCACACTTCAGCTTCTTCGGTCATGCGCTTTATCCGTAAATTAGGGTACGAAAGCTTTACGGAGTTTCGTACCCAGTTTAAAGTCCCTGAATTAGATGCCGTTAGTTTTTATAGCAGCATGAATGTCCTGAATGCTGAACATTTTCCGCGAGATATTGAAGGAAAGATTCGTCGGATCGCAGAAAGAATGTTGGAATGCGACAACATCATTTTTTATGGCATCGGTGCCTCTGGTTCCATGTGTGA
Organism: Enterococcus sp. B2E4; assembly: GCF_030499455.1. Classification (NCBI taxonomy): domain Bacteria; kingdom Bacillati; phylum Bacillota; class Bacilli; order Lactobacillales; family Enterococcaceae; genus Enterococcus; species Enterococcus sp. B2E4. Next base: position 77,039 of record NZ_JAUKPK010000015.1, read on the forward strand.
ATACGCTGCCCGCCGTTTTGCTACGATTGGGTTTAATAGCTATGCATTAGTGGATAATACGTACCCCATTTTTGCTAAGTTGAAGCATACTTCGGATAATATGATCGTCGTCTTGTCCATCACGGGAATGACTACCGAGATCATTGAAGTCGTCAATGGGTTTCGTAACAATCCAGACTTCACCACGGTAGCGATCACCAGTGATGCCAATAGCACTCTGGGACGAATGTCCGATTATGTCTTGGACTATTCAGTTGATGTAAAACGCATCAACAAGTATGAAGATTTGACGACGCAAATTCCTTGTCTTTTCTTAGTGGAAGCGTTGTCGGAGACGGTTCGTCAGTTTTCTTTATCCGCAGGGGAATGAGAAACGTTTTTCCTTTAATAAATGAAAAAACAAACTGGTTCAATGGATCAAGATGCTTTTCTCTTGATGACTTTTGGAACAGTTTGTTTTTTTGAATTTTAGCAAGCTAATTAAGGTTCAGTCTTGTTTAAAGAAAATGAGAGGGGCGCCTGACATGAAGCGTTGATTCAAGGTGTCGAGGATTACGGGAATAACGTAATCTAAAATCATTGAGCTTTTTGTTGTATAAAAGGGTGATGGCAAGTTTCTAAAATAGTTGCAAAAATAACATATGAATGAAACGTATGTTTTTTAAACTTCATGCAGGATATTCATCGATCGAGGAATATCGTGAATTTTATTCTAAGTAGAACATCGATATAATTAGTATGACATGTTTGAAAACCATCGTTTTTGAGATATCAAATACGACAATGATCAAAAAAGAATGAATCCCATTTAAACAGTACTATTTAGACTTTTGTAAAGAAATCTACCTAAAAAAATAACACGTCTCAAAAACGATGGTTTTCGAAATGAACAACTCACAAGGAGGAGGGAGAATGGATATTAACGGTGCGTCTATTAGAGGAAGGGCTTTGAAAGTATGTTTGGTCTTATTGTTCGCTTTCGGTTTTACAAGAACGAGTTTTGGCGATGAGAGACGTTCAACGGAAACGGAAGGGACAGTGATGTTTACCGGGATTTATGAGCCTGTGGATCAACCAGAACCATCTCCGCCAACCGGTCCTGTTCCGCGTCCACCGCAAGACACGGGTAAACCCGGCGGGCAGCTGCCCCAGACAAACTTCATTCACCGGTTGGATTGGGTGATTCTTGGAAGTCTCTTGCTGATCACCGCACTTAACATATACGTAGTAAAACAACTTATCAAAAAAGGGAAATCAACATTCCCTAAGTGGGGCTAGATCCCATGGGAAAAATAAGAGAAATGACATTTAGGAGTGAATGCGATGAACTCATTTTTTCGCAAAAAAAATAAGTGGTTGCTGGTTCTACTTGCCTTACTCCCACTGATTACAACATTAACAATCATGAATGCCGAGACGATTTTTTCGTGGACACCAGAGGAAGAACACGAGGAGAAGGCCGACGATGAAGTGAGTGGAAAAATCTCCTTTGCGGAGGAATTGATCCAAGGCGAGGTCGAGCACATAATAGATTTTATTTTCTACTCAGAAGTTGCCCTCGAAACGGTGGACATCGCGTTGCCTCAGGAAGTAAGCATTGATCAGGAAGCTTTGAACGATGAACTAAAGGTGGTAGCAACAGACCACGAAGGTGTGTGGCAGCTGAACAGCGAGACCCCACAAACGACTTTTGTCTTACCGATTCTTGTGGATACGATCGGAGAATATGAGATCATCGTTGCCGAGACTGCTACGCAGCGCCTGCTGATCTTAGATCATACGGATGCCGAAGACACTGATTCGACGGAAGAAGAGAATGACTCTGCGGAAGCAGATCAGGCTGCGGATGCGGAAGCGAGAGAGCCAGAAGTAGATGATAGAAGTGGACAGATGGTCGAAGTGACAATTAACAAAAGCAATTTTAGAGAACACTTTGATGTCCAAGGCACTGCTACTTACAATGATGAAACAGGGCTATTAGTACTAACAGAAGATATATCTGGGTCAGTCGGTTATGTTACCTTAAAAGACAGAATTAGTCTGGATCAGCCATTTACGCTTAAAGGTAAAGCCAATATTGGGTCTAAACCACTTGGTGCTGACGGTATGGCATTTGGCTTTCACAATTCTGAGACCAATAGAATAGGTTATGAGGGCAATGCGTTTGGAATCGGAGGTTTGAGGGATGCTTTTGCTTTTAAACTAGACAATAACTATAATACTACTCGAGGTTTTTTTGACCAGAATAGGTTTATCGTTGAAAGAGACCCTATAGCTGTCAATGGAGCGCCCTTTGCTGGCTTTATCTATCATAGGACACCATTATTACTGGAAACATATATGGAAGGTGATGCTCCAGCAGCAACTACGGGTGCTAGAAATGGAGCAGATGACCCGATCCTAATTGAATATCAGCCAAATAATGAAGGTCGCTGGTTTAAAGTTACTTATAGAGATATGATTTGGGAACGTGACATCAGTGATTGGCAGCCATCAGATATTTCTGCAATGGCATTTATTATATCCGGTAGTACTGGTGCGAGAAGTGATCGCCATACCTTTTATTTTGAAGAGATGAATTATTACATTGGTACCGGAACCGTCCATGTGAATTATCGAGATCGAGAGACAGGGGAGGATATTCTACCAACTGAAACATTAGAACTACCATTACGTTTCCTTCATACCCTTGACCCCAAGAACCGAGAGAGCGATGAACCCTATCAGTTAGGGTATGACTATTACGGGGTTGAGTTTGACACAGAACACTTTGACCCAGGTACATTTGATATTATGCCGCAGCCTTTCCATCAGGAGGTGACTTTTTTATTTGATCGCGTGCCATCGAACATCAAGATCAATCATATAGATGAAGAAGGGATAACACTGAGGGAACCAACCTATCAAGGAGAATTCGTAAATGAATCGGTTGATATCTTGCCTTTGACAATTCCTTATTATCAATATCTTTACGAGCGGGACGGTCAGCCGTTGGAAACAAGAGTCACCCGAGCTGAACAAGAATACTGGCTAGTTTATGGTTTGGAAAGTACTCCGCAACCAGTAGACCCTCTTGATCCGGATACGCAAGTAAATCCTGAGAATCCGCCTGAGATTGATGAAGAACAAGGGTTTGTCAGCTTGGATTTTGTTTCCCAATTCCAGTTTGGGACAGTTGGCATTCGGTCAGAAACGACGACCTACGATGCCCTGCCGCAAAAACTCCTTCAGCCGGCTGATCCAAATGATAATCTACGCCCTAATTATGTGCAGGTTTCAGATCGGAGGAGGGAAAATTCCGGTTGGACCCTCCGTGCAACCTTACGAGAGCCTTTTGAAAGTGATGAAGGGCATCAACTGACTGGTGCTAGAATTTTATTAGACAATATCGATGTAGTAACGAGTCGAGAAAACGTGTCTGATCCACCTACTCATAAAAAGCAAGCAGCACTGACTGTTGGAAATGCGGAGATAATCGCACAAGCAGGTGCCAATCAAGGCAGAGGCACTTGGGTCCAGCGCTTTGGCGATCGAGACACAATGGATCAAAGTGTCAAACTTGAGGTGCCAATTAGTGCGACTCCTCAAGCCACGAGATATTCAGCAACCATTCTTTGGGAACTTTCATTTGTTCCTTAACAATAAACAAAAAGAAGCTGCAGCGAATTGCAGCTTCTTTTTTGCTCAAAGGACTAGAGGTACTATTAGCTATTGGTTTTTCTTGGATAACTAAAAGATTATATTCTTCCTTGTCTTTTATCGCCCCTTAGCCACAAGATAATTCACGTCATTTTTTCAGGGAGGGATTGATCAACCGTGATAATGCATTTTTTTATGTACTTTGTCATGGATGAAACACGTTCCAATCTTTGAAATGCATTAAATTGAAAACGTTTGCTATTCTATTAGTAACAAATGTTTCCTATAATGAACCTACAAATCAACTACAAAGGAGTTTCCTCAATGAAAGAAAAAGTGATGGATGCGATGCAGAAATTCTCCAAGGCAATGTTTGTGCCTGTTTTGATTTTGCCGATCGCAGGGATATTGATTGCCGTTGGGAATGTGTTTACAAATGTACGCTTGCTTGAGCAGTTTCCTTTTTTGGATAATCCGATAACCACCGGTTTTGGTAGTATCTTATCCGCTTCCTTATTACCGATTTTAACCAATTTAGGCATTATTTTTTGTGTTGGGATCGCTCTAGGGCTAGCCAATAAGAAAAAGGCTGAAGCGGGATTTACCGCGTTGTTAGGATATTTCGTCTTCTTAAATGCCATGAACAAATTCATGGAGCTTCGGGGGATGTTGGTTCCAGCCGATGCGCTTCAAGGTTCAGGGCAAGCGATCGTTTTAGGGATCCAAGTGCTGGATATGGGAGTCTTTCTTGGCATTATTTTAGGAATCGTCGTGGCATTGGTCCACAATCGTTTCATCGATACGAGCTTTAACAATGCCTTTCAAGTTTATGGTGGCGCGCGCTTCGTCTTTATTGTCTTGATTCCGGTCGTCGTGTTATTAGCCATCGTTTCCACGTTTATATGGCCAGTAATACAAACTGGCATCGACGGTTTAGGCGGCATCATTCAACAAACGGGCAACTTTGGTATCTTCTTGTATGTATGTTGGAACGCTTATTGATTCCAACTGGCTTGCATCACTTGATCTACACGCCGTTTTTGTATACTTCATTAGGCGGTGTCGCAGAAGTTGGCGGTCAAGTCTTTGAAGGGGCACGAAACATTTATTTTGCGGAAATTGCTGACCCAGCAGTCCGCGTATTATCGCAAAGTGTCATTTGGGACGCTCGTGGGATCTCAAAAATGTTTGGACTGATCGGTGCCTGTTTGGCGATGTATCAAACGGCAAAACCAGAAAATAAAGTCAAAGTCAAAGCCATTTTGATTCCAGCTGTCGTCACTTCCTTTATTGCAGGTGTGACTGAACCAATCGAATTTTCTTTTATGTTCGTGGCACCTGTTTTGTTCGTCATTCATTCTGCACTTAGCGGCTTGAGCATGGTGGCGTTAAATCTCTTTGGTTCTCGCGCCATCGGACCGAATGGCTTCATCGACTTTCTTTTGTACAACTTGCCCTTAGGGATCGAGAAAACTCGCTGGCCAGTGTACTTGATCGTCGGGGTCGTCTTCTTCTTTCTTTATTACTTCTTGTTCCGCTTTTTGATCACGAAACTGAATTTGAAAACGGTCGGGCGTGAAGAAGAAGGGGCAGAGACCAAACTGTACTCGAAGAAAGAGTACAAAGAAAAACAACTTGCTGGAGCAGGTGTCGGGGTCATGGCGAGTGACCAAGCCGCCCCTAGTCCAACTAGTGAAACAAGTATCTCAGCAATCATCACCAAAGCGCTAGGTGGCGATGACAATATCAAAACCATCGACAACTGCTATACCCGCTTACGTTTAAAACTAAAGGATCCTGAACTCGTGGATGAAGCACTTCTAAAAGACGAAACACAAGCCAAAGGCGTGATCAAAAACGGTGAAAATGTCCATGTCGTTTACGGGTTGACCGTGCCGAAAGTGCGGGAAGAATTAGAAAATTATCTTGGAAGAGAAGGAGAGATTGAATGATGGAAAATTTTTCAGTAGTGATCGCAGGGGGCGGCAGTACTTTTACCCCGGGAATCGTTATGATGCTGCTTGACAATCAAGAACGCTTTCCTTTAAGAAAGCTGAAACTATACGACAATGATGAAGCACGCCAAGCGATCCTCGGTGAAGCCCTAGCGATTTTATTAAAAGAACAAGCACCGCAAATCGAATTTTCGTTTACGACGGATCCTGAAGAAGCCTTCAGCGATGTCGATTTCTGTATGGCGCATATCCGAGTAGGAAAGTATGACATGCGGGAAAAAGATGAAAAAGTCCCCTTGCGTCATGGCGTCTTTGGTCAAGAAACCTGTGGACCAGGAGGGATCGCTTATGGGATGCGCAGCATCACTGGTATGCTGGAGATCATTGATTACATGGAAAAATATTCCCCCGATTGTTGGATGCTGAATTATTCCAATCCAGCTGCAATCGTAGCTGAAGCATGTCGGGTCTTGCGTCCGAAATCAAAGGTTCTGAATATCTGTGACATGCCCGTAGGCACGTTGCGTCGCATGTCGCAAATCATTGGCAAACAGCCAGAGGAACTAGAAGTTCGCTACTTTGGCTTGAATCATTTTGGCTGGTGGACCAGCGTCAAAGACAAAGAAGGCACGGAGTACATTCAAACCATTCGTGACTACGTTGCAGAACACGGCTATTTGACGCAGATCGAAGTGGATACCCAACATACTGACCCAAGTTGGCAAGACACCCACAAAAAAGCCAAAGACCTCTTGGCGCTCACACCAGAATATCTGCCAAATACGTACTTGAAGTATTATTTATACCCAGATTACGTCTACGAACACATGAAAGAACATCCAGAGTATACGCGTTCCAATGAAGTGATGGAAGGACGGGAAAAACGAGTGTTCGATCATGCCAAAAAGATCACTGCCCAAGGCTCTGCTGAAGGGATCGCTTTCGAGATTGATGCCCATGCAACCTTTATCGTTGATTTGGCACGCGCCATCGCTTTTAACACGCATGAGCGAATGGTTATGATTGTGGAAAACAACGGCGCGATTGCGAACTTCCCAGATGATGCCATGGTGGAAGTGCCATGTATCGTCGGTTCTGATGGACCAGAAGCCCTCGCTCAAGGAAAAATTCCTGCCTTCCAACAAGCGCTCATGTTCCAACAGGTGACTGTGGAAAAATTAGTGGTCGAAGCATATGTGGAAAAGAGCTATCAAAAAATGTGGCAAGCGTTAAGCCTTTCCAAAACGATTCCTAGCGCAAAAGTAGCCAAAGAGTTGCTCGATGATTTGGTCTCGGAAAATGGTGATTACTGGCCAGGATTGTCTTGATTTGTTTCACATTTGCGAAACATTCGCTGGTTGGATAACTGAAAGAGGAAGATTCTCCAAGAATCTTTCTCTTTTTTGATTTTTGTTGTGGAAGGATAATTCTCTGAAGAAAATCACCACGAAACGTCTTATCAACAAAACGATCAGACAGGTATACTAGAATATGCCACTAACTATGGTAGAATAAAGCTAATTGAATCAGATGAGAGGGAGCAATGCGATGTTTTTAGGGATTGATATCGGCACGACAGCCATAAAATTTGGGGTCATTGAAGATCGGAAAATCATTTACTCACAGTCATTACCAATCAAAACCCATAGCCACGGGTTAAAACAGACCCAATCAGCGACCCAGATCAGTAGCCAATTGATCAGTGGTGTCACAACGATTCCCGCTCAATTAAAAGCGGCAATCACAGTGATCGGGTTCAGTACCGCCATGCACAGCTTGATGCCAGTGGCTGGTGAAACAGCAGAAGAGATTTACATTTGGTCAGACAATCAAGCGAGTCAAACGATGACGGCCTTTCGTCAAACGGATCTGGCGGCAACGTTTTATGAAGAGACAGGGACACCGATCCATGCGATGTCTCCCTTTGCGAAACTGGCTTATTTTCAAACGAATGGTTCATATTCCAAAGAGACGAAATGGTTTGGCTTAAAAGAACTAGCAATGGCGTTGTTTACCGGACAAGCACGGATCGATTACAGTACCGCATCAGCGACCGGTCTTTTTTCTTTGAAAGAAAAGCGATGGAGTCAAAAGATTCTCAACTATTTATCCCTTTCAAAAGCCCAGTTAGCGCCTTTATGTGCACCGACTGATCGTTTTTTGATTACCGAGGAGATGGCGCAGCGGTGTGGCTTGAAGCCTGAGGTAGAAGTGATGTGTGGGGCTAGCGATGGGTGTTTAGCAGCATATGCTGGCTATATTTCTACAGGGATCCGCAACAGCTTGACGATCGGAACCAGTGCGGCGGTTCGTAAAGTAAGTGAGACCACCGTCTTTGATCGCCAAAAACAAAATTTTTGCTACTATCTGCAAGATGACCTCTATGTCGTAGGGGCACCTTCAAACAATGGTGGCTGTGTCCTTGCTTGGGCAAAAGATACCTTATCAGAAGATCCTGATGCATTTTATCATTATCTGCCTCAAGTCATGGAGGAGTCGCCGATCGGCAGTAACGGCTTACGTTTTTTTCCCTATTTAAACGGGGAGCGGGCACCTTTTTGGACAAATGAGATCACAGGCGGCTTTTCTGGCTTGACCCTGAAACACAATCGCTCAGACATGTTGCGGGCAGTCATCGAAGGCATACTGATGAACATCGATTTATTAAAGCAAATGGCGCAGTTGGAAGGGGCAGTCACTGTAAGTGGTGGTTTCTTTCAAACAAAACTTTTAGGTCAAATGACCGCGGATGTGTTGGGGCTGACCTGTTATCTTTCCGATGAAAACGAACCGATATTCGGCTTGTATGATTTATACAAAAGCTCTGTTGTGCGGCAAGATCAGCCAGATGAAAAATTTGTTCCTGATCCGCAGAACCAAGCGCTCTATCAAGAATTGGCAAAAACCTATTTTCAAGCATAAGCAAAAACCAGCAATCCACTAGGGTTGCTGGTTTTCTTTTTCAACATGGGTAAAAGTGTCGACGATATATTCCATCAATAAGAGCAGTTTACCAAAGAAGCTAGTGTACTGGATGTTTTGGGTGTCGTAGGGACGTTCATCTGTCACTTCAAAGGAAAAGGTCGCTAGTTGATTGGCGCGATGATCACCGTTCCCGCAAAACAAAACAGTTGGTATGTGATGTTCATTGGCTAACGCCATCTTCTCCAGCACTTTTTGTGTTTCGCCAGATTTAGAGATAGTAATCAACATACTGATGTTCTCGATGTTGTTACTAATGATCCCACCTGAGTCAGAAGCACTGACTAATAAGGTTTTGATGCCGTTGACAAGCATTTTTTTGTGGAGGTATTCTGCCACGATCCCCGAAAAACCTGTGGCATAAATCGTAATAAACTTGTTCTTGTTTTGTCCATAGATTTCTTTGATCGCTTCGATCGTATCTTCAATACTGGCAGCGTCAATTTGGTAATCGATGGCGGCTTCAGTGATCGTCTGATTTTTCAAGCGATTCTTTAAGAAGTAAAGCAGCTCTAGATAGCCAGAAAAACCTAGTTTTTGCGCAAGCCGCACGATGGTTGCTGGGGAAGTGTAGATCGTTTTAGCGATTTCTCTTAAGGGCAGTCCATCGATCGCAGCGGTATTTGCAAGCAAATAATCAAGAATTTGCAGCTCATTGTCAGTCAATTTTTTTCCTTTGATCAATACATTTAAGTCCATTGTTCGGCACTCCTTTGTCTTGTCTTCATCATACAATGAATAACGACAGAAAGTAAAATAGGAATCGCGTCATGCTGATATATAGGAAAAAAGATTGTGCATTTCCTAAAAAGATATTATAATTTCTTATATAGAAAATAAAGGTGGAGAAATGATGACACAAAAACCATATGGAACCGTACTACTAAAAGCAGCAACCATTTTAGATTACCTCGCAGAAGCGCCAAGTAAACCATTGCAAGAAATTTCAGAAGCAACGAAATTGACCCCATCCACAGCTTTGAAAATATTGGAAACGCTACAAATGATCGGCTATGTCAAACGCGACAAAGAGAAGAATTATCGCTTAGGGTCTAAGCTGATCAAGTATGCCAATCAAAACATTCAAGAGCTTGATTTAGTGGAAATCAGCTTGCCTTACTTGGAAGCATTGCAGAAAACGGCGGATGAAACGATCCACTTAGGCGTCTTGACCGCCAATGAGATTCTTTATGTCAATAAATTGGAGCCTCAGAATCAAACGATCCGCATGTCTTCAAAAGTAGGAATCACAAGACCGTTGTATAGCTCTGCCATGGGGAAAGCCGTTTTAGCGGAGTTTGATGCCCCTCAAGTAGAGGAGTACTTGGCAGCAACGCCTTTAACCGCTTATACCGAAAATACCATTACAAATCAGTTGAAGTTGAAGAAAGAATTGGAACAGGCAAAAGCGAACCAAGTAGCCTTTGATGATGAAGAAATGGAACAAGAAATCTATTGCATCGGCGCCTCACTGATAAAAGATCAGGAGATCGTTGGGGCGTTTTCTATCAGCCTACCGAAATACCGCTTGACCCCAGAATACAAATCGACATTGATCGATGCGATTATTGCGACAAAACAACAAATTGAACAAGCCTTATAAACTTTTTAGTGGAAAGCCCTTGCAAATAAAAACGAGAACGGTATAATAAATGTGTAAGTTTCTTTATAATAAATACCATTTTCCAAATAGGAAATAAATGGAGGGTCTCAATGAAAAAAGTAGCGAATTTAATGAAACTAAAAGAAAGCGGCGTGATCGCTGTTGTGCGTGGCGCTTCTAAAGAAGAAGCACTACAAGCAAGTAAAGCGATCGTTGCGGGGGGGATCACTGGCATTGAGTTGACTTTTACAGTGCCTCAAGCGGCGGATGTAATCGCTGAATTAGTAGCAACCTTCAAAGATAATCCAGAGGTAGTCGTTGGTGCGGGGACCGTTCTTGATGCAGTGACCGCTCGCTTAGCGATCATGGCAGGAGCACAATATGTGGTAAGCCCAACCTTTGATCAAGAAACGGCTGAATTATGTAATTTATATCAAATCCCGTATCTGCCTGGTTGCATGACCATTTCAGAAATGAAGGACGCCTTAAAAGCAGGCGCAGATATCATTAAACTATTCCCAGGTAGTGCGTATGGACCAAGTATCATCTCGGCCTTCAAAGCGCCATTGCCACAATTAAACATTATGCCGACCGGTGGTGTCAGCTTAGACAACATGCAAGAATGGTTTGCGGCGGGTGTCGTAGCCGTTGGTGTAGGGGGGAATTTGTTAGCGCCAGCAGCAAGTGGGGATTTTGACAAAGTAACAGAAGTAGCGAAACAATATGCGGCAAAATTAAAAGAGATTCGAGGAAAGTAAGATGGCAAACATTCTGACACTAGGAGAAATAATGTTGCGTCTATCGACAACGTTAGGCGACCGAATCGCCCATAGTTCGATGTTTGCTGCCCATTATGGCGGTGGGGAAGCCAATGTTGCGATCTCCTTGGCGAATTTTGGTCATCGCGTTTCTTTTGCTAGTAAAGTGCCTGAGAATGCTTTAGGAGATGCCGTTTTTCATCATTTACGAAGCTATGGCGTCGATTGTCGCCACTTGCTTCGTGGCGGTTCCCGACTAGGTACTTACTATATTGAAACCGGTATCGGGGAACGAGCAGCGCGAGTGGTTTATGATCGCGCAGGCTCTAGCTTTGCTCAAATGAAAGAAAATGAGTGGCAATCTGACCTTTTTGATGGGGTTGACATTGTTCACCTTTCAGGGATCACGCCAGCTCTTTCAACGACTTGGCAGACACTTTTGCTGACGTTGATCAAAGAAGCGAAAGCAGCTGGTTGTAAAATCAGTTTCGATATCAATTATCGTGGAAAACTGTGGACGACCGCTGAAGCACGCGTCTTTTTGCAAGAAGTGCTCCCTTATGTCGATTATTGCTCGGCAGGACAGTTAGATGCCCAAGTCTTTATGGATGTATCAGCTCCAACAGAGGAAGTCGAAGATGACTACTATTATCAAGAAATGCATCGGAAATATCCAAATATCCAGCTCTTTTATTCAACTAGTCGTCAGGTGCTCTCAGCAAGTCACAATCAATTGACAGGAAGCCTATGGCACAACGGCAATTATGTTGTTTCTGCTACCCATGAGATCAATCCCATCGTTGATCGCGTCGGAGGCGGCGATGCCTTTTCAGCTGGTATCCTACATGGTCTTGTCACGAAGAAACAAGACCAAGAAATCATTGATTTTGCAACTGCAGCATCTGCTTTGAAACATACGATCCATGGCGACTGTAATCAGTTTAGTGCCAATGAGATACAAGAATTTATTGCAACAGGTTCAGGAAAAATTATCCGATAGGAGGAATAAAACATGCAACACATGGAAACACGCTATACCCATAGTCCACTTGATATTCGTCACTATAGTACCGAGGAATTACGCAGAGAATTTTTGGTAGAGAAAATTTTCACACCAGGACAAATCATGCTGACCTATACCCACAATGATCGGATGATCTTTGGCGGAGTGACACCGACAGAAGAAGCGTTAGAAGTGCAATTAAGCAGCGAATTAGGGGTGGAATACTTCTTAGAACGTCGCGAATTAGGCGTCATCAATATTGGAGGACCTGGTGCGATCACGATCGATGGCCAAAAAGAACCAATGAAAAAACAAGACGGCTACTATATCGGCAAGGAAACCAAACAAGTCTTGTTCCACTCTGATGATCCAGCAAATCCAGCGAAATTCTATCTATCTTGCGTGCCAGCACATAAGAAATACCCAAATGTAAAAATCAGTATCGATCAAGTCACACCAATGGAGACAGGCGAGGGCTTGACATTAAATGAACGGAAAATTTATCAATACATTCACCCAAATGTTTGTGAAAGCTGTCAATTACAAATGGGGTACACGATCTTAGAACCAGGCAGTGCTTGGAATACGATGCCAAGTCATACCCATGAACGTCGGATGGAAGCATATGTGTATTTTGATTTTGCCAACGAAGACACAAAAGTGTTCCATATGATGGGCAAACCAGATGAAACGAAGCATTTAGTCGTTAGTGAAGAACAAGCAGTTATTTCTCCAAGCTGGTCGATCCATTCGGGTGTTGGAACCAGTAACTACTCCTTTATCTGGGCAATGTGTGGCGAAAATATCACCTATACCGACATGGATATGGTGGCAATGGACGACTTAAAATAAAAAGAAAGAGGGTTTATCAATTATGGATTTTTCAATGGATCAATTTCGTTTAGATGGTAAGATCGCATTAGTGACTGGAGCTGTCTATGGGATCGGTTTTACGATCGCTCGTTCATTAGCAGCAGCAGGAGCAACGATCGTTTTTAACAACTTGGATCAAGAATCAGTGGATAAAGGATTAGCAAACTATCGTGAAGCAGGGATCGAAGCCCACGGCTATGTCTGTGATGTAACGGATGAAAAAGCAGTCAACGAAATGGTTAAGCAGATCGAAGAAGAAGTTGGCGTGATCGATATCTTAGTCAATAATGCTGGGATCATCAAACGAATCCCGATGTTGGAGATGTCTGCTGAAGACTTCCGCCAAGTCGTTGACGTGGACTTGAACGCTCCATTTATCGTTTCAAAAGCAGTCTTACCGTCAATGATCAAAAAAGGACATGGAAAAATCATTAACATTTGCTCAATGATGAGTGAATTGGGAAGAGAAACGGTGGCTGGTTACGCAGCGGCTAAAGGCGGCTTGAAAATGTTGACGAAAAACATTTGTGCTGAATTTGGTTCAGCTAACATTCAATGTAATGGGATCGGGCCTGGTTATATTGCAACTCCGCAAACTGCACCATTACGAGAGATCCAACCAGACGGTTCTCGTCACCCATTTGATCAATTTATCGTAGCGAAAACACCTGCTGCCCGTTGGGGTGAGCCAGAAGATTTAGCAGGACCAACGGTTTTCTTAGCTTCTGAGGCATCAAACTTTGTCAATGGCCATGTCTTATATGTAGACGGCGGTATCTTGGCGTATATCGGGAAACAACCTGAATAAAACAATCAGTAGTAAGGATGGGGACGATTGCAATCGTTCCCATTTTTATGGTCCAACACCCAAGAAATGCAGGGCTTTAAAAATAAATGGGTTGAAGCAAAGGAACTGCAAACAAATCTTTTAAAAAGAATCAAAAGCAAAACGCTGTGAAGGAAAATGTTCTTCGCAGCGTTTTGCTTGAGTAGCTCTTTTTCAAATCAGGTAGCGTATTTATGTTAGGGGAAGATTCAACACGAGCAATGAGTTTCAATCTAACAAAACTTGTTGTGCAAGCGGTAATGGAGCATTTTTCAAACATTTGGCAACTAATTTGGCGACGGCTGTAGCACCTTGGTCATTCAAATGCGTGTTATCCGTAATGCCGGCTGGATAATTGGGGTGCTGATTTTTTTCTAAATGAAGAAAATAGTTTTTCGCCTGTTGTGGTTCCAGTGCTGAAAAGAACCGTTGTGTTGCGGCAAAAAGATCCAGACAGACCACATCCAAGGAGGTAGCCAAAGCACGCATTGCTTCTGGGTAAGGACCGACTGCCAAAGGATCAAGTTGCTGAGGGTCCACGTAATGCAAACGAGTGATCGAGGTCAATAGGATCGGTGTCGCTTGCTGCTGGCGTGCCGTTTGCACGAAGGTTGCTAAATTATGCTGATATTCTACAGGTGTCGTACCACGACTATCTGTTTTTTGATCGTTGTGTCCAAATTGAATCAAGAGATAATCACCAGCATGTAGTTCTTTTTTTGCCTGCAACAAGCGTCCTTCTTCAATGAAGCTTTTGGAGGAACGCCCATTTTTTGCCAAGTTGACGATTTGATGCTGGGGGAGATAGCGTGAGATCTTTTCACCCCAGCCCGTTTCTGGACGAGCGCTAGGCTCTTTGATCGATGCGGTGGAATCACCGACGATGACGATTTTTTCCATTGTCTTTCTCCTAAAATTTGAAGTAGTTGTTGGCGTTTTGATAACAAACATTTTCTACTAATGGTTTTAGCTGACGAAGATCAGCAGGTGCTTCACCACGTACAACGATCTCAGCAAGCCATTCACAAAAGACGCGTCGGAAATATTCATGACGGGTGTAAGACAGAAAGCTTCTTGAATCCGTCAGCATGCCGACAAAGTTAAAGATCACACTGCCATCAGCGAATTTCGTTAATTGGTGACGCATGCCTGCGCGGGTGTCGTTATACCACCAGCCAGATCCTAACTGCAATTTATTGTTGCCATCTTGCTGGAAGCACCCCATCAAAGCGACGTGTGCATCATAGTCATTGGGATTTAAGGAATAGAGAATCGTTTGAGGCAAATGGTCCTGCGCATCAGCAGCGTTCAATAATTTCTGCAAGCATTGAGTCAGAGGTTGATCATTGATGCCATCGTAGCCCGTATCTGGTCCCAAGCGCTCAAACATTCGTTGATTGCAGTTACGGTACGCATGGACATGCAGTTGCATCGTCCAACCACGTTCGTGATACAGTTTCATCAGTTCAACTAGAACATTGGTTTTGAAGAACGAGACTTCGTTTTCCTCCAAAGATTCTCCAGCTAATGCTTTGGCAAAAATTGCTTCAAGGGATAACTGTTCGTCTGCAGCATACACTAAAGTATCCAGCGCATGGTCAGACAAACGGCAGTGATGCTGGTGAAAATAGCTTACACGGTCCCGCAAGGCTTTCAAGAAAGCATCGTAGGTAGTGATCGCGTTTTCGACACTCTTTTCGAGTTTGGTAACATAGGTAAGAAAATTCGGATGGTCGATTTGTAACGCTTTGTCAGGTCGGAAGGTCGGCAAGACCCGAAAACGTTGCTCTGTTTGGCTTAATTGGTGATGATAGTGAAGATCATCGGCTGGATCATCTGTGGTGCAAACGATCTCGACTTTACTGCGAGCAATCAAAGCTCTTCGGGTAAAGTCTTTTTGCTGCAATTTTTCGTTGCATAGCCTCCACAAAGTTTCGGCGCTTTCTTCAGTAACGGGAAGATCGATCTCAAAAAATCGCTTTAATTCTAAATGGGTCCAACTGTAAAGGGGATTTCCCACCAATTTTGGCACTGTTTGACACCATGCCAAAAATTTTTCATAATCACTGGCATTGCCTGTAATCGCTTCTTCGGGTACGCCACAAGCGCGCATCAATCGCCATTTGTAATGATCACCACTTAGCCAAGCCTCGGTGATAGTTTTAAAGGGCCGATCCTCATAGATTTCTTTCGGGTCTAAGTGGCAGTGGTAATCAATAATCGGCAGCTCTTTGGCATAGTCATGGTATAGTGTTTGAGCAATTTCATTTGGCAATAAATAGTTTTCATTTAAAAACATGTCGAACCTCTTTTCTTTGATTATAGTGTCACGCCATTTTTAAAGATGGCGATCTCACGAACGTTGTTGGCTTCATTACGCGTCGGTTTTCCACTGGCAGTATCGATGATCGCTTGAATAAAATCTTCCAGCACGACCTCCATCGGCTCTTCCAACAAGCGACCAGCGTTGAAATCCATCCAGTGGGGTTTCTTATGATAAATCTCTTGATTCGTGGCAACTTTCATGGTCGGCACATAGGCACCAAATGGCGTGCCGCGACCAGTGGTAAATAAGACGAGTTGGCAATCGGCAGAAGCCAGTGCAGAAGCGGCAACAAGGTCGTTTCCTGGACCTTCCAGCAGGCTCAAGCCTGGCTTACGGAGTTTTTCCCCATATTTTAAGACATCGACGACAGCGGAAGTCCCAGATTTTTGAGTACAGCCTAATGACTTATCTTCTAGCGTAGTGATACCGCCTGCCTTATTACCAGGAGAAGGATTTTCATAGACTGGTTCACCGTAAGCAAGAAAATAATCTTTAAAGTCGTTGATTAGATGGAGAATTTTTTCAAAGGTTGCTTCATCTTGTGCACGCGCCATCAAGACTTGTTCAGCGCCAAACATTTCGGGTACTTCCGTCAAGACCGTACTGCCACCTTGAGAAACTAAAAAGTCAGAAAATGCCCCCAACAAAGGGTTGGCGGTGATCCCAGAAAACCCGTCGGAACCCCCACATTTTAACCCGATCTTTAGCTCACTCAAGGGAACGGCTTCTCGTTGATCCTCTTTTGCTGCTTCCAGTAATTCTTCTAATAAGCTTTCGCCGACCGCAATTTCATCGTCGCTTTCCTGTGCCACCATAAATTTGACGCGCTTTGGATCGTAGTCACCCAGGTTTTTCTTAAACTCGGGAACGGTGTTGTTCTCACAACCTAAGCCAAAGACCAAGACGCCACCGGCATTTGGATGATGCACCGCATCAATTAAAATTTGACGGGTGTTTTGATGATCTTGGCCTAACTGGGAGCAGCCGTAGGGATGTTTAAGGATCGTAATATGATCAAAAGTGCCAAGATCTGGATGATTCTTCTTGAAGTTTTCAACAATGATCTCAGCGATACCATTGATACAACCAACTGTTGGCACGATCAGTAAATCATTACGAATCCCAACTTTGCCATTTGCCCGCCGGTACCCTTGGAACGTCGCAGCCCTTTTTGGATAACGGACGGGATGCAAATCGGGGGCATAGGTGTATGCTAAGGTACCAGAAAGGTTGGTTTTGACATTGTGGGTATGCAACCATTGGCCAGTTTTAACATCAGTTAAGAGATGTCCAATGGGGTAGCCATATTTGATCACGTCTTGTGATTGTGCGAGGTCTTTGAGGGCGATTTTGTGTCCTTGTGGAATATCCTCAAAAAGGGTGATCGTTTGGCCTTCAAATGCAAGGGTCGTTTTAGCAGCTAGTGGTTTTAATGCGACTGCGACATTGTCTTTAGGGTGCAATTTCAATAGTTGCGCGGGTGTTTCTGTTAATGTGCTGGACATAAAGATTCTCCTTTATTTCAAACTTGGCTCAGGGGTGTCAATCGACGCAAGTAACTGGCGGGGTCCGTCTTGTTTTAGACACGCGCACATTTCATTGATCGTCGCTGTCATAAAGCTCAGGTCTGCATGCCAAAGCTGCTCATTTTTTAATAGAGCTGCGATCTGTTCTTCTGCTGGTAATTGTTTCACTTGCTGAAATATGGTTGTCACTAGCTCATCATCTTGAAAGGGTCGTGTGAGATAGAAAGTCAGCAACCCTGCCAGTGCAGCAGTGATTCGTTTTGGTACCTGCTGGTTTTGATGGACATAACGACTTAAGACTGGTTGAAGACGCGCACGGAATTTTGAGACGCTGTTTAAAGCGATCGATTGCAGCTGATGCTTCACATAAGGATTTCTGAAGCGCTCTTTGATTTGGTCTGCATAATCTGCAAGCTGCGCTTTAGGCAAATCAAGCATTGGAATCAACTCTTCCTGAAAAAGACCATCCAAAAAGGCTGCAAATTCACGGTCGTTCATTACTTCTTCAACGGTTTCTAAACCTGCTAAAAGAGCGAGTGGAACCATCGCCGTATGAGGACCATTTAATAAATGTACTTTTTGTTCACGGTAAGGAGTCATATCTTCTGTCACGATCACATTCAACCCAGCTTCTTGCAAGGGGAGCTTTTCGGCTACGCCGCTTCCCTCGATCACCCATAGCATAAAGGGTTCCGCAGTGACCATTACGGCATCCTCATAGCCAAGAACCTCTTGGTATTGTGCCACTTTGTCGCGAGGATATCCTGGAACGATCCGATCGACTAAGCTGCAGCAGAAGGTGTTTTCTTTTTCTAACCAGTTGACGAAGTCTGACTCCAAAGACCATAATGCGGCATATTGTAAGACGATCTCTTTTAGTTTTTCTCCATTCCGATCGATCAATTCACAGGGAATGATCAAAAAGCCCTTTTTTCGTAGTTGAAAACGACGATACAAAAGAGCGGTCAGTTTTGCGGGAAAACTTTGGGGAGGGGTATCGTGTAAGGTATCCTCTGGGTGAAACGCAATACCTGCTTCCGTCGTATTAGAAACGATGATCTCAAGTTGCTCGTCTTCGGCTAAAGCAATATAGTCTTCCCATTGCTGATATGGATTCAACACTTGATCAATGGTGGAGACGACTTCAAATGTTTGAGATAAAGCGCCATCGACAAGTCCTTCTAAGATAACGGTATAGAGATTTTCTTGTTGTGCCAACAGCTCTTTCAAGCCGTGATCAATCGGCTTTACCATAACGGCACTGCCATTAAAAAGCCCTTGCTTGTTCATTTGCTGCAG
Organism: Enterococcus sp. B2E4; assembly: GCF_030499455.1. Lineage (NCBI taxonomy): Bacteria > Bacillati > Bacillota > Bacilli > Lactobacillales > Enterococcaceae > Enterococcus > Enterococcus sp. B2E4. The sequence continues at coordinate 95,829 of NZ_JAUKPK010000015.1, forward strand.
CTGCCAGTTAAAAAAGCCCCGCATAAAATTGCCTTCCCCGAATTGAATCACTCGGGCTGGATAGGTTTGATGGGGTTGTTCGGTAATTTTTTTCATAGAATCCTCCTTAAAATTATATATGCACACGTTAACATTTTTTGCGTAAGCGCTCTTGAAATCAAGAGGCTTACAGCGATTGACGAATGATTAACGAGGTATCAAAGAAATGTTGTTTCTCCACTACTTGATTGGCAAATGCCTGCAACAGCAGGGTTGCTGCCAATTGACTCATTTCATAGACTGGTTTGCGGATCGTTGTTAATGGGGGATACGTATAGGGAGAAAAAGAACTATCATCAAAACCGATGATACCGATCTCCTCAGGGATCTTTCGTCCTGCTTGATGACAGGCATTGATCGCACCGATCGCCATGTCATCATTGGCGCAAAAAATCACTTCAGGTGGTTCAGGTAAAGCGAGTAGTTGCTGGGCACCCAGCTGACCGCTTTCCAACGAGTAGTCGCCAGCTACGAAGTATTCTTTCGGGCAGACAAGCTGCTTTTCTTGAATCGCTTTCATAAATCCTTTGCGGCGCTCTCTAGCGGAACCAAAGGAAGCGATCCCTTCGATCATGGCGATCTTTCGAAAGCCTTGTTCAAGCACATAGGTGATCATTTGATAGACCCCTTGGGCATCATTACTAGTGACATTCATCAAGGTTGCATCCTGCAATTGACGATTCAAAACGACGATGGGAATGTTTTTCTTTGAAAGAGCAGCGATAAAGCCGTCATCACGATTGCTTTGACTCATCACGATCGCTCCATCGAGGCGATTCGGCTCTTCATCAAATGTATCGGATTGCAATAATTCATGAACCGCCAAAGTATATTCGGATGGTAGGGTATCACTGATTCCTTTGATCACTTCGACTAAAAAGCTATCGGAAGTACCAATGGATAGATGAGAAAAATAAAGACCAATGATATAGGATTTTTGATTCACCAGACTTTTGGCATTGACATTGGGCACATAGTGTAAAGATTCAGCGATGGCTGCGATCTTCTTTTTTGTTTCTGGCTTAATTAATGGGCTATCGTTTAGCGCACGAGAAACAGTTGTATGTGAAACACCAGCGACTTTGGCGATATCTTTGATCGTGACCATAGAAAACCTTCTTCCTTTTTGCTTGATTTAAGCATAGCTTGTTCCCACGAGAATGTCAATACACCAAGGATGCACACGTGAAACATTTTTCAAAATAACATAGGAACTTTTTCTGGGATGTGCTAGTATAAAAGAAGATAGTTAGGTAATGGGAGGGAGTCTATGAAATTCTTTTTAAGCTATCATCAAACGTCCAACTTGTTTTATAAAATATTTATTTTGATTTTTCTAATTGGTAGCGCTTTAATCATTGGGTTTAGTGGGGTCATTTATCATCGAACGTATCAAAACATTCAAGAAACATTTTTGCAAAGTCAACATAATTTGGTCAACCAAGTCAAAGAAAATCTGGATCAAAAAATTCAGATGGTGGAGTATGCCTTTTCTACATACAGTAGCACACAAAGCTTTTCCGATACGATGGAACAGCCGTTTTCCGTGACGAATTATCGATAAGTACGAGAGATCAATTCACAACTGGCTTACATTGGTGTGATGGGGATCGAAAACGCCAGTTACCAATTGGTGAATTTGAACCAGCATTGGAAAATCGAAGAAGGCTCCTTAAAACAGATCGATGATACTGAATTCGCTGCTTTTCAAGCGTTGATCGACAACCAACGCTACTTGTATTGGTTACCAGAAGATGGCTATTTAAAAATGGTGATGACGCTGCCTGTGTTTCGACAGGAAACCACTGCTTTGGGGATTGCTGAAATCCAAGACCATACCATTGCGCAGTTGGTGGCAGATCATGACGATTCCTTTTTGAATATTTTTCATGCAGACGGACAACTGCTTTTCGATAATGGTGAAGTGATCGATTCTGCCTTACAAGAAACAATGATTGCAGCTGCCCACGGCGATGGCATCTTCACTGACAAAGAAAACAATAAGTATGTGGTCACACAATCGGATTACAATCAGTGGTATCATGTAATCCGCCTGGCGCCTGCTAGCGTTTCACAAGCAATCCGTGAATTAAGAAGCGGTTTGATCGTGATTGGCAGTCTTTTGATCATTCTCTTTTTATTAGTATCCTATCGCATTGCGATCGTGGCTACCTCACCCATCAATCGGATCGGTGAGCTTTTAAAGCCCAAAAAACAAGGTCAGAAATTAGAAGTCAATCAGTTGATTTCCGATATCGACCAGGTCTTACATCAAAACCACGATCTCGCCGTCAAAGTCGAGCATCAAAAGCCCGAATTAGAATCCTTGTTTCTATTAAACTTGTTTCGCGGCTGTATCTCAGAAGAAGATATTCACTTAAAACTGTCACAATTTGGGTATGAAGTATCCAAAACAGAACACTTTGCCGTATTACTGATTCAAATCGATGATTTGTGTGGACGAGAAACAGCGACTATTGATATTTTCTTGCTTGCCATTGAGAATCTCGTTTCTGAGATCATTCCAGAAAATTTGCGTTTTCAACCAATCATCTCCAGTCAAGAAACCCAAGGAACGATTTTAAAGCTTCCTGAATCAGTTGACCAAAAACAAGTATTGACCTATTGTCAAAAGATCCATCAAGCGGCAAAAGATTACTTGAAAATTAAAATAAGTTGTGGGGTCTCACAATCCTACGACCGCCTCGTAGAAACCAAATTAGCGGTTGATAACGCCAAAGAAGCCTTGCACTATCGAATGAATTTAGGGGAAGAAGTCATTATCTTTTTTGACGACATTGCAGCACAATTAGACAATAATGCGATCGTTCAATACCCTAGAGAAGCAGAAAGCACCTTTTTGGATGCCATGCGTAGTGGGGAACTAGCGACCATCAAAGCGAGTTACACGGAAGTCGTACGGGAAATCATTCATGAAAACAAAAATCCGTTGACGATTGAAAGTGCCTTGTTTAAGTTGATCAACAGTATCGTTCAGCTAGGGCAACTCTTAGGAGCGGATCATACCAGCTTGCAGAATAGTCGTAAAGTTTATCAATCCGTGCTCAACCAAACTAGTTTGTTCAAAGTTGAGCAAATCATCTATCATGAGTTAGTTTTACCTATCGTTGAAACGACACAAGCCAAAACAGATCGAGAAATTCGCTCCTTGTCTGAAAAGATGGTCTTGATCGTACACCAACAATACGATCAAGATCTCTCCTTAGATAGCATTGCTGAACAGCTGCATTATAATGCCAATTACTTAAGTAATGTGTTTAAAAAGGAATTATCCATCAATTTTGCCGATTACTTACAAAACTATCGGTTGCAAATCGCCAAAAAATGGTTGCGGGAAACGGATATGACGATCAAGGAAATCGCAGCCAACCTTCAATATACCAACTCTCAAAACTTCATCCGCTTTTTCAAAAAGAAAGAACAGATGACCCCTGGAGAGTATCGCAAACGATCCAAAGACTAAAAGAAAAAAAGCGCTTTTTGATCGTTGATCAAAAGCGCTTTTTTCTTTGCTGCCTGTTGGTTACCCTTTGACGGAACCAACCATTGCACCTTTCACGAAATACTTCTGGACAAAGGGATAGGCGATCAACATTGGCAGAGTTGCAACGACGATCACGGCCATTTTTACGGATTGTGCTGGGGGGACAACATCGACACTAGCGGCATCGGCGTTCATCCCGCTGGAGACGATCACGATTTGTCGAAGGAGCACTTGGATCGGCCATTTCGCTGAATCATTGATGTACAAGATCGCTGATTGATAAGTATTCCAATAACTAACAGCGTAGAACAAAGAGATCGTCGCAATCGATGGTAAGGAAAGGGGTAAGATGATACGGAAAAAGACGCCCCAATCAGAGCAACCATCCATTTTTGCGGATTCCTCTAAACTATCAGGAATCCCTTGGAAAAAGTTTCTCATAATGATCATATTATATGCACTGATGGCGCTCGGTAAGATCAATGCCCAGAGAGAATCGATCAAGCCGAGGCTTTGTACCAAAATAAAACTTGGGATCATCCCACCGCTAAACAACATGGTAAATACGACAATAAAGTTGAAGATGCCGCGTCCATGCAAATATTTTCTCGAAAGAGCATAGGCCATAAAAGAGGTCAAGATCATTGAAAGAACCGTTCCGACGATGGTCACGAAAAGGGAAACACCAATACTCGTAAAAATCGTGGGTGTCGAGAGAATATACCGGTAAGCATTTAAGCTAAATTCACGTGGGATAATGATAAATGTTCGTGTCGCGATCTCAGAAGAAGAAGCAAAGGAGCTTCCGAGAATGTTTAGAAAAGGTAAGAGACACGTTAAGGTGAAGAGTAGTAGAAAGCCAATAATAAATCCTTGAACGACCCGTTCACTTTTCGGGCGGTTCGTTTTTTTCAGGGTTTGTTGCATAGAAAAAACCTCCATCTTTTTTTACTTAAATAGGTACTTCCAACGTATCATGAGGCGGGGACAACGTATATAATCACTTTTACATGTTAAAAAATTCACAATAGTGATAAACGTTGATAAATCAAGGGTTTTCCAATTCGATTGAGAAATAATCCTAAAAAATGTATGCCTTTTCAAAGCTGGGAAAATGATTATATACGTTATCTTTTTTTCACGCTACCATGGGACTATCAAATCAAAAAAATTCGGAGGAACAAGTATGGAAACAAAAGTTGATAATTACTTCTCACCACTTAATGAAGAAGAACAGCGGCTGCGGCTGAAAAAGAAAAAATGGGCGCAAATCAGAAAAAATCGTGCCCTCTATATTATGGTATTGCCGGGGATTTTATATTTTCTTATTTTCCGTTACATACCGATGGGCGGTTTGGTCATCGCTTTTCAAGACTACCAACCATTCTTGGGGATCCTAGGAAGCCCCTTTGTTGGCTTCACTCATTTTATTCGGCTCTTTACTGAAGATACCTTCGTGATGTTGATGCGCAATACACTGATCATGTTTTTCTTAAATATCACGATTTCTTTCCCTTTTCCTATATTATTGGCACTTATGCTAAATGAAGTAAACAATCGCCGTTTGAAAAAAGGGATTCAAACCATCATTTATTTGCCTCATTTTATGTCGTGGGTCATCGTTGTTTCCATCTTCTATGTTTTATTAACGACAGAAGGTGGTGTAATCAATAACATGATCGAAAGTCTTGGTGGCGAACGTATCCCGTTTCTAACAAGCCGCACGTGGTTGCGTCCAATGTACATTTTCCAAGATCTTTGGAAAGGTGCCGGTTGGGGGACGATCGTCTATCTAGCCGCTATTACCAATGTTGATGAACAGCTTTATGAAGCTGCGGATATGGATGGGGCTGGCAAGCTACGAAAAATGTGGCATATCACATTGCCTTGTATTCGTCCAACGATCGTAACCTTATTGATTTTAAAGATCGGTTCGATCTTAGATATGGGCTTTGAGCATATGTTCTTGTTGATGAACTCAATGAACCGTGAAGTTGCCCAAATCTTTGATACCTTTGTCTATACCGCCGGGATTCAAAATGGTCAATTGAGTTACTCGACAGCTGTTGGGCTGTTTAAAGGACTTGTTGGCTTGATCCTCGTTATCTTTGCGAATCGTTTGGCGAAAAAAATTGGCGAAGACGGGATTTATTAAGAAAGAAGGGATCACATGACGATCGAAAAGATCACGAAAATCAACGAAGGATTACTCGCATTTTTGACGCTGATCGCACTTCACTTTCTTTGGCTCAGTGTGACTCTCCTGGGAGGGGTCCTCTTTGGCATTGGCCCTGCGTCGTATGCCATGATGAAATATTATGATCGCTGGCTTCGTCTTCATGAACGACCACCTTTGATCAAAAGTTTTTTCTACTATAGTAAAGAACGGTTCCGACAATCGGTGCTGATCAGTTGGTTGTTTCTGATCATTGCAGCGATCGTGATCACCAACATATTTGCGCCATTTCCATGGTTTATCCAAGTAGCGAATGTCCTCTTTTTGATTGCGTTTCTCTTTTTATTCATGCACGTGTATACCGTCATGGCAGCCACCAACTTTGTGACCGTGTTTGAGATCCTGCGGGGGAGTGCGTTGTTAGGTTTAGGCTATCTGCATTATTCGATCATAAGTTGGACGATTTTGATCGTTGGCTATTTAGTCCTGGGCAGTTATTTCTTGATCGGCCTCTTTTTGATGGGTAGCAGCTTAGTTGGTGGTGTTTTTGCCCTTGCTGGTAAAAAAATTCTTCAAGATATCCACCCAATTGAAACAGATCAGGTGGTTTCAAAAACGGCATCGACTACGGAGCAAACCGTTGCCAGCAAAGGAGATGAGGTCATTATCTAAAGAAAACGGCTCAAAGACTTTTACTGGTCCGCAAACAAAACGGTCACTAGAGAACACCTGAAAATAGCAAGACAAGCTGAACCCTCATGAAATACAGCCGGTAAAACGGATTCATTCAAATAGCTCTATGAATTGAGGAGACTACAATAAAAGGAAGTATCGTACATGAAGAACTATTCGGAAATTGCTTTGAACACATTATTTGAGCGCTATGACTACTTATGCAAAGAAAAAATTTATCACGGAAAATGGTCCTATGACATCGGGGTCGTTTTACAAGGCGTGAAAGAAGCCTATGAGCAAACTGGTGACAAACGCTATTTCGACTATATCCAAAACACGATGGATTTTTATATTGACGAAGACGGTTGTATCAAAAACTATCAGATGGATGCGATGAATATCGATTACATCAATAATGGCAAATGTTTATTCTTACTATACAAAGAAACAGGTGCTTCAAAATACAAGATCGCCTTGGACACGCTGTATCAACAATTACAGCAGATGCCAAGAACAAGCGAAGGCGGGTTCTGGCATAAAAAAATCTATCCTTATCAAATGTGGTTAGATGGCTTATATATGGGGGCCCCATTTCTAACAGAATACGCACTGACATTTGAGAAAGAAGAAGCATTGGAAGATGTAATCAAGCAATTCACCTTATGCTTTACGCATACCCTAGATCCAAAAACGGGTCTTTTGTATCACGCGTGGGATGAACAAAAAGTCCAGCAGTGGGCAGATCCTGAGACCGGTTGTTCAAAAAATTTCTGGGGACGATCAATGGGATGGTTCATGATGGCTCTCACAGATACGATGGTGCTATTAGGGGAATCAGAGCAGAAGAATCCATTAGAAAAAATGTTTCTCTCCTGTCTAGAAGCTCTTGCTAAAGTAAGAGATCCCCAGAAAAAAGTGTGGTATCAAGTCTTAGATAAAGGCAGTGAGCGTGGGAATTATTTAGAAGCATCCGCTTCTTCAATGATTTGTTACGCAACAGCGAAAGCAGTCAAAGCAGGGATCATCGATCAAAAATGGCAAGTGTTTGCCCAAGAGACCTATCAAGGATTGCTTGATGAGTTTGTCTTTTTAACAAAAGAAGGCTGGTTGAATCTGATCAGAAACTGTGAAGTTGCTGGTCTTGGTGGCCCAGATGATCGGGATGGTACGTTTGTTTACTATATCAGTGAACCCGTTATCACGAATGATTTCAAAGGATACGGTGCCTTTTTACAAGCAAGTTTACTGCTACAACCACTAACGGAGGAAGGAAGCAAGAAATGAATATCCAATTGACTACAGCTGATTTACAAGAAAAAGAAGGTCTGTTGACAGAAGCGATTCAAGAAAAAATTGATGAATTGCATCAACAAGGAGGAGGCAGAATCACTTTTTCCGCAGGACGCTATCCGACAGGTGCGCTCTTTTTAAAAAGTAACATTGAACTGCACCTACTATTGGGGGCGACCTTAGTATTTTCTGATGATCCCAAAGACTATCCCGTCGTCGTGTCTCGCTGGGAAGGGGTCAAACGGGAAGTTTATGCCTCTTGTTTATATGCCGAGAATGCGGAAAATATCGCTGTCACAGGATTAGGAATGCTTGATGGACAAGGGCAAAGATGGTGGAAGACCTTTCGGGAAAACCGTGAACAACTTGCTTATCCACGACCTAAATTAATCAGTTTTGACTCTTGCCAGCAAATTACGTTGAAAGATATCCGTCTTGTCGATTCACCAAGTTGGACCGTCAATCCGATTCTTTGCCAAGATCTAACGATCGATAATCTTCGCATCAAAAATCCAGCGGATTCGCCAAATACGGATGGGATCGATCCTGAATCTTGTAAAAATGTCCGCATCAGTAACTGTCATATCGATGTTGGTGATGATTGTATCGCCATCAAATCAGGAACGGAGGACACCAAAGAACGGGTCGCTTGTGAGAATATCACGATCGTAAATTGCCATATGCTTCATGGGCATGGGGCAGTCGTTCTAGGTAGTGAGATGAGCGGCGATATTCGTAATGTCACCATCAGTAACTGTATTTTTCAAGATACCGATCGTGGGATTCGGTTGAAATCCCGTCGGGGACGTGGCGGAACGATCGAAGATATTCGAGTGAATAACATTGTGATGGATAATGTTATCTGTCCATTCACTTTAAATCTTTACTATTTCTGTGGACCGAAAGGCAAAGAAAAGTATGTTTGGGATAAAAATCCGTACCCGATCACCGAGGAAACCCCTCATTTTCGGAGAATCCATTTTGCAAATATCTCGGCTCGGAATGTTCATGCGGCCGCTGGGTTTGTTTATGGCTTGGCTGAACAATTTATTTCAGATATCACTTTCCAAGATATTGCTGTCTCTATGGCTGAACACCCAATTCCAGGAAAGCCTGCAATGATGACAGGTATCGAAGAGATGACAAAACAAGGCTTTTATATTGGCTGTGGACGGAATATTCAGTTTGATCGTATCAATTTGGAAGGCGTAACTGAAGCGTTCCATATCGAGAATAGTCGGGAAATCACCGTCACACAATCATTTGAGAATCGTCAGCCTCTGGCATTTCAAGGAGATTTTTTGTGAGGGATCCTCAGTTACTACAGCTGCTAGGTCCTGATATGAAAGTTGCACCACAAGTGGTTCAGCAAACAAAAGAGCAAGTGCAAAATTATACCTTGGAACATTTACTTCTACGATTAAATCAAGAAGAGGATGTCCCTGCATACTTTGCTTATCCTAGCTCTCAGCAACCTGTTCCACTCGTTTTGTTCAATCATTCTCATGGCGGCGACTTCACGATGGGGAAAGAAGAACTACGACAAAGTCCGTGTTATATGCAAAAAGAAAGCCTATTCGCGACATTTATGAAGTTGGGCGTCGCCGTTGGGGTGATCGACATGTGGGGCTTTGGCGAACGAAAAAACGGTGAGAATGATAGCTACAAGCGGTTTCTGTTGCATGGCAAAACATTATGGGGACAACGAATCTATGACAACCAACAGTTTTTGACCTATCTTGCTTCCCGCAAAGAAGTGAAACATTCCGCTATCGCCACATTGGGACTTTCTATGGGCGGCTTGATGAGCTGGTGGTTGGCAGCGCTTGATGAACGGATATCAGTGGTGGTGGACATGGCAGCACAAGTGGACTATCAAGCATTGATCGAAGAGGACTGTCTAAGCAAACATGGGTTTTACTATTATGTTCCTAATGTGTTGAAAGACTTTACGACTGTGGCGATCCAAAAACAGATCGCACCACGCCCGCGTTTGAGTTTGGTTGGCAAAGAGGATCGTGGCTGCCCCTCAAGCGGCGTCGCTCGTTTGGATCAGCAGATTGGGCAGCATTATGAAGCAATAGGCTATAAGGAGCATTGGCAGGCGTGTTGCTTGCCAGGCGGTCATGAAGAAACCAAGGAGATGAGAGCGCAGTGGATCGAATTTCTAAAACAGCACCTCCTATCAAGCTAAAGGTTAGTAAAGAGCCGCAAAAGGGTGATTTTACGAGTATCCAAGCAGCCGTGCTGGCTGCTGAAGCCTTAAAAGCACCTTGTGAAATCACGATCGCCTCTGGCGTGTATCAAGAACAGGTGAAAATTTATAAGAACCAGCTTACGTTGATTGCGGAACCTAACACGTTCTTATGCTACCACTTGGCTGCCGAGCAAACCGATGAAAATGGGCAAAAAAGAGGAACGTTTCAAACAGCGACGCTCTTTATCAATAGCCGAGAAGTCTTTGTAAAAAACCTGACCATCATCAATGACGCAGGGTATGGGCGAGCAGTCGGGCAAGCAGTTGCCGTCTATATCGAAGGGGATGACATTCGCTTCGAACGCTGTCATCTCGATGCTTTTCAAGATACCTTGTGCCTGGGTCCATTGCCAAAATATACCAAAGAAGGCGAACCAATGATCAGTCCTTGGCGAAAGACAATCTTTGACCAACAACAGAGTTTGTTTTTGCATTGCAGGATCAGTGGAACAGTCGATTTTATTTTTGGCGGTGGTTCCGCCACCTTTGAAGAGTGTCACTTGCATTGTAAAAATACACCACAAACGAACTATGTTACTGCTGCCTCAACCAGCAAACAAGCAAGCGGGTTAACCTTCGATCGGTGCCGAGTGACAGGGGACAAAGCCTATTACTTAGGCCGTCCTTGGCGTAATGACGCCAAAGTCACCTTTTTATCCTGCTGCTTTGATCAACAGCTCGCCCCTTGCGGATGGTCTGATTGGGGAAAAACAGCAAGCCACCAAACGGTCATATTCACGGAGCGAATGTGTTGTTACCAAAGAAGTCCCCAACGTCCTGAATGGGTGACTATTGAAGGAGTGATAGAAAAATGAGCAAGGCAAAATGGTCTGGCTGGATCGGGATGGTTCTCGCTCTGGTGTTTATGGGCGGCTTTTCCTTGGCGATCAATCAAATGACTGTCCAGCAGTTCGAAGAGATCTTTCAACGTGCGTTTCCCACTATACTGAATCAAATGACGGAAGAAGCAGCATTGGCGCAATTTCAAACACTCGGCGCTTGGTTTGGCTTCACGCTGTTGGCACTCCTGATATTGGTTTCAGTGGCGACGATGCTTGTTCGCTATCGTAATTATCGAAAGCAATCTTGTGCTATTTATTTTTTGACTGGTGTCGTGACATTGATTGGTAGTCAAATGATCGCTTTTCCGATTGCCTTTTGTTTCTTTTTAGCGGCGGGTTTTTGTTTTCTCCATCGCGATGACGGACACAAGAAAAAAACAACGAACGCAGTCAGCAAACAAGGAGGGGTTGCATGAAGGCAATAATCAATAATCCGATTTTAAGAGGGTTTCATCCTGATCCGAGTATTTTAAAAGTCGAGGATACTTATTATTTAGCGGTTTCTTCCTTTGAGTGGTTGCCAGGTATTCGGGTCTACTGTTCTCAAGATCTAGTCAATTGGTCCCATGAAACAGATATTCTGACCAATCAAGTGGATTTATTAGGCAACGCAGCAAATTGCAGCATTTGGGCACCGCAAATCAGTTACGCAAACGGACAATACTATTGTGTCTATACAAATGTTCGCAACACGACACGCCCCTTCAAAGACTGTCGAAACTATCTCATCACGGCTCCTACCATTCATGGGCCATGGAGTGAGCCCATTTACTTAAATGGTAGTGGCTTTGATCCGTCCTTGTTTCATGATCAAGAGGGGCGTATCTGGTTATTGAATGCGCTTTGGGATTATCGTAAGGATACACCAAATAAATCGGTGGGGATCGTGCTCCAAGAATACTCTGAAGCACAAGGGTGCTTGATCGGTGACAGAGTGCCAATTTTTTCTGGAACCCAGCTGGCGAAGACTGAAGCACCGCATCTTTATTACCACAATGAGTGTTATTACTTACTGACGGCAGAAGGAGGAACGGGTGCAGGTCATGCGGTAACAGTTTGTCGTAGTAAAACCATCACTGGACCTTATGAAGTAGATCCGCATTTTCCCATGATGCGTGCCTATCAGCGCGAAGATTCCCCTTTTCAATGTACAGGTCATGGCAGTTTGACGATTGCGCCATCAGGAGAATGGGTCATGAGCTATTTGATGACTCGGCCAGTAGAAGGGACAGCGATCCTTGGACGAGAGACAGCACTCCAAACTGTCTATTGGGATCACGAAGGATGGCTGCGTCTTAGCAATAACGATACGATCCCAGATCAAACCATCAGGCTCGCTAGCGACGTTCAGAAGCAAAGGGCATCACCTGCTGTTTTTATTGATGACTTTAAAGGATCATTGCAAAAAGCATGGAACGGTAGACGATTGCTGCCCAATGAAGAGTGGTGCAATCTGAGTGAGCGACCAGGGTATTTGCGATTGATCGGCGGAGAATCGATGCAATCGAACTTTCATAAGCACTTATTGGCGATTCGTCAACAAGACTTTTGTTTTGAAGCTGAAACAGTGATGGAATACCACCCCCAATCGTTCAATCAGATGGCTGGATTGTCGCTTTTCTTAAATGAAGAAAACTATTTGTTTTTCTACGTAACCTATGATGAAAAAGAAGACAAGGTCCTTCGGTTGCTGCGGTGTTGTGAAGGAGAATTTCACTTGTTCCCAGATAAATTGCCCCTCGCTGCTGCAAGTGAGCCGATCGGATTGAAAGTAGTCGGTTCTTATCTAGAAGCCCAATGGTTCTATCGGCAATCACAAACGTGGCATCCCTTTAAAAAGCAAAACATCCAGTTCTTGACTGGTGGTTTTACGGGGAATTTCATTGGAATCAGTGCCCATGATTTAGATCACTTTGGCAAAAGCTATGCCGATTTTGAATATTTTACGTATCAAGGGAAAGATCCGCTCGATGATGGCTCCCTAAAAATAGAGAAAGAAGGTTAACAAATGAAAAAGTTGAAAGTTGCAAGTTTATTATTATGTGCTGGACTGTTTTTAGCAGGCTGCGGCGATGGTGGAGGTTCACCTGAAGGATCAGAAAGCGAAGGAAAATCAAGTATTTCGTGGATGGCGATGCTTCATACTGCTTCCCCACCCTCTGGAGATGTCACGCAAAAGTTAGAAGAATACACAGGGGTCGATATCGACTTTACGTGGGTGCCAGATGCTTCAAAAACAGAACGCTTGAATGCAGCATTGGCGTCGAATTCTTTAGCAGATATCGTTAGTCTGACAGAAATCAATAACACAACCGTCCGCAGCTCACTCGCATCTGGAATGTTCTGGGATGTGGAACCCTATTTAGAAGAGTTCCCGAATTTGGCAGAAATTTCCGAAGATCGGTTAGAGTCTTCTCGAATTGATGGTCGAATCTATGGTGTTCCGTTTTTAAAACCGATCGCTCGTTATGGCGTCCTTGTCAGAAAAGATTGGTTGGATAATTTAGGCTTGGACGTGCCATCGACATTAGAAGAATTAGCTGCTGTCGCCCAAGCCTTTACGGAAGATGATCCAGATGGAAACGGTACGGATGATACGGTTGGTTTCGTAGAGCGTGATGAGTCCTTTAACGTTGGGTTCCGTTCACTTTCAGGTTACTTTGGTGCAGACAATTGGTTTACGATCACGGATGATGATGAAGTGATGCCATCCTTTATGCAACCAGAATACAAAGAAGCAATGGAATGGTTCCGTAATATCTATGATAACGGCTGGATGAATTCTGATTTTGCGGTAATGGCGAAAAATGATCAGAAGAACTATATCGTTCAAGGTCGTGGTGGGATCGTATTGAGTGGTTTGCAAGAAGTACGTAACTACATTGATGATGCAGCTGGTACTGATGAAGAGCATATGGAATGGGTCTTGATCAATGATATCCTCCATGAAAATGTGGAACGTCGTATCCTTTCTGATACCAATGGTGGAATGGGCGGCTGGTTAGCCATTCCGAAAAACAATGTTGAAACCGAAGAAGACTTACGTGTTGTTTTGAAATTTATCAATGATTTGATGGACGAAGAGCCGTTTACGTTGATGACGCAAGGGATCGAAGGGGTCCATTATGAAATTGATGATGAGGGTGTCTATGTCCGTTTAGATGATACGAAGTGGCAACAAGAAGTACAACCATTTTCTTCGTCTCGTCCATCAGAATTAGTAACAGTTTTCCCTTCAAGCAACCCATATGTCAACTTAGCCAATGAAAAGATTCGCGAAAATGAAGAGTTTGCGGTGATCAATCCTGCACAATCGCTGACCTCTGAAACCTATGATCGTTCATGGTCAAGCTTGATTGAAGGAATCTCAGATGCTTACTACCAATATATGACTGGGGAAATCGAGATCGATGGGTTTGATACAGCGATCGAAACCTTCTTAAGAAATGGTGGACAGCAAATCATTGACGAGTTCACGGAAGATTATCGTTCACAACAATAAAGGTCACAAAGGGTTCTGATCATCTATTGAGAAGAAATGGATGAAGTGAGGAGCCGCTACTGCTGAATGATTTGAAGACCAAGACCAGTTGAAGTGATTCGCTGCTTGGTCTTCTTTTTGCTTCAAAAGCAGTGAAGAAAGGAGAAGCTATGTTTCAACTAACTGTTCGGGGGCATGATTTAAAGAATTATGGGTCCCCAGAAGAATTAGGGCAAAAAATTGCCGCCCAAAACATTCATAACATTCAATTTGCATTAAATAAGTCCTTCCCACAATGGGCAGAGCCAGAGCAATTAAGCCCTGGTTTAGGCCGTTTTTTCAACCGTGTTTTTGGTCAATCTCACGTTCAGGTCGCTTTATTAAGTTGTTATTGTAATCTGATCCATCCTGATCTGGAAGAACGGGAAGCGATTTTATCCAGATTCGAGACCTATCTCGCACATGCCAAATATTTTGATGCAGCTATGGTCGCAAGTGAAACTGGTTCGGTTTTGCCAAATATGGGGTATACCGAGGAAAATTTCAGTGACGTCGTTTTCGATGATTTGGTTCAGGTGATCAAGCGTTTGGTCCAAGTGGCTAAGAGACATCAAGTGATGCTAGGAATTGAAGCGGGCTTAAATCATCCACTATCATCGATCGACCGAATCGAAGAATTGCTGGAACGGGTACCCTCTGACTATTTAGGGATCATCTTTGATCCAACCAATCTGATTACTGCGAAGAACTATCAAGAGCAAGTCGCTTTGACAAGGGAAGCTTTTTCCCGCTTTGGCGATGCCATCGTTTGCTTGCACTTGAAAGACTATCAAGTAATCGATGGGAAAATCAAGGTAGTCCCATTGGGAGAAGGAATGATTGATTATCAACAACTATTGGCCATCACCGCTGAATACAAGCCATATTGTTATGTTGTGTTAGAAGGGACGACCGAAGAAGCGATGCAGCCAGCCATTTCACTGATTGAAGCACTGAAAAAGTGAGCGAGTTGTCTTTGATTGTGACTGATGAGGAAATGCTTTGTTTCTAGGAATCACGGAAGATCACGGAGTCCTTTCCTCAACAAGCAGATTTATTTACTTACTAAAAGTTAGTGTTATACTTAAAGGTACAAGTGAATTTAACTGTTTAGAAAAGAGGAAATAGCGATGAAAATGATTCAATCAACCTATCAAATCGATGCAGCAGCCGCAATTGGCAAAGTCGTTTTAAAAGTAGCAAACATAGAAAAAATGAGCCAGTTTTATTCGGACGTGATCGGCCTGACTTTATTGGAGCAAAGTGTAGATCACGCGCGATTAGGCGTGGGAGCGCAAGAGCTTTTAGTTCTAGAGAAGGTGAGTGATCCGTTGCCTTTGACACGGAAAACAGGCCTTTTCCATACGGCGTTTCTTTTGCCTAGCCGTAAAGACCTAGGAAATATGCTGATCCATTATTTGGAAGCCAAAGCTCCCCTGGATGGTGCCAGCGATCATGGATATAGTGAAGCGTTATACCTGACCGATCCAGAAGGAAACGGGATCGAAGTGTATCGTGACAAACCGATGAGTGAATGGGATATTCGAGCAGATGGTGAGATCGTAGGCGTTACTATCGAAATGGACGCGCAAGGCGTGCTGGGAGCCGCTGACCGATCTCAAACGACCTTTCCAGTTGGCACCACGGTGGGGCATGTCCATTTGAAAGTGGCGGACTTGGCAAAAACAGAAGAATTCTACACAGAAGTTTTAGGCATGCGTTTGACCTCAGATTTTGGTAGCCAAGCAAAGTTTTTTGCTGCTGGTTCGTATCATCACCATATCGGATCGAATATTTGGATGGGAAGAAATGTTCCAGCTATGGAAGAACAGGATCTAGGCTTAGCGTACTTTACGATCGTTTTGCCAGCTTTGGCTTTTTCTACGTTACGAAGTAATCTCAAGGCAAGAGGCTTTTCGTATGAGTTAGAAACAGACAGCCGCTTGCATTTGACTGATCCGAATGGGATCAATCTGATCATCGAAAGAAAGAATCAGCCTTAAGATGGAGGTTTTTTCATTCATGAAATGAGAGAATAACCTATAATCAAGTAAAAGGAGAGCAAGCATGAAAAAAAACGGGGCGGGACAATCACTATTTCTAGCATTATTGATCAGCATGGGCTTATTTTTCTTTGTCCAAGGGAAACAATTAATAGAAAGTGGGGCGTCTCCTGTGATTTTTATTGCTTTTTCGGCTTTTGCAGGAATTATCGGAGTTGGTGTCTATGGTCTTCAAGCAATAATGAAGCAGCATCGGCGCAAAGCCATGGTACCAATCAAAACCAAAAAATAAAGAAACCGGCCAATCTTAAACAGGAAGATTGGTCGGTTTTTTGTTTAAGCTAAGACAAAATGGAAAATGGGGTCTCGTCTCCTACATATTAATTTTCCATGTTTTCAATCGCAAATTCGATCTCATCAGGTGAGAAGCCGTTCCCTTCAAGATGAGCAGCCATATTTCTTTGACGGATCCCTAACACCCGACGGGATTGATTGGCGCGTCCTAAAGCATGGCGATACCAATCTACATCTAGGGTTTCTAGTGCCCATTGTGTTTCCTCCGCAGTAAAACCTTCTGTTTCTAACAGTTCTGCCATCTCTTGTTTTGAATAAAAGCGACGATTTCCTTGCGCTCTAACGAGGAAAAAGGCTTCAAGTTCTCGTTCTGTCGCATTGTTTTCGCGCTCATAGCGTGCTGCTACAGTCGGGGCGAGATGAAACCCTGCTAAAATCGTTTCCTCGGTCACTTCGTTATCAAACACGTAGGTTCTGAACTGAAAACGATTGTCGTTTTCCAGTTCAAGCCATAGTGATTCAACCAGAAATCGATAACCGTATGGAATCGTTTCATAAACAGCATCGGCAATTTCGTAAAAATAAGCGGAAACGGCTTCGTAAGGAGTCATTATCTCGGGAACGATTTCCGTCGTTTGTCCATTAAACAAAGTGATTGCGGAAGGGTAGGTCTCACCAGCATTCGTAAATGTGAGAATCCCCACTGGCTCATGTTTTGTTGAAAAGACATTCATGGTCACACCGTTCGCCAAATCAATAGCACTCTGCCACTCGATTTCTTGGTCATCGCTTTGTTGGTGTAAGTGTTCAAGTGTATCAGGTGTCAAACCAAGCTTTTCTCGTGTATCTTCATTAATTCCTTCTTCATCGGCAAGAGGACTGTTTGCTCCAGCGGTCACTAGTGCTAAATCCTCTTCGTATTCGTTGAATAATTCTTGCAATTTTGCTCGTCTACTGACGATGATCGGGCTCTCTTCATGGATGGCAAGTAAGGCTTCGATACGGCCATTGCGAGCGGCAACCCAACTGGGCATATCCAGATAGCGAGCTTCGATCGCTTCTTGAGCGAGTGCGATCATTTTTTCCGTGTTTTCAATGAATGCCGCCTTGTGTTTTGAGTTGCTATTGACCTGGTCTAGAAAGGCCAATTCTGCTTCTTTGCCTCGAATCATCAGTTCGAGATTTTCAATACTTAAATCATAAGTAAGATTTTCTGCATGATAGGTATGTTCCCAACCAGCATCTAAAGCTTCCCCGATGCGCTCAGAAAGTTCCTCAGGACTTGCTGAATTTATCGTCCCACATCCTGAAATCAGGGACAGTATTAGTAATAAAGGCAACAAAACTTGTTTTTTCATTTTTCTCCTCCTCGTGAGACTCTAGTAAACCTCGCCAATTTGTACGAATGAACGCATCAGAGCACTTTCTTGGGTATAAACATAGCCACAATATAAGGGACATCAACTGACCCCCAAAGTTAGACCCAAAAACCTAACTTTTTGGGGTCACTACAACAGCATATGGGCATCGTGATGCCCTTTTCTTCGCTAGCTTTTAGTTACCTATGTTTGTCATCGCGTAGTCGATTTGTTCTTCTGAAAAGTCTTCAAAAGTCAATAACCGGCGAATGTTGTCAGGAGGAAGACTCATCAAGGAATGGTAACTATTTGCTTTCTTCAACGCCTGCTCGTTCCAATCAATCGTGAGCTGATCAACTGCCCATTGTGCATCATTATGGGTAAACCCTTCAAATTCTAATTGTTGTATCAATCGTGCACGTGAGAAAGCCATGAGGTTCGTATAGGATTCGGCACGAGCGATCGCTCGTCTTTGTTCTGAAGATCCTTCATTCTCGGTCTGAGTTTGTTCGTCCTTGTTTTGCTCTTGCTGCAAAGCCGTAGCTGCTTCTTGTTTGGCGTTTGCTTCTTGAAGCTGTTGATACACGGTAGTGACCATGTCTTGATCAATGTCATGATCAAAGCCATAGGTCATCACCGCCAGCTGATGTTCATCAGAAGATTGATCGAATCGATTCATAAACATCATTGATTCACGAGGAATATTTACGGCGAGCGCTCGTAAAATCGTTTCATAGAAAGCAGCTTTTTGCTCGTCGGCAGTTTCCCGATTCAGAACAGTAAACCCAGATGCGTACTCCTCATCGGGCATCGCAAAAACGAAGACGTCAACATTCGTTTCGCTTGTGTGGTAAACGGTGGCAGTGAGTCCATCGTCAAGTTCGATTGTGCGATGAAGAGTAAGCGCATCTTCTGTGAGCTGCTGAAGCTGCTCGATATCGTCTGCCAAAAGCCCCAGCTTTTCCCGCGGGTCGGCTTCAGGAATCGTTTCGTTTGCTACCTCTAGTAGACTGTTGAGGTTGTCTTGATTACTGAGAATGATAGGGCTCCGTTCATGAATCGCAGCCAGAGCTTGGCTATAACCAATGCGGGCAGCAAACCAAGCAGGGACATCGATCCGACGCTCCACTAACGCTCGTTCAGCGGTTGCCATCAAATCAATCGTGTGGCTGATCAATTGCTGAAGGTCTTCGTCGGAAGAATCAAGTTCTTCCAAAATAGCCAGTTCGGCTTGGCTGCCTGCAATCAGCAATTCTAAGGTCGCTGGTTGATAATAGGCCCAACCCGTTCCAGACTGGTTTGTATATTCCAGTCGTGCGTCGATGCCAAGCGCAACGGTCTCTGACAGTTCTTCATCTGCCTTCGTGCAGCCGATAAGCAAAATAACGAATGACAATAGGGTGATCAGTATTCTTTTTTTCATTAGACTCCTTCTTTCTATCGAAAGTAACTGAGAAAACGGTCGGCAGAGGTTGGTTCATCTGGGGGAAGGAGGAGGGCAGGTGAATGGAAAAAATGTTGAAAAGATTTCCATCACAAGTTCATTCAAGCAATTGTTTCTGATATGCTAATAAGAAAAAACGGAAAATCGAACTAAATTTTATGAATAGTTGTTATATTATTCATTTTATATGAAAAATATCTCTAAATGCAACGATAAAAGGATTTTTATTGGATTTTTTATATTTGGGGAAAGGAAGGTTACTATCAACTTTTGAGGAGTAGGTACTCAAGATCAAAGCGATCGAGGGAATTCATTGAAGGATCGCCAGGGGGGATCTTTTGTGCAAACAAAAAACAGCTTCCGCAATTGGGAAGCTGTAAGGATGCGGAAAATGGGATTTGAACCCACACGAGCGATTGCTCACAAGACCCTCAATCTTGCACGTCTGCCATTCCGTCATTTCCGCAAATACTATAGAAGGAAACGCAGGCTAAGGTAGTTCTGTCACGCCGCGTCTAGAAAATATCTTACCTGATTTTCAGCAGGTTTGTCAATAACTTTTCCAAATGCTATTTGAAAGAATTTTCAGACTTTAGATTGCATTTTTTTCCATAAAAGGTATGCTAAAAGAATGAATAATTATTTTTTTGAGAGGAGAGCAAATGAACTATTTTAAAAACCAACTGGCAAAAGCTGTTAAGCAGAAAGTATTCATCTTCCTACTCATTGGTGCCTTTAGTTTAGGCTGCAGTTTTTCCGTTTATTTGAAACTGATGGAACCCGTCAACTTGCCCGCTACCATTACCGCCGAAAAAGCGGAGGCCTCACGGCTTGTTGATCGCTACCAAGCCAATCAATCTGGTTCACCGGATGAGCAAGAGGTATATCAGCTATTACTTGATAACAATACTCTGACCTCACGGCAGCTGTCCAACTTGATTATGGAGGAATATGAACGATTTAATCAAACGAGTATTCAAATTGCAGAACTAAAAAAGCAGATTTGGGCGTCTTCAGTTGATGACAAAGCCTTTTTACCGCCGATGTGGTCGATCGAACAAGAGCAAACGGTCTATCAAGCCTTAGCCGAGCAAGAAAAAGATCCGGTTCTCACGGCTGCCAATACCCAGACGGCTGTCGCTTTGGCAATAACGTTTTTACTGAATTTTGGGTTCTTCTTCTGGGCTTTTTTTGCTAGTGACAATTTATTAGAAGAAAGAGAACACTTCTCCTTGATCCGCTCATACCCACAAATTTTTCCGATTCGGATGGTCAGTAAGGTTTTTGTCAAAACGATCACCAATTTAGGAATCTTGCTCGTGTTTTTCTTAGGCGTCTTTCTTTCAATGAGCCTTCTGGGGGAGTTCGGGGATTGGCAGTATCCAGTAGCCGTCTATGTCAGTGGGGATTGGGCAGCCTTACCTTTTTGGCAGAGCGTTTTATATAGTATGGCTTCTTTTGCCTTGCTGATTGGTTTGATCGAATGCTTAGGATTTGTCATGAACATGGTCGCAGCCAATCGATACGTCTCTTTCTTTTTACTGGTGCTTTTTTATGGATTCGGCTTGATTCCGATGCTGCAAAAGATCCCTATATTACCAGTTCATCTAGCTGCTCTGGAGAAATTTTATTCGGGCGCCTTTGCTTTGGGTTCTGGTACTTCTTGGGGCGTCTATGCTAGTTGGCTGCTGACGCTGGTGTGGATCTTCCTTTGTTTAAGCATCATGCTCGTTGCGGATAAACAGAATCGCTTGTTGAAAGGAGGCAAAGGATGAAAGACTATTTTTTATTTGAATTACGACAACTCTTAAAGAGCAAGAAAACCATTGGTCTTTTTTGCTTGTTGCTGATCTACAGCGGCGTTTACAGTTTTTGGCAAAAAGATTTTCGCCCGATTGAACGAGTAGATGAAACGGAAATGCAACAACGCTATACTGTGCGACAAGATTTTCTTGATCAACAAGCAGCCAATCCTTCTGACCATTGGTCGGCAAGCTTAGCAGTTGAAATGTTTACCCCATGGAACGAAGCGGAAAAACAACGATTAGATGCACTAGCTGATGAAAACTGGCAAGCTTATGCACAAGGAACAAGTACGTGGTACCAGTTGGCGTTGCAGTTTACCGATGAACGAAATGTTTTTTATACACCGGATTATTATACGTTTCAAAATTACTACGCTGCCTATGATGGGCGGTTCGGCTATGCATCAACCGCAAAACTGATGGAGGCTTTTAGCCAGCTGCCCAATAGCAAACTCTCTCAAGCAGTCATGGAGCAAAAAACGGGGGTGCAAGCATTACAGAGAAGTTTTACTGGATATTTACCGATTCTGTTGCTTGCTGTTTCTTTATTTTTGGCGATCGATTGCTTACCAAAAGAACGAAGACATAAATCTCTGTTTCTTTCACTGCCATTATCGACAGAAGAGATCCTTTGGAGCAAAACGGCAGCGTTGATGGTTGGTTCTGCAATCGCAACGCTAGGAACCATGTTCTTTATCTGGTTTGGCTCTGGTATTCAATTCGGCTTTGGTTCCTTGGAACTGCCAGTCACGATTTTATCATCGACCTTTGATGCCCGCTACCCGATCACCGATTTCAATGCTTTTGAAACACAAGCCATCGGTCTTTTTTTAAGTCAATGTTTTCTAGCAACGCTTTTCTTGCAGTTTCTTTATTGTCGCGGCATCTTGCTGTTCAGTGCCCTGTTTCGTTCAGAAATGATTAATCTGCTTGTGGCTGGTTTTTGTTTGCTTTCGCCCTTTCTTTTCCAACGACGCTGGTTTAGTGCCTACCTTGATAAAACGCTGTATGTCTATCTGTATCAAAATGTGGGACAAGTCCTTTCAGGCTGGACATGCTTTTACTTTGGTTCTGCAGGATTTACGATGGAAAAAGGCTTACTTTTATTAGGCGGCGTTTGGCTTCTGATCGAAATGTGTTTCTTTTTGACGATCCAACGCAAAAAATTTCATTTGGCATAGGAGGAACGATATGTTAGAACTGAAAAATGTGACTGTCACATATACGAGAAAAGTATTGGATCAACTTTCCGTTGCTTTTTCTCCCGGGGAGATCGTCGGGTTAGTCGCCCCTAACGGCACTGGGAAATCCACGCTACTGAATGTGGCGATGAATTTCATCCAGCCGAATGAAGGCGCAGTATTTTTAAACGGCAGTCAAGTATATGTGACCAAAAAATCAGAAGTGGCAGCGCATCAACAAATTTCATTTTTTCCTGATCAAAATGATTTGTACAATGATTTAAGCGGACTCGAGCATTTGAAACTGTATCAGCGAATGTGGCGTTCAGAGGAACGCTTGGTGGAAGAAACGATTGCTCGTTTGCGAATGAGCGATTATATCAAACGCCCAGTGGGAACCTATTCGCTGGGGATGCGGCAACGTCTGTGTTTTGCGATGCAGATCGTGACAGATACGCCATACATGCTGATGGATGAGGTGATGAATGGCTTAGATCCGACCAATGTCGAATTGATCTCCAACGTGTTGAAAGCCTTGCGGGAGCAAAAGAAAGCAATCGTGATCGCTTCGCATATTCTGACGAATTTAGATTCTTACGCGGATCGGGTCTTGTTTTTAAAAGACGGTAAGATCATTCACGAATACCTTGGTCGCAAGTCGTTGGTCAATGAACCGTTGTATGTAAAGACGGACTCGGCGGATTTCTTGGTGGCTTTTCCAGAGCTAACGACAGTGACTATCGATCTGCAAGGGCGGATCTATCTAGTAGAAATCAGCGATCCGCAGTTGCCGCAACGCTTTATCGCAGCAGGAATCACTGATTTTTCGGTGGGGCATTTGGCGTTAAATGAATTGTACTTGAAGTATTTTCCTGAAAATTCCTGAATGAACCAAATTCAGTGGATGAACGCAGGGCAAGCGCTCTCGATCCAGAGGTGAAAAATTTTCGCCACAGTTAAAATTTTTTTGCTATAATAGGTTCAATCTGAAAAGAGATCAACGACGAGAACCAATAACCTGACGTTGACCTATGGTTAAAGGAGAAATGGAATATGAAGAAATTTTCAAAGTCGTCAAAACTTGAAGGGGTCAGTTATGATGTACGCGGCCCTGTTTTAGAAGAAGCTGATCGGATGCAAGAAGAAGGCATCAGTATCTTAAAATTAAATACTGGGAATCCCGCGCCCTTTGGCTTTGAAGCCCCAAATGAAATCGTTAGAGATTTAATCATGAATGTGCGAGAGTCGGAAGGCTATTCTGATTCAAAAGGGATTTTCTCGGCACGTAAAGCGATCGAGCAATATTATCAATTACAAAAATTTCCTGATGTGACCATCAATGATATTTACACAGGTAATGGTGTTTCCGAGCTGATCACGATGTGTATGCAAGGGTTATGTAACAATGGGGACGAAGTGCTCGTGCCGATGCCAGACTATCCCTTGTGGACTGCTTCGATCTCATTAGCTGGCGGAAAACCCGTCCATTATATTTGTGATGAACAAGCAGATTGGAATCCTGATATCGAGGATATCAAAGCCAAAGTAACCAGCAAGACGAAGGCCATCGTCAT
Source organism: Enterococcus sp. B2E4 (assembly GCF_030499455.1). NCBI lineage: Bacteria > Bacillati > Bacillota > Bacilli > Lactobacillales > Enterococcaceae > Enterococcus > Enterococcus sp. B2E4. Next base: position 119,792 of record NZ_JAUKPK010000015.1, read on the forward strand.
TATTAATCCAAATAATCCCACCGGCGCCGTTTATCCGAAAGAAGTTTTGCAACAAATCGTCGAGGTTGCTCGTGAGCATGACTTGATCATTTTCTCCGATGAGATCTATGACCGTTTAGTCATGGATGATTATGTCCATGTACCGATTGCTACACTAGCACCAGATCGCTTCGTTGTGACGCTAGGCGGTTTGTCTAAGTCTCACCGAGTGGCAGGCTTCCGCGTTGGCTGGATGGTTCTCAGCGGGGATAAGTCCAATGTCAAAGACTATATCGAAGGCTTGAATATGTTGTCATCGATGCGGCTGTGTTCCAATGTTTTATCGCAACAAATCGTCCAGACTGCACTAGGCGGCTATCAAAGCTCCGATGAGCTGCTGCTGCCAGGTGGTCGAATCTATGAACAAAGAGAGTTTATCTACAAGGCGATCAATGATATTCCTGGATTGTCAGCAGTGAAACCGAAAGCAGCCTTTTATATTTTTCCTAAAATTGATATTCAGCGCTTTAACATTACCAATGATGAACAATTTGTTCTCGACTTTTTACATGAACACCATATCTTGTTGGTGCACGGCGGTGGGTTCAATTGGCAACAGCCCGATCATTTCCGTATCGTCTACCTTCCTAATATGGAAGATTTAAAAACGACTGCTGAAAAAATGACAGAATTCTTGGCAGCGTATCGCCAGAAGTAAGTACATGAAAAAGCACCGCTCCTTCAGCGATCGTGAGGGAGCGGTGCTTATGTTTTTATTCGGTAACTGGTTGACAAATTTTTTTGCTGACAATCATCCGATTGGTAAACTTATCCAGCATTTCAGCACTAGGATCGGTCACTTGAACGAGGACCGAATTTTCATATTCTCGTTCGATGATCCCTTGGTATTTTTTGCCTTCCCATGTAAAAAAGATCGTACTGTCGATCGTCATCTTAACACCTCATTTGAAATTGTGGAAAAATAACAAGACATTCTTGAAATTGCTTTCCTTTTTGTCATTATGTGCTAAAATAAAGAAAATTAAAAATGCGAATTCGCATTTTTGACAAGAAACGTTCGATTTTTTTAGAATTCCCCCTGGAGGACGATTATGAAAAAAAGAGATGAATCTTTTGGTCAAAATATCCGTTCAATTCGGTTGAAACGAAAGATGACCCAGAAGATGTTAGCGGAAGATATTTGTTCGCAAAGTGTGTTAAGTCGTATCGAAAACAACGAAGAGCTGCCCAATGTCTGGGTGATGTACCAAATCTGCCAACGCTTAGGCGTCACCTTAGATCAAGTAATGATGCTTCATTCGGAAGAGATCAACAAAACCAATCAAATCTTTGCCGAAATCGAATCACATTTTGTCCATAAGCAGTTTCAAGAAATGCGGGAAAAAATGGAAGACAAGGCGATCAAGGATTATTTGTATCTGGATTCAGATATGCAAATGTATTACTACTATCTAGGCAGCTGTGATTATTTCCTCGATCAAAACTATGATGCCGCCCTTGAGGCGCTGAAAAAAGGATTGGCCTACTCCTATCAACAGGATAAGACCAATGTGTCGGTGATGGAAATTCGTATCCTGAGCTGCATGGGTCGCGTCTATAGTGATTTGCTGCAACTGGGTGAGGCTCGTTTTTACTTAGAAAAAGCTTACGATGCCATGCACGCACTGCCGCCGGAACGTCTCTCCACATCATTGACCAAAATTTACTACAATTATGCGGTCTTTTTAAAGGAGCAACAAGAAGACTGTCGCGCGCTAAAAGTAACCAACGAAGGCATTGCCCTAGCGAGAGAGAAAAATAGCTTGTATTTTCTAGAAGAATTGTTTGAACTAAAAGGACAATTGCTTCAAAGACTAAAAGAAGAAAAAGCAGCTGAAAAAAGTTTTCAACTGTATCGTGCCGTCATGGATATTCGCCAATCAGACAAAGTGGTGTAGACCTTTCTTGACTTCTGCTGCAAATAAGAGTACTTTTAAGGAAGAAAAGAAATAGAGGAGCGATCAAGATGAATAAATATATTTACGCAGACAAATTCTTTCTGAAATCAGCGGTTCATGGCCCTGGTTACTTGGAGGTCAAGGAGGGAAAATTCGGCGCGATCGTCGATGAAGTCCCTGCTGGTGCAGACGTAGAAGATTATTCAGGCAAATGGGTAGCACCGGGTCTTGTGGATACTCATATCCACGGGTTTATGAACCATGATGTGATGGATAACGATGCAGAAGGCATCAAAGCCATGTCAGAAGGTCTTTTGTCTTGTGGTGTGACATCTTTCTTACCGACAACTTTAACATCTAGCAAAGAACGGTTGCGGGATGTTGCTGAAACCGTTGGGAAAGTCAAAGACGAAGTTACAGGAGCGAAGATCCAAGGGATCTACTTTGAAGGACCGTTCTTTACTGAAGAACATAAAGGGGCACAAAATCCGATCTATTTTGGTGATCCAGATATTGACACCTTCCATGAATGGCAAGAAGCTTCTGGTGGAATTATCAAGAAAATCGCCTTGGCTCCTGAGCGCGAAGGTGTGAAAGAATTTGTTTCGCAAGTCACAGAAGAAGGCGTAGTAGTTGCCTTAGGTCATAGTAACGGTACATTACAAGAAGCGCAAACAGCAGTAGAAGCTGGTGCCAGTGTCTTTGTTCATGCATTCAACGGAATGCGCGGATTAAACCATCGCGAGCCTGGAATGGTCGGTGCCTTACTTTCATTAAAAGAAGTTTTTTCTGAGTTGATTTGTGATGGCCACCATGTGCATCCACAAGCAGCTGAGATTTTGATGGAAAAAGCTGGTCACGACCATATGGCCTTGATCACTGACTGTATGATGGCTGGCGGCATGCCAGACGGTGATTACATCTTAGGTGAATTTCCCGTCGTTGTGAAAGATGGCACGGCACGGATGGAAACAGGCAATCTTGCTGGCAGCATCTTGAAACTAAAAGAAGCCGTGAAAAATGTTGTAGACTGGGGAATCGCTACCCCTCAAGAAGCGGTCATGATGGCAAGCTTGATCCCAGCGATCAGCTGTAACATCGACCACGCTTGCGGCATGATCAAACAAGGTCGTCCAGCAGACTTCATTGTTTTGGATCAAGAAATGAATTTAGCAGCCACTTATTTAGATGGTGTTTGCCGTTACCAAGCATAAAATGAAACAATCTGCTTCAAGAAACAAGAAGAGAGCTTTTCTCGATCTGTTTTTTGAGCAGATTTTTTTGTTTTCAGTTATGATGAAAGAAAAACGGTATTCTTAGAAGGGGAAGGTGGCAAATTGAAGACGATTTTAGTTACGGGTGCCAACGCTGGCATGGGCTTTGCAACAGCCAAACAATTAGCAGAAATGGGGATGCATGTGATTTTGTATTGCCGTTCTGCCGAACGAGGACAGGCAGCACAGCAACGTTTGAAGGAAGAGACTGGCAATCCAAGCATTGATCTAGTGATCGGTGATCTGGGGTCATTGGCTAGCGTACGCAAGTCAGCCGCTGAAATCAATGCCCGCTTTGAGAAATTGGATGTACTGATTAATAATGCGGGCATCGTCAATTTAAAAAAAGAGCGAACAGCCGATGGATTTGAACAAATGCTGGGCGTAAACTACGTGGGGCATTTTGAACTGACCCGTCAGTTATTGCCGCTAATAAAACGTGCGGATGCTGGTAGGCTCGTTAATGTTGCTTCTGGTGCTTACAAATTTGTAAAGAAAAAGGATCAGCGCTTTTTCGATGTACCAGATTTTTTACCTTGGCGGGAATATGGGCGCTCAAAAAAAGCCCTGATTTTATTTACGGATGCACTTGCCTTTCAATTGCGCAATACGACCGTTACTGCCAATGCCTTGCATCCGGGAGCTGTGGCGACCAGCTTAGGGGTCAGCCGACAAACAGGATTTGGTCAATCTGTCTACAAAATGCTCACGCCTTTTTTCAAAACACCAGAGGAAGGGTCTGATACAGCGATATATTTGGCACTAAGCCCCGAGGTAGCTGGCACTAGCGGGCGCTACTTTGTCGACCGTCAGGCAGTGCCGACGGAGATCCTTGATGAGCGGCAGCAAGCGCAAAAACTTTGGGAAGAAACCCAGCGAAGAATTGCCGACCAAGCACAATAATTGGTTTTTGTTCTTTGTCAATCAAATTAGATGGAAGTGTAAAATCGATTCTGGGACAGAATGAGCATCATTTTGTCTCAGATTTTTTAATTTGATAAAATGAGCTGCTTTTTTGCTGTTTCTTTCGCAGGAATAAGTATGATACACTATTAAGCGAGAAAGCGCATGCGGCGCTGGAATTCTTGGAGGAACATAATGAGTTATATCGAAGTTGTGAAAGAAGTGAAGAAATACACAATGGGCGACACGGTCATTGCTGCTAATGATGGTGTTTCGTTTTCTGTAGAAAAAGGAGAGATCGCACTGATCCTTGGTCCTAGTGGCGCTGGTAAGTCCACCGTTTTAAACATACTTGGCGGAATGGATCAATGTGACAGTGGCAAAGTGATCGTTGATGGAACAGATATTGCTGGCTTTGATGCCAAACAATTGACGACCTATCGCCGCAAAGATGTCGGTTTTGTCTTTCAGTTTTATAATTTGGTCCCTAATTTGACAGCCAGAGAAAACGTTGAACTCTCAGCACAAATCGTGCCAGAGGCACTTGATGCTGCTGAGATCTTGACCCAAGTTGGGCTTGGTGATCGCTTGGATCACTTTCCAGCGCAATTGTCTGGTGGCGAGCAGCAGCGAGTCACGATCGCTCGTGCTATAGCGAAGAAGCCCAAATTGCTGCTTTGTGATGAACCAACTGGGGCACTTGACTATGAAACGGGGAAACAGATTCTAGCAATTCTAGAAAAAACGGCTCGTGAGACTGGGACGACCGTTTTGATCATTACACATAACAGCGCATTGGCTCCCATGGCTGATCGTGTGATCCATATCAATGATGCAAAGGTCCGCAAGATGGAAAAAAATACTCATCCGATTCCAATTGCCTCTATTTCTTGGTAAATGCCTATGAAAAAAACATTATTACGTTCCAGTTTACGTGAAATTAGGCAAGCACCCGGGCGGTTTTTGTCCATATTAGGCATTATCTTCTTAGGGGTCGCTTTTTTTGTGGGGATCAGTGCAACAGGTCCGAATATGGAACAAGCTGCTGAAGATTACTTTGCTCGCCAGAAATTAGCGGACTTTACGATTGCGTCAACTTTAGGGTTGTCGACTGCCGATCGGGAAATCATTGAAGAAATGCCTGGTGTCACGTCTGTTGAAGCAGAGCAGATCGCCGATATCAATGCCGAAAATCACCGTGCCGTGATCCGTGTCTTTTCCCTTTCGAAGGAGCGACAAGTCAATCAATATCAGGTGACTTCTGGTCGATTGCCGCAAAAGTCAGGGGAAATTGCTTTGGATCAAGCGGCACAAAGCAGCGGTGGGTTTGCACTAGATGAAACTTTTGAACTGCCAGAAAGCGGTGAAAACCAGCTAGCAACGCACACTTACACGATCGTTGGCTTTGTCAATAGTCCCGAATTTATTGAGAATTTTCATCGAGGCAATAGTACCGTTGGGAATGGGACAGTCGATTACTTTGCAGTAATTCCAGAAGAAGATTTTAAAGAAACTGCGTATGCTAGATTGTTAGTTCGTTTTGATGAGCTATCGCAAGTGACTAGCTATTCAGAAGCATATCAGACAAAAAGGGATCAAGTAAGTGATGAAGTAGAAGAACGGTTGGCTCCGCGGGCACAAGGACGTCGGCAAGAGTTGATCGATGAAGCGCAACCAGCGATTGATGAAGCCAAAGAACAGATCCGTGATGGCGAAGAGGCATTGCAGCAAGCGCAAGCGGAACTTGACGACGCAACAGAGAAATTGGCGCAGGCGCATCAGGAGTTGACGGAACAAGAAGTAGCTTTTCAGACAGAGATTCAAACTGCCCAAGAGCAATTGAATGTAGAAGCGCAAAAATTAGCTGAGGGGAAACAGGCATTGATCGAAAATCAACGCCTGCTAGATCAAAATGAACAAGCATTGATTCAGCAAGAAGCCCAAGTACAGTCAGCCCAAGCTCAGTTGGCACCCGTTTTGGCACAAAGACCTGAACTACAAAGGGGTATCCAGCAGGTAGAGGAGCAACTGGCGCTGGCATACCAAGGCATGGATCAAATCAGAAGTGTGAGTCAACTTTCTGCAGAGGAGCAAATGTCCCAGCTGCCTACCGTCTATGCACAAATAACAGCCGCTCTGGCACAGTTGAACCTGCCGACAGATGTCCTTGGTCCGGTTCCTGATCTGGAGGAAATCGATGAAACGATGATTGCTACTATGCTGACGGCAGCTGAAGATACATTGCGTCCACTTATTGCCGAAGGTGAGCAACAACGTGCGCAATTACTTGGGCAATTGTCTACGATCAATGACCAAGAAGCGCAACTTCAGCAGGCACAACAGCAAGTCAATGCTGGCTGGAGCCAAATCAGAGCTGGGCGCCAAGAATTGGCACAAGCGCAGACCCAGATCACCCAAGGAGAGACGCAGCTAAGCGACGCTCGTGAGACCTTAGCTTCTGAAAAAGCCAAGGGTCAGTCTTTATTAGCTGCTGGTTGGCAAGAATATCGAGAAAACGAAGCAACCCTTCAAGAAAAGCTTGACGAATTTAAAGAAAGAGCACCAAAAGAACGCGAAAAACTTGAAGATGCCAAAAAAGAAGTTGCTGAAAAAGAGCAGGAATTGTTGGATCTAAAACCGGCAGTTTATCGTGTCGCAAACCGCGATGCGAATCCTGGTTATTCAGAGTACCAAGACAATGCGGAACGGGTTTCTTCGTTAGCGACGATTTTCCCAGTTATCTTCTTTTTGATTGCAGCGTTAGTCAGTCTAACCACCATGACGCGGATGATTGATGAAAAACGTAGTGAGATCGGTACATTGAAAGCATTAGGCTATCGTAACTGGGAGATTGGACAGAAATTTTTGCTTTATTCCTCTGCAGCAGGCATCACAGGTGCTGTATTGGGTCTAGCAGTCGGCTTTTCCTTTTTTCCAGCAATCATCATTCAAGCTTATGGACCGCTTTACAATCTCACGGAGTATGAAACCCCATGGTATTTGCGGCTTTCATTGATTGCTGTGGGAGTCAGCTTGCTTTGCACCATCGGTATCGCGTTGCTGGTTTTACGATTTGATTTAAGACAGTCATCGGCTTCATTGTTACGACCAAAGGCACCCAAAACAGGAAAACGAATTCTCTTAGAAAGAATCACCGTTATATGGCGGCACTTAAGTTTTATTCAAAAAGTTACAATGCGAAACCTGTTTCGCTACAAGTCAAGAATGCTCATGACCATCTTAGGGATCGCCGGATGTACGTCCATGATCTTGACTGGATTTGGCCTGAGAGATTCCATCAGCAATATCATTCCTTTACAGTTTGAGAAAATCTGGCAATATCAGGCGGTGATCACCTTTGATGATGAGGATTCGGAAGCAATGAGTGAAACAAAAGCCGCCGCAGAAGATATTGATGGTTTTGAAGCAGGGTTATTCTTGCATACGGAAAGTCTGACGTTGGCTCAATCGGGGGTCACGCAGCAAGAAGTAACCGTCACCGTGCCAGAAGATCCTGCGGCTTTATCGAGATTTGTCCACTTGAATGATCGGGTTTCAGGAGAAGCTTACGAGCTAGAAGGAGAGGGCGCCATCATCAATGAAAAGCTTGCTAAGTTGTTTGGATTATCGGTGGGTGATACGATAACGTTGACGAATGAAAGCGGCGAAGCATTTGAACTGAATGTGGCTGCAATCGCAGAAAACTACACTGGGCATTTTGCTTATTTGACCCCGGATGCTTACCAGAAGATCTTTCAAGCAGCTCCTTCTTACAACAGTGAGTTATTGAAATTCAATCAGCGTTTGACAAAATCGGATGAAGAAGCGATAGCAGCTGATCTGATGGCACAAGACAATGTCATCAATGTTGCTTTCCTCTCAGCTTCAGCGGATGCCTTAGATGACACGACAGCAACCTTGAACATCGTCATCTGGATCTTGATCTCGTCTGCGGGGGCATTAGCCTTTATCGTGTTGTATAACTTGAACAACATCAATATAGCGGAACGCATTCGCGAGTTGTCGACCATCAAAGTATTGGGCTTTTATGATCGAGAAGTGACCATGTACGTCTTTCGTGAAAATATCTTTCTGACGATCTTCGGCATTGCATTTGGTTTATTATTAGGGGTGCTTCAGCATCAATTTGTCTTACAGACCATCGAAGTCGATATCGCCATGTTTTCACCGACAGTCGAACCAATGAGCTATTTGTATGCCGCTGGATTGACCTGCTTATTTTCAAGCGTGGTAGGGATCGCAATGTATTTCAAACTGAAACATGTCAATATGATCGATGCACTGAAAGCCAATGAGTAACAAAAACAGCCTTTTCTCAGAATGATTCTGGAAAAAGGCTGTTTTTATTTTTCTTGTTTTTCTTGTTCGGAAATCTCGCCTTGGACTTCTTCTAGCATGGCTTTTAGTTCAAGCTCTTTTTGCCTCAGCACCACCAGATCTTCTTGGATCTCATCCTTTTTCTCTTCCTCAGGTGGTCGAATGACGAAATTGATCGATAGGGCAACTAACGTGCCGATAAAGGTGTCCAATACACGGTCTAAGGCGAAGATGATCGATTCCCCTTGAGGGACACTGGAAGTGATCAAAAGCATCGTCGCAATAGCAGAGATAATGCCAGAATTGTTATTGATGCCATCTGAAAAAACGATGACAAAAATGACTAGCGCTGGCAAGACAAACAATTCGATCAGAAAGTCATTTTGAAAATATTGCTTCGTCAAAAAGTAAAAAATGGCTGTACCGCCGCCGATCGTATTTCCTAATACCCGTGACTTACCAAAAGAGATCGTTGTGGTCAGGTCTTGTCGCAAAGAAAAGACAGCCGACAAGGCAGCAATCAATGGTTGGCCACGATCAAGAAAATGAAAGAGCAGAATACAAAGCATAACAGCGATAGCTGTTTTTATCGTTCGCATACCTAAGCGAAAACGCCCCAGTTTCATGGTCGAATGCCCCCTTTACTTAATCATACCCAAAGCAGTTGAGAAATTCTAGTCTTATTCCTCACAATTTAGTATACTTTTCACAGGAGGTGACAAAAATGAAAATCGGAATGAGGACCGTGAAAACGGCGATTGCTGCTGGTTTATCAATGTTTCTGGCACAACAGATCGGTCTTTTGTATGCGCCAGCCGCAGGGATCATCGCCATTTTAAGCGTCGGCAATACAAAGAAAACGTCACTTTTTACGGGAATCGGGCGTTTGATCTCTTTGGCGATCGCAACGCTCTTAGCTTTTGTCAGCTTCCATTTATTAGGCTTTGGGCCGATAGGATTTGTTCTTTTTCTCTTTCTCTTTATCCCAACCGCTGTCTATTTCAATTTGACCGATGGGATCGTCGTCAATTCTGTCTTGGTGACCCATTATATGATGGAACGTTCGTTTGCTTGGCCACTGATTGGGAATGCTTTTTTATTGATGAGTATTGGCATTGGCTTTGCACTTTTGTTCAATTTATATATGCCAGATGGCGAACGAGCATTGAAAGAAAGACAGCAATTAGTGGAAGAAACGTTTAAAAGTCTTTTAAAAGACATGTCGATTGCGTTGACTGAAAAAGAAAAGGCGACGCTTCCCCAGGTCTGCCAAACGCTTTTGGGGGATATCAAGCAAGGCAAACAACAAGCAATGGTGCATAGTGAAAATCAATGGCGAGGAGAAGCCTCCTATTATGAAGAGTACTTTACCATGCGCCAAAGTCAGGCACGCTTACTCTTAGAAATGGTTGACTTATTGCAGTTGTTTTGGGTAGAAGAAGCCTATACAAATGCGTTTCAAGAGTTGCTATCCTTTACTGCCGAGTCCTTTCACGAAAATAACGATGGGAAAGAGATCTTGGCAAAAATTGCTGCGCTTTATGAAGATTATCGACAAAAGCCATTGCCCCAAACAAGAGCAGAGTTTGAAAATCGCGCTCAGCTGTTTCAGTTTCTGCAAACCTTTAAAAGTTTTATTGAAATCAAAGCCGACTTTTCTGAGCAAATGCAAACAATAGCACGCTAAAAAAAGACTCCTAAAAAGGAGTCTTTTTCATTTTACTGCTGTTCCCAAAAAGCTTGCATTTGATCAAGAACGTCAATGACATCGGTGGTCAAATGGATCGATCCTTCGATCTCGCCATCGATGGCTTTGATCATATTGGCAATTTCATAATTAAGGGCTTGACTGCTGTCGCCAGCTTCAATCACTTCATTTGTTCCATCTCGGAAATGGATCACGGCTTTGTCCGCACGAGGGTATTCATCTACGGTAATGTATCCTTCTTCGAAAGCGACGATACCGGTTTTAGGCATTTTCGCTTGAAAAGTCAGCGTGACACTAGCCATTTCATCGGCTGGATTTTGTAGGATCGTGACTGATTGTTCATCCACACCTGTAGAGAAGGGCTTCATGCTGCTAAACGTCACTTCTGGTGTATCCGTCATGAAAAAGCGGGCAAATGAAACAGCATACGTACCGATATCTAATAAAGCACCGCCGCCTAAATCTGGATTGAAGAAACGATTGCTTGGGTCTGGATCTTTGTAGCTGCCAAATGGTGCTTGGATCATTTTTAATTTTCCTAAGCGTCCGGCATCAATCTCTTCTTTCAACCGAGCATAAACCGGCATATTGAAAATCGTCATTGCTTCTTCTAAGATTAGGTTTTTTTCTTTGGCTAAGGCTAGTTCTTCCGCTAGCTCATCGGCACTGGTGGTGATGGCTTTTTCGCAGAGGACATGTTTTCCTGCCATCAGAGCTTTCATAATAAATTCATGATGAAGATCATTAGGTACTGCAATATAAACAATATCGATTTGCGGATCTTCTAACATGGCATCTGTGCTTTCATAGGCATGGGGAATAGAGTGTTTCTCAGCAAATGCTTGGACTTTAGGGAAACTCCGGGCACTGACCCCATATAGTTCACTTGCTTCATTAGAAAAGCCAGCAGCAAATTGCGTTGCGATATCTCCGAGGCCAATCATTCCCCAACGGTATTTTTTCATCATTGATCATCTCCTTCGTATTTAGTATAACAAAAGAAATCAATTCTTTAAAATAATCAAAAACAATCGCAAAAAGTTTCCATTACGGCTGACTTTCAGTAAAATATAGAAGAGGAGGGATAACATATGCATAATGTATCAATTGCAATTATTTTAAATACCATCATCGAGCAATACGCATCAGAAAAACAGTTTTATGAAACACAATTAGGCATCACCGAGGAGCAATGGGAGGCATGGAAAAATGGCACAATGAGTCTGTCACCTGCTGAAAATCAGAAAGTGAAGCTGCTGTTTTCAGATTATGAATGGATGTTGATCCAAAAAATCATTCGGCAAACCGTCATTTATCCAGAAAAACGCAATCAAGCGGTCGTCGAGTTCAAAAAAATGAAGACTCAAATCGCCAGAACGTGGTTAGCAAGCGATTTAGCGAAAGTCGAATTGTTAACAGAATCTGAAGAAACAGCCCAATACCTTGATTTGAGAGTCAGTATTACGTATGATGAGTGGGGTTATGATGATATACTAAACTTCCGATTGCCCGCTTTTGTTCAGCAGCAAATTCGCAATGAAAAAATCGAACTGTTGGAGTGGGTCAAAGAAAATCTGGAAGAAACTTACAACTAAAGGTAGGATATTTTTTGAAAAAGTATTATGGAATGGCTGCGGCGGCGGGCTTCTTGTTTCTGGTTCTTTTAACCATTCAAGTGAACCGAGTGACCGCAGTCACCCCAACAAAGAGTGCAAGTATCGCTCGTTCAACAGATCAAGCATCAACGGGTGAAACAACAGAAACAAATGAAAAAGAGCCAAATGGGAACACGCAAGAGTCACAAGAACAAGCAAGTGCTAGTGATGAAGTGAACGAAGAGGATTTTCCAACTGTTTCATTGGATGATTGGTCATTGGTTTTGGTAGGCCCAAACAATAAAATCAAAAGCGAAATTGCCCAAAAAGATTTAGGGAAATTGTCGAATGGCTATCTCGTCGATCAACGCATCGTTTCAGCTTATGAAAAGCTGGCAGATGCCGCAAAAGCTGCAGGACATCCTTTGGTGATGGTCTCTGCCTACCGTTCAGTAGCGTATCAAGAGGAGATATTCAATGCCAATGTCAACACCCTGATGAGTCAAGGTCATACAAAAGAAGAAGCAATTCGTATCACGAAACTGACCTTTACTGAGCCTGGCTATAGCGAACACCATACTGGGCTTGCTGTTGATGTTGTGGATCAGGATTGGTATCAAAATCATACAGGAGAACTGCTCAATGAGGGGTTCGGTGATACTGAGGGTGGAAAATGGCTACAAGCTCATGCAAGGGAGTATGGGTTTATCATCCGTTACCCGAAAGGAAAACATGCTATTACGCAAATCGATTATGAGCCTTGGCATCTACGATATGTAGGGGTCGAAGTGGCAACCTACATTGAGGAGCAGGAGTTGACCTTTGAAGAGTTTCTGGAAGAAGCAAAAGAACACATCGCTCGAAAAGAAGCAGAACTGTCCTCTCACGAATGGGAAGATCCTCTGGCAGAGGACTGGATCTATGAGGGTTCTCTTGCTAAAAGTCAAGAAAGCAGTGAGCTTACACAAGATGAGTTGTTGCTGAATGGAGGCAATTTGTTTTCTGAAAATGTGTTTAGTCAGACAAAGGAAGTGAAAAAATGAGCGCAAGACGAAAAAAACAGAAGACTCGTTTCCCATTAGTCTTTCTAGGGTTATTCTTGATTGGGATTGCTTTTATTTTTTCCTTAAATAGTTTGGCAGACCCCCTTCCCAAAGAGGAAGAAACAAACACGGAAGCCATCTCCCATGAAGAATTTATTGATCGCATCGCTCCTTACGCACAAGAACTGCAAAAGGGCTACGGGATTTTACCAAGTATCATTATTGGACAGGCAATCCTTGAATCAGATTGGGGTCAAAGTTCTCTAGCCAGTGAATACAATAATTTATTTGGAATTAAGTCGTTTGGCCATTCAAAAAAGGTGACATTAGATACCCAAGAGTTTTATAATGGAGAATGGGTCACGATTCAAGGAGATTTTCGTGTCTATGATACTTGGGAAGAATCAATGGATGATCATACGATGTTGTTTGTAAATGGTGTGGATTGGAATCCTGCACTTTATGTAAATGTCTTGACAGCAAACGACTACCGCAGTGCCGCACAAGCATTACAAGATGCAGGGTATGCAACGGATCCGGATTATGCCAGCAAAATCATTCAAGTAATTGAAACCTACCAATTGAATCGATTTGATCAATAAGAAAAGAGAGTTGGCTGCTTATGGAAGAAAAATATATGCCAAAAATCACCACCGATTTGCGCAAAGATATCGTGAAAGTGCCTAAAGTTATTCGAGAGGCTAGCGGTATTCAAATATTTGGAAAACAAATCCGCTCCATTATTTTCACAACGGATATTGCGATCATCCGCAATACAAATGCGGATGCTGTGATTGCGGTCTATCCCTTTACACCACACCCAGCAATTACGAAAGCAATCATCGAAGCAGCGGACATTCCAGTGTTTTCTGGTGTCGGCGGGGGCTTGACCCAAGGATTTCGCTCGTCTTATATGAGCATGTTTGCTGAAGCCCAAGGGTCGATCGGGGTCGTCTTAAACGGACCAACGCCACTGAAAACTGTAGAGCAGGTCTGTAAAGTTGTAGATATTCCCGTTATCAGTACCGTAACGAGTAAGTATACCGAAATTGATGCCAAGCTTGAAGCTGGTGTGAAAGTCATCAATATCAGTGCTGGCAAGGACACAGCAGATACCGTGGCTTTCTTCCGAAAAAAATATCCGAAGCTGCCGATCATCGCAACCGGTGGACCAACCGATGAAAGCATCTTAGAAACGATTGAAGCAGGCGCTAATGCCATCACCTACACGCCGCCGTCCAATGGGGAGCTTTTCAGTAAAAAGATGGAACACTATCGCGATATGGAGAAGCCAGAGTAGGAAATGATCCACAAATGAGAATATTTTTATTTATAAAGGGCATTCCATGCTTGTGTTTTTAATCAAAGACAGGCATAATCGAATCTATCATTTAAAAATTACTTGTATATCGTCGAAATATGGTCGACAGTCTCTACCCGATACCGTAAATATCGGACTATAAGTAAAAATCGTGCCTGTTAGACACTTTTTTTGCTTTGGCAAAAAGAGTGTCTTTTTTTTCAGGATGGAATAGAAAGGAACGAGGAGAGCTAGGATGGAAAAATTAGTTGAGCGTATCAAAACACACGGAAATGTGCTGGGCGAAGGGGTTCTTAAAGTGGACCAATTTTTGACCCACCAAGTGGATTATGAGTTGATGAAAGAAATCGGTGCAGTCTTCGCGGAACGGTTTCAAGGAAGCGGCATCACAAAAGTAGTGACCATCGAAGCTTCAGGGATCGCACCAGCCCTTTATACTGCAGAACAGTTACAAGTACCAATGATCTTTGCCCGTAAAGCAAAGAGTTTGACGATGGATGAAGAGCTTCTGACTGCATCTGTCTATTCCTTTACTAAGCAAGTGACCAGCCAAGTATCGATTTCCAAGAAATTTTTGTCTTCAGATGATACGGTCTTGATTATTGATGATTTCTTAGCAAACGGACAAGCTGCAAAAGGATTGATCGAATTGTGTCAGCAAGCAGGAGCAAAAGTCGTTGGCATTGGGATCGTGATTGAAAAATCATTCCAAAGTGGTCGACAATTACTTGAAGAAATGGGAATTCCTGTTGTTTCACTAGCACGGATCGCCTCATTGTCGGAAGGCCAAGTTAGCTTTTTAGAAGGAGATGCCTAATGAAAGAAACGAATAGCCGTTCAGCAGTTTTAGGCTTGCAGCATTTGCTAGCGATGTATGCAGGAGCTGTTGCCGTTCCTTTGTTGATTGGAACAGGTCTGGGCTTCAATGAAGCTCAGATGACGTATTTGATCTCGATCGATATTTTCATGTGCGGAATCGCTACGCTTTTGCAATTAGTTGTTACCCGCTTTTTCGGGATCGGCCTACCAGTCGTTTTAGGCTGTGCCATCCAAGCTGTCTCCCCATTGATTTTGATTGGCACCAAATCAGGGATCAGTGCGATTTACGGAGCGATCATTGCCGCTGGGATTTTCATTGTTCTGATCGCTGGCATTTTTTCGAAAATCAAAGTCTTGTTCCCCCCATTGGTGACAGGAACGGTGATTACCGTCATCGGCTTGACCTTGATTCCAGTCGCCATCACCAAAATCGGTGGAGGGGATGCCGCAGCTGCTAACTTTGGTGATCCAACGAATTTATTGTTAGGCTTTGTGACGATTGCCTTGATCATTGGGGTGCAGGTCTTTGGGAAAGGCTTTATTCGCTCGATTGCCGTTTTGATCGGTTTGATCGGTGGGACCATTTTAGCAGCGCTCTTAGGATTGGTGGATCTTTCTGCCATCGCCCATGCGCCTGTGTTTCATTTGCCTCAGCCTTTTTATTTCGGCTTACCATCCTTTGATCTGTGGTCGATCGTTTTGATGATCATTATTTCCATCGTGAGTCTGGTAGAGTCCACTGGCGTTTATTTTGCGCTGGGAGATATTACTGAAAAACCGATTACAGGCAATGACTTAAAGCGCGGCTATCGTGCGGAAGGCTTGGCGGTGATCCTTGGGGGGATCTTCAATACATTCCCTTATACTGGATTTTCACAAAATGTAGGTTTGGTTCAACTTTCAGGTATTAAGACACGACGCCCGATTTTCTTTTCAGCTATCTTTTTGATCGTATTAGGGCTGTTTCCAAAAGTTGGTGCCATTGCGCAAATCATTCCAGAAGCAGTACTGGGAGGCGGCATGTTAGTGATGTTTGGCATGGTCGCTGTTCAAGGGATGCGAATGCTGAGCAAAGTTGATTTTATGAATGACAAGAACTTGTTAGTGATTGCGGTCTCGATCGGTTTTGGTTTAGGGTTCAATATGATGCCAACCTTATTCAGTCAGATGCCTGAAACCGTCCAAATGTTTACAGGCAATGGGATCGTCATGAGTAGTTTGACAGCCATTGTTTTGAACCTGTTCTTCAATGGATTGCCGAAAGAAACAGACGAAGTGACGGAATTGAGCTTGCAACAGTAAGTCGATTTGATCCAGACGAGGATTCGTCTGGATTTTTTGTATTGTTCCTTTATTTGTCTTTTTCCTACCAAACAGAAAGACTGAATAGTTTTCTTAGCCATAAAAACGAACGATCCAATGTTAAGCTAGCAAATAGTTCGAAAATATTTTGACATTGCTCCGGCAACTCGTTACTATTTAAAGGTGAAAGTGATTGTTAGTCATAACGTGTTATGCAAGGGGCGTTGGGTCGCAGTGACAAACTGCTGCTAACAAACTAATTTCGTGAGAAAATGCTTCTGAGCTTGTTTCAGAAGAAACTAGTAAAAAATCGTTGGAGGGAAAATCAAATGAAACCAGCAGTTGCAGTGATTATGGGGAGCAAGTCAGATTGGGAAACAATGAAGGAGTGCTGCTTGATTTTAGATGAGTTAGCGATACCTTATCAGAAAAAAGTCGTTTCGGCACATCGTACACCAGATTTGATGTTCGAATTTGCCGAAACTGCTCGTGCAGAAGGAATCAAAGTCATTGTCGCAGGAGCAGGAGGAGCAGCTCATTTGCCAGGAATGGTCGCAGCGAAAACAACGTTGCCCGTCATTGGTGTGCCTGTAAAATCTCGCGCATTAAACGGGTTGGATTCCCTACTATCGATCGTGCAGATGCCAGCTGGGGTACCAGTAGCAACAACAGCGATCGGAAAAGCTGGCGCAACTAACGCAGGACTACTTGCAGCGCAGATGCTTTCCATGTATGATTTAGAGATAGCGGAGAAATTAGACGCGCGAAGAAATACATTAAAAGAAATTGTATTGGAAAGTAGTGATCAACTTGATTAAACCTTTAATGCCCAACGCAACGATCGGAATCGTTGGCGGAGGACAGCTAGGTCGTATGATGGCAATGAGTGCCAAAGAAATGGGCTTTCGGGTTGGCGTCTTAGACCCTACTGCCAATTGTCCAACAGCCCAAGTCGCTGATTGGCATATTGTTGCTGCCTACGATGATGTGTTTGCTTTAGAAGAAATGGCTCGACGTGCCGACGTGATTACCTATGAATTCGAAAATGTCAGTGTCGAGGCTTTGAATTCCATTTTGCCTTATTCCCATATCCCTCAAGGGACTGACCTGTTAGCAATCACTCAAGACCGTTTATTAGAAAAGTCATTTCTAGAGGCTAACAATATCGTAATTGCACCTTATGCCACGATCATCAGTCCAACGGATATCCAAGATGCCATCGACAGTATCGGTTATCCCTGTGTGTTAAAAACGACTAGAGGCGGTTATGACGGAAAAGGGCAGCACGTGTTATACAGTACCGCGGACTTAGCGCCTTCGATGAACTTACTGCGTGAAGGGACGTGCGAATTAGAAGCGTGGATTCCTTTTGAAAAAGAATTGTCGATTTTAGTTGCTGGTAATGGAGAAACCTTTACCACTTTCCCAGTGGTAGAAAACATCCACCGCAACAATATTTTGCATCAAACGATCGCTCCTGCGCGCATTGATCCAGAAGTTGCCGAAGAAGCCAAACGGATCGCTCATATTATTGCGAAGGCCTTGGATCTGCAAGGCGTTTTAGCCATCGAAATGTTCTTGACTAAAAGCGGCGGCTTGTATGTCAATGAGTTGGCACCGCGACCGCATAATTCTGGTCACTATTCGATCGAAGCTTGTTCCATGAGTCAGTTTGATGCCCATATCCGGGGGATCTGTGGCTGGCCATTACCAGAAGTGTCATTGCTTTCACCAGCAGTCATGGTCAATGTCTTAGGCGATGAATTGACAGAAACGTATGAGTTGATTGCCACAAAACCTGCTTGGCAATTCCATTACTATGGCAAAGAAGAAGCGAAAACCGGGCGTAAAATGGGTCATATCACTGTTTTGACGGAAGATATCGCAGAGACCACTGAAGAAATCTATCAAACCAATATTTGGGATTAAAGGAGATAATAACATGTTAGAGCGTTACACAAGACCAGAAATGGGTGCTATTTGGACCGATCAAAACCGTTACCAAGCGTGGTTAGAAGTAGAAATATTGGCGGATGAAGCTTGGGCGGAATTAGGGGAGATACCGAAAGAGGATGTTGCTTTGATTCGTGAAAAAGCAACCTTCGATATCGACCGTATCTTAGAGATCGAAGCGCAAACGCGACATGATGTGGTTGCTTTTACCCGAGCAGTCTCTGAATCTTTAGGTGATGAAAGTAAATGGGTCCACTACGGCTTGACGTCGACGGATGTTGTTGATACGGCGTATGGCTACTTGATGAAGCAAGCCAACGACTTGATTCGGGAAGATTTAAATCGTTTCGTGACGATCATTGGTGAAAAAGCCAAAGAATACAAACATACCGTAATGATGGGACGTACCCATGGTGTACATGCGGAACCAACGACCTTTGGCTTGAAATTAGCCTTATGGTATGCGGAAATGAAACGCAATGTCGAGCGTTTTGAGCGGGCAGCAAAAGGGGTCGAAGCAGGAAAGATCAGCGGAGCAGTTGGAACCTTTGCAAATATTCCACCGTTTGTCGAAGAGTATGTCTGTGAAAAATTAGGGATTCGTGCGCAAGATATTTCCACACAAGTATTGCCTCGTGACCTACATGCTGAATATTTCTCAGCAATGGCGTTGATCGCAACCAGCATTGAGAAATTTGCCACCGAAATCCGGGGCTTACAAAAATCAGAAACCCGAGAAGTTGAAGAATTCTTCGCCAAAGGACAAAAAGGTTCTTCTGCCATGCCCCATAAGCGTAACCCAATCGGTTCTGAAAATATGGCGGGACTTGCACGAGTCGTTCGCGGCCATATGGTGACAGCTTATGAAAATGTCTCACTGTGGCATGAACGGGATATCTCACATTCATCGGCAGAACGGATCATTATTCCGGATACGACGATTTTGATCGATTATATGCTGAATCGCTTTGGCAATATCGTCAAAAATCTGACTGTTTTCCCAGAGAATATGAAGCGCAATATGAATGCGACCTTTGGATTGATCTACAGCCAACGAGTGATGTTGAAATTGATCGATCACGGTATGACAAGAGAGCAAGCCTATGACTTGGTTCAGCCAAAAACAGCGCAAGCTTGGGATGAGCAAACGGATTTCCGTCCACTATTAGAAGCTGATCCAGCCATTACGGATGTGTTGTCCAAAGCAGACTTAGACGATGCGTTTGATTACAACCATCATTTAAAACAAGTCGACACGATCTTTGAACGTGTCGGTTTAGCCGAATAAGAAAAAAGCCGCAACCTTCAGATCCTTGTCTGAAGGTTGCGGCTTTTTTTTAATAATGTTCAGCTAAGTAGGTCAATAGCTCAGGTGCTAAACCAGTTGCTGATTGGTTTTCCTGGCGATCTTCTAGCATGGAGACCATCAGAAATCCTTGGTCTTGCGAATCAAAGGCAAATAAGAAACTGTTTTCCTGGCCTTTTTCATCTTGCTTTTCTTTGATTTCAGCTGTTCCTGTCTTAGCAGCCAATGGAATGTTTAATGCTGCCAAGGAATGTGCAGTTCCGTTTGGATCGGAAACAACGGCGGTCAAATCTTGATTGATTTGATCGATCGTTTCTGCTTTAAAGACTTCTTTGTCTTTTTGCTCTGCCTCTTTCACTAAACGGGGATAGGCCAGCTTCCCTTGACTGGCAAAGACGGAGTAGATCGCCGCTTGCTGGATTGGATTCAATAACAATTCTCCTTGGCCATAGCCGGTATCTGCCAGTAAAATGTCCGAATTGAAGGAGTCTTCATTTGAAATTTGAGCAGGATTCATCGCGATCGGTAAATCCAATGTTTCACCAAAAATCAACTTCGACAAGCCGTCACGAAAGGCATCTTCGCCCATAGATAGGGTTTGTTGCGCCATATAAATGTTATCAGAGTATACCAGTGCATCCTTGAGATTCACAGAAGCTACATCAGTAACTCTCGTCACAAAGTAGTCGCCCCACGAGCTATCTTTTTGCCATTTCAATCCATCGATCGCGATACTCTGCGTAGGATCGATCGTGCCATTTTCCAAGCCGATCGCACCAGTGATGGCCTTAAAGGTCGAACCAGGTGCATAGGCCGTAGCAAAGCGGCTGATGAAAGGCAGGTCTTCATTTTGTTCATACGCATCATAATCTTCTTGTGAGATCCCTTGGGTCATTTTATTGGGATCATAACTTGGCGAGCTGGCAAGTACCAACAGATCGCCAGTTTTGGGTTCGGTAACGACCGTTGCTCCTGCTTGGTTTTGTAAGGAGTCAAACGCCGTCTTTTGGGCTTGGGCATCAATAGTCAATTGGATATCCTTGCCATCTGCGCGTTCTTTTTCTAAAAGAACCGATTTTTCAGCACCGTCTTCATCTGTGATGGCGATTTTTCCGCCATTTTCGCCCCGCAACTCTTTATCGAAGGCAGCTTCTAGACCACTACGACCAATTTGTCCGTTGCTTGCTAGTGTTTCATCTTTTTCGATATCTTCCGCTGTTACATTTCCTAAGTAACCAATCAGTTGGGCGGCAGCTTCCCCAAGTGGGTAAGTGCGTCCAGTCGTTTCTTTTAAACTTGTTCCAGTTGGCATCTCATCCGTTGGTTCGATGATCTTCAAGGGGACGAACAACTCATCTTGAACCCAAGATTGCTCCAACGCTTGAGTGATGGCTTCTTCTGTCAGGTCGAAACGTTCCGCGATCGCTTTGATATTGGCGTTTTTTTCGTCTCCCGTGCCCAGTTGCCCCGGAACGACGCCTAACTGATAAAGCGTGCCATTTTCTGCTAGTGGTTCGTTGTTTCGGTCGAGAATCTCACCGCGAGTGGCATTATCTACGGAAATACTGACTTTGTCTTGTCCCTCCATTCCTGGAAAGATCAACTGAGGGGACCAATCGATCTTGGCTTCGTTATCAGCTACAGTGATCGTGCCACTATAAGAAAGCTCGGTTAATTCACCTAACGAGGTGGTCAAGGAACCGTTGTATTGGAAATTGAATTGATCGGAATCCTTGTCATTAGGAGTTACCTCAATCCCGGATGCTTTAAATGATTCGGCACCGATACCAGTGAAGATCGCTTCGTATTTTGCAGAGACTTCGTCTGCGGTAAAGCCGGTTGATGCTAAACTGTCTTCAGACACGAAGGCAGGCAAGTCACTGTACTTCTGATCGGCCAAAGCGTCGATAAAGGAAGTGAGGGCTTTTTTAGCAGCGGCTTCTTCTTGCCGATCCTGATAGATGGTATAACCATAATAGCCGCCGCCTAGTACCAATAAGGCGGCAGGAAGTGCCAACCAGACGAAGCGCTTGGGCTTTTTCGCTGGCTTTTCGTTGCGAGAGCGCCGATTTTCTGACATATTATTGTTCCTCCTTCAAAGCCGTCATACGGGCATGATAAAGCGGCAACAGTGTTTGATAAACTGCTAAAATATCCGCCATCTCAACGTCTTCGATCATTTCTTTCGGAAAAATCTTTCCAATTTGAAGCTCGCTTTTTTTGACTTTCTTCAATCGTTCCAGATAGGTTGGCCACATGGCGATAGGGTGGTGGTCGTATTTTGTGTGATCAGGAGAAAGTGTAAAGTCAGCTGGTAATTGATCGAATAATTCTTTTTGGGCCAACCAGGATTCAGCGATCGTTGCCTGATTTTTCGGTTGATCGATCACGCTGAGCCAAACAAAGACATACGCTTGATTGATCCCAATTTGAAAGTGGGCATCCATTTTATAGCCTCGTTTGTTCGGACCGATCCCTGCCCAGGTTTCGGCAGGAGGGTAGACGGTTCTGCGCCGGTGCTGAGCAATATGCAAATAAAAAGGCTCTTGGCAGCTTTCTTCAATTAATGGGATCGCTGCCTCACCGATCGTTTGAAAAATCGGCTGAATCTCGGCACGGATTTTTTCCATTCGTTCGTCTAACGTTTCTAAAGAAAAAGCATCAAATGATTGTTTCGTAAATAGCATAATCGTATCCTTTCTGTTGTCTGAAAATAGTATAACAAAAAAAGCCCGATAAATTACGAGCTTTTGTTTATTTTACCTTTTTTTATTGAAGGATACTCAGTCAATTTGCCGCTGGACTCAATTTAAACGTTGATGTCTGGCTTTGTTCCTTCAAAAGATGCAAAAGATCATCCAAGAAAGAAAAGTCCATTTCTTCTAAATTAAAATAAATCCGAAAAGAATACGTATGTTTAAATAAGCTTTGGCGATGGATTTGATGAATGATCAATTCGTCATTGCGTTCATTTTGAAATTGTAGAACACGCTTTTGTTCTTCGGCATAATGAGGGCGCGCCCCTTTTTTGAAGGGACTGAATAAATAGAAACTTGTTTGTTGGTTGATGGAAAGGATTTGCTGCACGGCCAATAATTCGTTATGGAGCTGTTGTTTTTCTTTGTCTGATAAATGAGCTAAAAAAAGTTCAGCACGATTCTTTAGCGACCACATATAGTACTCCTCCTTGAATGTAGCTACAATACGACCTAAATATAGCATGAAAAAAGAATATTGTAAACGCTTTATAAATCCTTCGCTGTTTCTAAAGAGGAATCTGCTTTCAATCAAATGGTTAAAAAGCGAACATTCGTGTTTATTAATGTGTAAATGTACAGATAATCGTTGACCCGCTTTTTCAGCGTTGTTAGAATAATAAGCAAATAAAGATGTGTGTCATCGCTATGTGAAAAATAATACTTAACTGAGGTGGAATATGGAATCAGAAGTGCTTCTTTATGAAGGAAAAGCCAAGAAATTGTTTAAAACCAACGAAGAGGATGTATTGAGAGTCGTTTATTTGGATCAAGCTACTGCATTGAATGGTCAAAAGAAAGATGCAGTTGTAGGAAAGGGTGCCCTAAACAATCAGATCACTGCGCATCTTTTTCAGCGGCTAGCCGACAAAAACGTCCCAAGTCACTTTCTTCATTTAGTATCTAAACACGAACAATTAATTCGAGCTGTCACCATGATTCCTTTAGAAGTCGTTGTTCGCAACACGGCTGCTGGTAGTTTTTCAAAGCGCTTGGGCATCGAAGAAGGAACCAAACTGCCAAAGCCGATCGTAGAGTTTTACTACAAAGAAGATCGCTTGGATGATCCGTTTATCAACGATGATCATGTGTTTTATCTAGGGCTTGCCTCAGAAGAGGAGCTGGACCAGATCAAAACATTGGCGCTGCAAGTCAACGCTGCGTTACTGGAAATCTTTGCGAACATCAACATTCGCTTGATCGATTTTAAAATCGAGATCGGCAAAACCAAAAAGGGCGAGTTGCTCCTGGCTGATGAGATTTCACCAGATACTTGTCGTTTATGGGATATGGGGACAAATGAGCATCTTGATAAAGATGTCTATCGACGTGATTTAGGGGACATCGTTCCTGTTTATGAAGAAGTCTTAAATCGTTTAGAAAAGGAGAATTCAGCATGTATTTAGTCAAAGTTTATGTAACCTATAAGGAATCTGTTTTAGACCCTCAAGGAGAAGCTGTGAAAGGAGCCGTTCATCGCTTGGGGTATCAAGATGTCAGTGATATTCGGATCGGGAAATACTTTGAAATCAAAGTGACACCTTCCAACAATCAAACACAAGCAGCTGTAGCAGAAGAGATCGAAGCGATCTGCGACAAGCTTCTGGCAAATGTCAATATGGAAACCTACCGTTATGAAATAGTTCAAATGGAGGAAGCGGCCCTATGAAATTTGCAGTGATCGTTTTTCCTGGATCAAATTGTGATGTTGATTTGATGTGGGCAATCAAAGATATCATGGGGGCAGAAGCAGAATATGTGCGCCATGATGCAGACAGCTTAGCCGGTTTTGACGGTGTTTTGCTTCCAGGAGGATTTTCTTATGGTGATTACTTAAGATGCGGAGCGATCGCCCGTTTTTCAACGATCATGTCAGAGGTCATTCGTTTGGCAAATGAAGGCAAACCTGTCTTTGGTACCTGCAATGGGTTTCAAATTTTAACGGAAGCGGGCTTGTTACCAGGGGTTTTACAAAGAAATGAATCACTGCATTTTATTTGCAAGCCGGTCCGTCTGCAAGTGAATAATCAAACAGCTTTTACTTCTGAATATGAAGCGGATCAAGTTATTACGCTTCCTGTCGCTCATGGTGAGGGCAATTATTATTGTGATGAAACGACTTATCAGGAATTGGTTGCCAACAATCAAATCGTTTTCCGTTATGAAGATAACGTCAACGGTAGCCTACACAACATCGCTGGTATCTGTAATAAAGCAGGCAATGTTCTAGGCATGATGCCTCATCCAGAACGAGCGATGGAAAGCTTATTAGGCTCAGAAGATGGCAAGAAGTTTTTTGCTTCATTATTGAAAAATTTTGGGAAGGTGCCGGTAAATGGATAAAATGATCGTAAAAGAACCTACACCACAAGAAATCAAAGACACGAAATTATACGAGCAATGGGGATTGACCCAAGAAGAATATCGGATGATCTCAGAAGATATTTTGGGGCGTTTACCGAACTATACCGAAACTGGACTCTTTTCAGTGATGTGGAGTGAACATTGTTCTTACAAAAATTCCAAACCTGTTTTGCGGAAATTCCCGACAGAAGGGCCGCAAGTACTGCAAGGACCTGGCGAAGGTGCGGGTATCGTGGATATCGGCGATGATCTAGCCGTCGTTTTTAAAGCGGAAAGCCATAATCATCCTTCTGCGGTGGAACCTTATGAAGGAGCAGCAACTGGTGTTGGTGGGATCATCCGCGACATCTTCAGTATGGGTGCAAGACCAATTGCTGTTTTAGACTCCTTACGATTTGGTGAGTTAGATAATCCAAGAACGAAATATCTTTTGGAAGAAGTCGTTGCTGGGATCAGTGGCTATGGCAACTGTATTGGGATTCCGACCGTCGGTGGTGAAGTGGCATTTGATCCTTGTTATGAAGGCAATCCATTAGTCAATGCGATGTGTGTAGGGATCATTGCTCACAAGGATATTCAAAAAGGGCAGGCCAAAGGTGTTGGAAACACCATCATGTATGTCGGCGCAAAAACAGGACGCGACGGGATACATGGGGCGACTTTTGCATCGGAAGAATTTGTCGAAGGGGAAGAACAGCAACGTTCCGCCGTACAAGTCGGTGATCCTTTTATGGAAAAACTTTTGTTGGAAGCTTGTTTGGAATTGATCGTGGATCATTCGGACATTTTAGTCGGAATTCAAGATATGGGTGCTGCTGGATTGGTTTCTTCTAGTGCCGAGATGGCATCAAAAGCCGGATCAGGGTTGCGCTTAACGTTAGATGATGTTCCACAACGAGAAACCAATATGACACCTTATGAAATGATGTTGTCAGAATCCCAAGAGCGGATGCTGATCTGTGTCAAAAAAGGACATGAAACTGAAGTGGAAGCACTCTTTAAGAAATATGATCTAGAAGCCGTCGTGATCGGTGAAGTAACAGATGATGGCAACTATCGTTTGTTCCATCACGGACAGGAAGTCGCTAATTTGCCAGTAGATGCTTTAGCTGAAGATGCGCCGACTTACTACAAAGAGATGGCAGAACCGAAACGGATCAAAGTGTTTAAGGAAACACCAGACTTTGTTCCAGTGATTCATTCAGCAACGTCTGTATTTGCCGATCTACTGCAGCAGCCAACGATCGCTTCAAAACGCTCGATTTTTGAAACCTACGACTCGCAAGTTCGTACCAATACCGTGGTAGGACCCGGCAGTGATGCCGCTGTTTTACGAATCAAGGGAACCAATAAAGCCTTGGCGATGACGACTGACTGTAATGCTCGTTACCTGTACTTAGATCCAGAAGTCGGCGGACAGATCGCAGTTGCAGAAGCTGCTCGAAATATCGTCGCTTCCGGTGGGCGTCCATTGGCGATCACTGACTGCCTTAACTTCGGCTCGCCAGATAAACCAGAAGGATTCTGGGAGTTATCCACGGCTGCTGACGGGATCTCAGAAGCTTGTCGTGTGCTAGAGACACCAGTCATTTCTGGGAACGTCTCCTTATACAACGAAACGGACGGACAATCGGTCTATCCAACGCCGGTAATTGGGATGGTCGGATTGATCGAAGAGCTGGCGCATATCACGACGCAGCATTTCCAAGCAGCAGGGGATCTGATCTATGTCCTAGGGGAAACCCATGCTGACTTCAATGGATCTGAATTGCAAAAACTGCAGACAGGAAAGATCGCTGGGCGTTTAATGTCCTTTGACCTTGAAACAGAAAAAATGAACCAACAATTGGTTACCGCAGCGATCCAAGCAGGTCTTGTTCAAAGTGCCCACGACTGTGCCGAAGGTGGTTTAGCGATCGCTTTAGCCGAATCCGCTTTTGACAAGTGCTTTGGTCTAAATGTGACCGTGTCATTGCCAGCAGCACAATTGTTTTCAGAAACCCAATCCCGTTTTGTGCTTTCAGTCGCACCTGATAAGCAAGCAGCTTTTGAAGCACTGGTAGGCGCTGCTGCAACAGCGATCGGGGAAGTGACTGCTAATGGCCAGATTTGCATGCAAGCACAAGATGATACGATCGAGATGCCCCTTACTGAGGCGAAATTGAAATGGGAGGAAGCCATTCCATGTTTAATGAAGTAAAGAGCCTCAACGAGGAATGTGGGGTTTTTGGTGTTTGGGGTCATCCAGATGCCGCTCGTGTCACCTACTTCGGACTACACAGTTTGCAACATCGCGGCCAAGAAGGTGCTGGGATCGTCACGAATGATGCGGGAAAACTCAATGGCCACCGTGATTTAGGGTTGCTAGCGGAAGTGTTTTCGGATGAACGTGTCCTCCAGCGTCTGACAGGAGAGGCTGCCATTGGTCACGTTCGCTACGCAACTGCTGGTAATGGTAGCGTTGATAATATTCAACCATTTTTATTCAAATTTTTTGATCAGCAGATTGGCTTAGCTCATAACGGCAACTTGACGAATGCGAAAAGTTTACGGAAATCCTTAGAAAAGGCTGGTGCGATTTTCCACTCGAATTCCGATACAGAGATTCTCATGCACTTGATCCGTCGCAGCGAAGAACCGCTTTTTATGGATCGGGTCAAGGAGGCATTAAATCAAGTTAAAGGTGGATTTGCGTACCTTTTACTGACCGAAAATGCCATGATCGCAGCACTAGACCCCAATGGCTTTCGGCCATTGTCAATCGGGAAAATGGTCAATGGTGCTTATGTGGTGGCTTCAGAAACCTGTGCGTTGGAAGTCATCGGTGCGGAATTTATTCGTGATGTCCGACCAGGCGAAGTCGTGATCATTGATGATGCAGGCATTCAAATTGAACAGTATACCCAAGAAGTACAACCTGCGATATGTTCGATGGAGTTTATCTATTTTGCCCGTCCTGATTCCAACATCGCTGGCGTCAACGTCCATCGTGCC
The DNA here is from genome assembly GCF_030499455.1 of Enterococcus sp. B2E4. Taxonomy (NCBI): domain Bacteria; kingdom Bacillati; phylum Bacillota; class Bacilli; order Lactobacillales; family Enterococcaceae; genus Enterococcus; species Enterococcus sp. B2E4. The sequence continues at coordinate 147,405 of NZ_JAUKPK010000015.1, forward strand.
CGTAAAAATATGGGCCGTCGCTTAGCACAAGAGGCGCCGATCGAAGCGGATATGGTCATTGGTGTACCGAATTCATCCTTATCTGCTGCCAGCGGGTACGCAGAAGCATCAGGTATTCCCTATGAATTAGGCTTAGTAAAAAATCAATACATCGCACGAACGTTTATTCAACCGACGCAGGAGTTAAGGGAACAAGGTGTACGGATGAAGCTCTCAGCTGTTCGTGGCGTAGTCGAAGGCAAACGAGTGATTCTAGTCGACGATTCGATCGTTCGAGGAACCACCAGCCGCCGTATCGTGCAACTGCTAAAAGAAGCAGGTGCCAAAGAAGTTCATGTACGTATCGGTTCGCCACCTTTGCGCTATCCGTGTTTTTACGGGATCGACATTCAAACAAGAAAAGAATTGATCGCAGCCAAATATACGGAAGCTGAGATTTGTGAAAAAATCGAAGCAGATTCTTTGGCCTTTTTAAGTGAAGACGGGTTGATCGAAGCGATCGGTTTAGATTTTGACGCACCTTACTCAGGCTTATGTATGGCCTATTTCAATGGCGATTATCCAACACCTTTGTATGATTATGAAGAAAACTATCTCGCGTCTTTAGCTGAATAAATAGTAGGCAAGAATCGTTTTTCAAGCGAAGCAGTGAAGGACTGATGGTTTGCTTGCGTTAACGACGAATGAGCTGAATGAAGAAAAGCGGATGAATGATTGAGGAGGAACGAACGTGGCAAATGCATATGCAAAAGCCGGTGTCGATGTCGAAGCCGGTTATGAAGTAGTCGAACGGATCAAAAAGCATGTGAAACGAACAGAACGTCTAGGCGTGATGGGGGCAATCGGGGGCTTTGGTGGCTGTTTTGACTTATCATCGTACCAATTGAAAGAACCAGTACTCGTTTCTGGGACAGATGGTGTAGGAACTAAGCTTTTATTGGCGATCCAGCAAGAACAGCACGCAACGATCGGCATTGATTGCGTCGCAATGTGCGTGAATGATATCGTCGCTCAAGGGGCAGAACCAATCTACTTCCTTGACTATGTTGCAGTCGGTAAAAACGATCCGGCAAAGATCGAACAAATCATTGCTGGTGTCGCAGAGGGCTGTGTGCAAGCGGGTGCTGCCCTGATTGGTGGGGAAACCGCTGAAATGCCGGGAATGTACCAACCAGAAGAATATGATCTTGCTGGCTTTGCCGTAGGAATCGTCGAAAAAAGTCGCTTGATCACTGGAGAAACCATCAAAGAAGGCGATGAGCTGATTGGTTTGCCTTCATCAGGCATTCACTCGAATGGGTACTCTTTAGTCAGAAAAGTCTTTTTTGAACAGCATGGCTATACAGGAGCAGAAACATTTGCAGAACTTGGCAATCAAACACTTGCAGAAAGTTTATTGACGCCAACGAGAATTTACGTGGATGCATTGAAGCCTTTATTGACAGAAGGATTGCTAGCTGGAATTTCTCATATCACTGGTGGCGGCTTTGTTGAAAATATTCCACGGATGCTGCCTGAAGGACTTGCGGCAGAAATCGCCTTAGACACTTGGCCGCAGTTGCCAATATTTGATCTGATCGCTACTCATGGCACGATTCCTCATCAAGAAATGTTCGAGATTTTCAACATGGGGATCGGTATGGTCTTAGCCGTTGCGCCAGAAAATGTTGCGGCAGTAATGGCGCTTCTATCCGCCAATGAAGAACCAGCGTATCGGATCGGTAAAGTGACGAAACGTGACAACGAAGCTGTCTGCTTTAAAGAGGCAGTCCGATGAGGATCGCCGTCTTTGCTTCTGGAACGGGCAGCAATTTTACAGCGATCGCCGATGCGATCCAGGCTAATGAAATCAAAGGGGCGCAGATCGGATTGGTCTTTTCCGATAAACCTGCAGCACCAGTGATAGAAAAAGCCCGCGCAAGAGACCATGAAACGCTTGTCTTGGAGCCAGCGGCTTTTGCGTCAAAAGCAGCCTTTGAAAGGAAATTGATCGAAGAATTGCAGGATCATGCCATCGATTTTATTGTTTTAGCTGGGTATATGCGGATCATCGGCAACACCCTATTATCCGCTTATGAAGGCAGAGTCATCAATATCCATCCCTCGTTGTTGCCGAGCTTCCCAGGCAAATCTGGGATTGCCGATGCCTTCGCTTATGGCGTGAAAGTGACGGGGGTTACGGTTCATTATGTCGATGCTGGCATTGATACAGGGCCAATCATTGCCCAAGAAATCGTTCGGATCGACACCGACGATACGTTAACAAGTGTGACAGAGAAAATTCATCAAGTGGAACACCAAATCTATCCAGCTGTTTTAGCTGAAATTGTGGAAAAGGGGCTATCAAATCGTGAATAAACGTGCATTAATCAGTGTGTCTGACAAAGAAGGACTGGTACCATTTGTCCAAGAATTGACCAATTTAGGATTTGAGATCATTTCAACTGGCGGGACCAAAACCGTCTTGGAGGAAGCAGGGCTTCAACCGATCGGCATCGAAGCGATCACAGAATTTCCTGAAATGATGGACGGTAGGGTCAAAACGCTACATCCGCGGGTGCATGGTGGTCTGTTAGGGCGACGTGATCTGCCTTCTCATATGGAGGCAATGGCTGAGCACGGTATTTTACCGATCGACCTCGTTGTCGTCAATCTTTATCCATTTAAAGAAACGATCAGCAAGCCTGATGTCACAGAAGCCGACGCAATCGAAAATATCGACATCGGCGGACCAAGCATGCTGCGTTCTGCGGCGAAAAACCATGCCTCAGTAACTGTTGTCGTTGATCCCAAGGATTACGAATGGGTCTTAACGGAGCTGAAGGAAGGTAATACGACGTTGGCATCAAGAAAGAAATTAGCTGCCAAAGTCTTCCGCCATACCGCCGCTTACGATGCCTTGATTGGTGAATACTTGACCAAAGCGGTGGCTGAAACAGAAACAGAGACCTTGACGAAAACCTATGTTTTGAAACAAACATTGCGTTATGGTGAAAATAGTCATCAGAAAGCTTCCTTCTATCAAGACGCATTACCCGTGCCCTATTCGATTGCCAGCGCAAAACAAATCCACGGCAAAGAATTGTCTTACAACAACATTAAAGATGCTGACGCTGCCTTGCGGATCGCAGAAGAATTTACAGAGCCAACTGCAGTAGCCCTAAAGCACATGAATCCATGTGGAATCGGAAGTGGAGAAACGATTGCTGAAGCTTTCCAAGAAGCTTACGAAGCAGACCCAGTGTCGATTTTTGGCGGGATTATCGTCTTAAATCGTCCAGTTGATGTGGTAACTGCGCAGCAGCTGCAGCGGATTTTTCTTGAGATCATTATTGCACCTGCATTTGAAGAAGGAGCACTTGAAATCCTAACGAAGAAAAAAAATCTGCGCTTGCTGGTTGTTGATTTCGAAAAAGCAGCCAAACAGCCAGAAGTTGTCTCTGTCCTTGGGGGCTTATTGGTGCAAGAACCAGATGATCAAATGGAGTCACAAGCAGATTGGACCGTGGTGACTAAAAGACAGCCGACACCAGAAGAAATCGCAGCCTTGGCATTTGCTTGGAAAGCGGTGAAACACGTGAAGTCCAATGCGATCGTTTTAGCCAATCAACAGCAAACCGTCGGGATCGGTGCTGGTCAGATGAACCGCGTTGGTTCAGTGAAAATCGCTGTGGAACAAGCCCGTGAAAACAATAAATTGGCTGGTTCAGTGCTGGCAAGCGATGCCTTTTTCCCGATGGATGACAGTGTCGAATATGCAGCACAACAAGGAATCAAAGCGATTATTCAACCTGGTGGTAGTATCAAAGATCAAGAATCGATCGACATGGCAGATAAGTACGGTGTGGCGATGGTCTTTACTGGTGTTCGTCATTTTAAACACTAAGAAATAGGAGAAGACGATGAAAATACTTGTTATTGGTAGTGGTGGCAGAGAACATGCCGTCGCAAAAAAGTTTCTGCAAGACCCTCAAGTGGAAACAGTCTTTTGTGCAAAGGGCAATCCTGGAATGCGAAAAGACGGGATCGTGACAGTCGCAATTGAAGAGTCCGATCACGAAGATTTGATTGCTTTTGCTCAAGAGCAGGAGGTTGATTGGACCTTCGTTGGTCCAGAAGTTCCATTACTAAATGGCATCGTAGATGATTTTCAGGCGGCGGGCTTGGAAATTTTTGGTCCCAATCGACAAGCAGCGATGATCGAAGGATCAAAAGAGTTTGCCAAAGAATTGATGCGGGACAATCAGATTCCGACAGCAGACTATCAAAGCTTTACAGATAGTGCGCAAGCAAAAGCATATATCCAGCTTAAAGGTGCACCAATCGTTATCAAAGCAGATGGCTTAGCGGCAGGCAAAGGCGTAGTTGTTGCTGAAACCGTTGATGAGGCGAATGCGGCTGTCGAAGCGATGCTAGAGCAAAATGCTTTCGGTGAAAGTGGTGCAAAAGTGGTGATCGAAGAGTTTTTGGCTGGCGAAGAGTTTTCGCTCTTGGCGTTTGTTAAGGACGAAGCCGTCTATCCAATGGTCATTGCCCAAGACCATAAACGTGCGTTTGATGGCGATTTAGGGCCGAATACAGGAGGTATGGGGGCGTACACACCAGTACCGCAGATTCCGCAAGAAATGGTCGATCAAGCGGTCAAAGAAGTTTTACTTCCTGCAGCAAAAGGGATGATTCGTAATAAGACACCATTTACTGGTATTCTTTATGCAGGTCTGATTGCTACTAATGATGGACCGAAAGTCATCGAATTTAATGCGCGTTTTGGTGATCCAGAAACGCAAGTCGTGTTAAGTCGTTTAGATAGCAGTCTGGCCCAGATCATTGATGCTCTCTTGCAGGATCGAGTGCCCGAGATCCAATGGAATCAAGCGGCTTCAATCGGTGTTGTGATTGCCTCTCAAGGATATCCTGGCAAGTATCAGCAAGGAATGCCTGTCCCAAGCTCTGAAGGAGAAGGAACACAATTCTTTTATGCAGGAGTGGAGGAGACTGCTGCTCAAGGCGATTTGACGGCAGCTGGTGGGCGCGTTTTTCTCGTGGAAGCTTCAGCTGAGGATTTAGCTACTGCGCAAAAGAACGTCTATGAAGCAATCAGCAAGTTGTCTTTATCTGGCTTGTATTATCGAAACGATATCGGCGATAAAGCCTTGCAATATAGCAACTCATCAAAGGCGATGAAGTAAAGAACGTTTCTATGCGTAAGTAAAATTGAAAGTAAAAGAGGACTGCCAGTAGAACCGATCGGTTGTGCTGGTGGTTTTCGTTTTATAGGAGGTTTTTTTGACGTTGGTATAGCGTTTTCATCTTGTTGTGCTAAAATAGGAGTGTAGTTTAAATAAGGAGGAACTTTACGTGAAAAAAATTAAATTCGGTCCCACTGATTTAGAAGTATCTAGTGTGATTTTAGGCTTGATGCGAATCAACAATGCCAAAGACCCAGTCAAAGTATTGACGACAGCGATTGAAAATGACATTACCTTTTTTGACCATGCCGATATTTATGGTCGCGGTGAATGTGAAACGATTTTTGCGGAAGCATTAGCAAAAACGGATGCCAAAAGAGAAGATTTGTATATTCAATCAAAATGTGGCATCGTTCCTGGTGAAATGTTTGATTTTTCGAAAGAGCATATCATTTCTTCTGTGGAAGGTAGTTTGCAACGATTAAAAACCGATCATTTGGATGCGTTATTATTGCACCGTCCTGACACTTTGTTTGAACCAGAAGAAGTGGCAGCTGCCTTTGATCAATTAGAAAAAGACGGCAAAGTGAAATACTTCGGTGTCAGCAATCAAAAACCTGGTCAAATCGAATTGTTGAAAAAATATGTTTCCCAACCTTTAGTAGCGAATCAGCTGCAATTCGGGATCATGCATACGGGAATGATCGATCAAGGAATTCATGTCAACATGACGGATGCTGGTAGTGTCGATCATGATGGAGAAATTCTTGAATATTCTCGCTTGCATGAGATGACGATCCAAGCTTGGTCTCCGTATCAATATGGTTTCTTCGAAGGTGTCTTTATCGGTAATGAGAAATTCCCAGAGTTGAACGAAAAATTGACTGAACTAGCGGACAAGTATCAAACGACACCGACAGGTATTGCTTCTGCGTGGATCTTACGTCACCCTGCAAACATGCAAGTGATTGCTGGAACGATGACCCCGCATCGGATCGAAGAAATCGCGCAAGCATCTTCGATCGTATTGACTCGCCATGAATGGTATGAGGTGTATAAAGCAGCAGGGAACATCTTGCCGTAATTTATTAGTAAATCCCGTTTTTTTCAGTACTTATAAGGATGAATGTTCGTAAAAGACGAACATTCATCCTTTTTTTTCAAAAAGTATTTCTAAAAAGCTTGTATTTCACTTCTAGGTGGTTTAAATTGTTGTGGGCGTTAAAAATAGGCTGAGGCCATTTGATGCTTGCTTCACTCTTAGTAAGATTTGGAGGATATTTTTATGTTTGACATGAAAGTTTTTGATTACGAAGATATACAACTGATTCCTAACAAGTGTATCGTGAACAGCCGTTCAGAATGTGATACCACGGTGACATTAGGCGGACACTCTTTTAAGATGCCTGTCGTTCCTGCAAATATGCAAACGATTATTGATGATTCGATCGCAGAATTTTTAGCTGAAAATGGCTATTTTTATATTATGCACCGCTTTGATGAAGAAGCACGGATTCCATTTATCAAAAAAATGAAGAGCCGTGGCTTGATTGCTTCTATCAGCGTAGGTGTCAAAGAAAATGAATATGCCTTTGTGGAAGAACTAGCTGACAAAGAGCTTGTTCCTGATTTTATTACGATCGATATTGCTCATGGCCACTCAAACGCCGTGATCAATATGATCCAACACATCAAGAAGCATTTGCCAGCAACGTTTGTGATCGCTGGAAATGTTGGAACGCCAGAAGCAGTTCGTGAATTGGAAAACGCTGGTGCAGATGCAACGAAAGTCGGCATTGGACCTGGGAAAGTGTGTATCACAAAAATCAAAACTGGTTTCGGGACTGGCGGCTGGCAGTTAGCAGCACTACGTTGGTGTGCCAAAGCTGCTCGCAAACCAATCATTGCAGATGGGGGCATTCGGACACACGGCGATATCGCTAAATCTGTCCGTTTCGGTGCAACAATGGTCATGATCGGTTCATTGTTTGCAGGTCATGAAGAATCACCTGGTGAAACGAAAGTAGAAAACGGTGTTGTGATGAAAGAATACTTTGGTTCTGCATCGGAATTTCAAAAAGGCGAAAAGAAAAACGTGGAAGGAAAGAAAATTTGGATTCAATACAAAGGTTCTTTGAAAGACACGTTAGTTGAAATGCAGCAAGACTTGCAGTCATCGATCTCTTATGCAGGTGGAAAAGATTTAGAATCGATTCGTAAAGTGGATTACGTAATCGTGAAAAATTCGATTTTTAATGGAGATACGATCTAAACAGGATACTAAAGAAGCGACCTTCTATTGGTCGTTTCTTTTTTTGTAAGAAGAACCATTTTGTTTTTCTGTTTTCTTCGTTATAATAGAAGCAACGAAGAGTAGAGGAGCGGGTGACCAAATGACAATCAAAGTGATGTCAGTGTTCGGTACCAGACCGGAAGCCATCAAAATGGCGCCACTAGTAAAGGAATTGGAAAACGACCCGCGTTTTGAATCGATCGTTGTGGTGACGGCGCAGCATCGAGAAATGTTGGATCAAGTATTAACGGTTTTTGAGATCACACCAGACTATGATCTGGATATTATGACTTTAGGGCAAACTTTAACAGGGATCACCACCAAAGTTTTACTAGATCTAGAACCGATCCTGCAAAAAGAAACTCCTGATATCGTGCTGGTTCATGGGGATACGACCACCGCTTATGCAGCCGCAACGGCCGCCTTTTATCAGCAAATTCCTGTGGGGCATGTGGAAGCCGGTTTGCGCACATGGAACAAAAAATCTCCTTATCCAGAGGAAGCCAATCGTCAGTTGATCGATGTCTTAGCTGATTTTTACTTTGCGCCAACTTCCCAAAGCAAAAAAAATCTGCTGGCTGAAAACCGCAATGAGGCTGCGATTTATGTAACAGGTAATACCGCCATTGATGCGATGCGTTATACGATCTCGGAGGAATACCAGCATCCAGAACTTTCCGCAGCAGATCAAACCATGATCCTACTAACAATGCATCGTCGAGAAAACTTAGGTGCTCCGATGCAGCAGGTCTTTCGTGCTTTGGCACAGTTCGCAAAGGAGAAGCCAACGATCAAAGTGGTTTTCCCTATGCACAAGAATCCCCAAGTCCGAGGGATTGCTCAGGAGATTCTTGGGGAACTAGCAAATGTTACGTTGATTGAGCCTTTAGATGTCATTGATTTTCATAACGTTGCGAATCAAAGTACCTTGATTTTGACGGATTCCGGTGGTGTCCAAGAAGAAGCACCGTCATTAGGCGTTCCTGTTTTGGTCTTGCGAGATACAACAGAGCGCCCCGAAGGCATTGCTGCTGGTACGTTAAAACTGATCGGTACATCTGAAGCTGCGGTTTATCAGGAAACAAAGCGACTGCTAGAAGATCCAGAAGCTTACAATACCATGGCACATGCAGAAAATCCATACGGCGATGGGAAAGCAAGCCAGCGAATCCTGCAAATTTTAGCCGATCATTTTTCGTGAGAGCTAGAGTGAATAATAATTCTCCCAGTATAGGGGAACATAGAGAAAGAGGCAGCTGTTTGTTAAATGGCTGTCTTTTTATATACATGAAATCTGCGTGAACGCCGTTTCCATTTTTTCGTTGATTGTGACAAACGAAGAAGCTTGATTAAGTGTGAGTTTCGCTTTGAAAGGATTTCTGTTCATCTGCTCGTATATAAAGGTTTATCAAGTATAAAATCACATCAGTTCTTTAAATTTGTTATTTTATTGTAAGACCTTTCATTTGAAAACCTATGGAAAACTTGGAAAAAAGGGTGCTTTTTTCCTTAGATGCTGTTGACATTGGTTAGGATAGCAGTTATTATGTGGATAGTTGGAAGAAAGACTTCCGACGAACTGACATTTTATACAAATAATTGTTAGGTGAGGCTCCTATATGGACACAAGCTGCTGCCGCAAAAGCATCGAGAGATGCTTAGTTGGTAGGACAGGTCTAATCGTGAAGGTTAAACCCAAAGCAGCTGATAGCAAATTTGCTATCTACGCCCTATAGTGCTAAAGCTCTACAATGATCATGAGTTTTTTACGCATGCTTATTGGGAGCGTGCGTTTTTTTGTGTCTTTTGCGCGCGTTCCACAGTGACTTACCTAATAAAAAGAAAGGAAGATTCACATGGAATACCCCAGTCCCCAGATGAAACAGCGGAGTAGTTATCGAATCGCTAGGGGTGGCGTAAGCAACTCCTAAGTGCTAGGAGGAAAAAAAGATGTTAAAAAAACTATCGAAAGATCAAGAACTAAAATTACTTGCAAAATTGACCGAAAGAGAATTATTGATGGAGATGCGGACCTCCTTTCAAGGGTTATCGGAAGAAGATGCTGCAGAACGTTTAGCAGAGTATGGTCCAAACAAAGTCGACGCACAAAAACCAACACCCGCTTGGTTGATGATCTTAGGCGCTTTTAAAGATCCCTTTGTGTTAGTTTTAGCCCTATTAATGATTATTTCTTTTGTAACAGGCGATATTGAAGCAGTGATCGTGATGGGAATCATGATTTTAGCCAGTGTCATGATTACTTTCGTCCAAGAATACCGTTCCCAAAAAGCAAGCTTAGCGTTAAAAGAACTTATTGAAAATACTTGTTCCGTAACCAGAGATGGAATCACGAGAGAAATTCCAATGGATGAAGTCGTTCCTGGAGACATCGTCACCTTAGCAACTGGCGACATGATCCCTGCGGATGCGATCTTGATTTGGACCAAAGATTTATTTATCAATCAATCTTCATTAACAGGCGAATCAATGCCCGTTGAAAAATTTGTCGATGCTGGGATCAAAGAAAGCGATGAACAAATTTCTGCACTAGATATGCAAGATCTTGTTTTCATGGGTACCGATGTCTTAAGTGGTCAAGGAAAAGCCATTATTTTGAAAACCGGTCAAAGTACATTCTTTGGCGATATTGCTAAAAATGCGACCACGAAACGCGGCAAAACAACCTTTGAAGATGGCTTAACGAAAGTCAGCAAACTATTGTTGCGAATGGTCATGGTTCTTTTCCCAATCGTTTTATTGATCAATGGATTAACCAAGGGTGATTGGGGCGAAGCGTTGTTCTTCGCGATTGCAGTAGCAGTTGGTTTGACGCCAGAAATGCTACCAATGATCGTTACCAGTAACTTAGCCAAAGGGGCGATCTCTTTGTCAAAAGAAAAAGTGATCGTCAAAGAATTGCCTTCGATTCAAAACTTAGGTGCAATGGATGTCCTATGTACCGATAAAACGGGTACGATCACCGAAGATCGTGTCGTGCTGGTACAACATTTAAATCCGTTTGGCGTAGAAGATAAACAAGTTCTTGATATGACCTATTTAAATTCTTACTATCAAACAGGGTGGAAAAACCTGATGGATATCGCAGTGCTAAACTACTATGAAGAAGAAGGTTTGGCAGCGCCATTTAACGATGTGACAAAAATCGATGAGATTCCTTTTGACTTTTCACGTCGTCGTTTGACGGTTGTTGTCAATGCGGATGGTCATCAACTGATGGTCACAAAAGGTGCAGCTGAAGAAATGGAACAAGTCTGCAAATACGTAGAAGTTGATGGCAAAGTGATGGAATTGACTCCTCAATTGAGAGAGCAATTACGTCAAGTGAATCTGCGCTTGAATAAACAAGGAATGCGCGTGTTGACAGTTGCCGTAAAACGCGATGCTCACGCAGATGCCGTTTATTCTGTAGCAGACGAACAAGACATGATCATGATTGGCTTTATGGGCTTCTTAGATCCAGCAAAAGAAACAGCCAAAACAGCGATTGCTTCTTTACACGGTCATGGGATTAATGTCAAAGTGTTGACTGGAGATAATGCGATCGTTGCGCAAAAAGTTTGCCGAGATGTTGGTATCGATGCAGATGAATACTTATTGGGAACCGATATTGATCATCTGTCAGATGAAGAGTTAGCAGCGAAAGCTGCAAAAACCAATCTGTTTGCAAAATTAAACCCAATGCAAAAATCACGAATCATTGAAACCATTCAAGCAGCAGGCCATACAGTCGGCTTTATGGGAGATGGCATCAACGATGCGCCTGCTTTACGCACGGCAGATGTTGGCATCTCGGTTGATACAGCAGCGGATATCACCAAAGATGCCAGCTCGATCATTTTATTAGAAAAAAGTTTAAATGTCCTTGATAAAGGGGTCATCGAAGGGCGCAAAGTATTTACCAATATGATGAAGTACATCAAAATGACGTTGAGTTCGAACTTCGGGAATGTCTTCTCGATCTTAGTTGCTAGTGCCTTTTTACCTTTCTTACCAATGTTGTCCATTCAATTGTTGGTTCAAAACTTGGTGTACGATATGGCACAATTGACGATTCCATGGGACAACGTAGACAAAGCAGAGTTAGAAAAACCAGTCAAATGGCAAGTAGGCGGACTATTGAAGTTTACCGTCGGCATTGGACCGGTCAGCAGCATCTTTGATATTTTGACCTTCTTTGTGATGTGGCATGTCTTTAGTGCAAATACGATCCAAGAGCAAGCCTTGTTCCAAGCAGGATGGTTTATGATCGGCTTAACGACACAAACCTTAGTCGTTCACATGATCCGAACAAGAAAATTACCATTTATCAATAGTATTGCTTCACCGGCAGTCTTGATCTCCAGCGTCCTAGCAATTGCAGTTGGCTTCTTAGTTATCTTGACGCCATTGCACACAGTCTTCGATTTTGCTGCGCTGCCATCAAGCTACTGGCCATGGTTTATTGGTATCAATTTCGCTTATTTTGTAACAGTTGAATTTGCCAAACGCATTTACATTCATGTGACGAAAGAATGGATTTAAAAAAACAGGTCGGCGTTCTTCCTATGGAGGGGAGAATTGTCGATCTGTTTCTTTTTATCCAATCTCTGTATTATTTTTTTCTCATCTTAAGAAAATTCTTTTTGATTCAAGTCGAATCCTTCACAAGTAATAAAAGGAGGTTAATGGTAAATCTGTTTAGCCAAATGATTATTGCTGTACTATTCTTAAATAAAAAAAAGAATCTGAAAAGAAAAAATTGAAGAAAGCGATTGCTTTAATGTGATTAATTTCACTAATGTTTTCTTAAGAGTTGCTACAGTGGGAATTGTTTTATTAAAAAAAATACCCTTTTCACTTGTCATTTTCGAAGTTAAATGATAATTTATAAGAGTAAATGAAATTTCGATAGTACAGATTTAAACCCTGTTACATACGAAAGTGAATTTTTATATCAGAGAGGAAAGTGTGTCAAGATGGCAAAAAAACAAAAAGCACTTGATTTCCAAGCGATTTTGGAGCAAGTCAATGCAGATTTTCCAACTTACCAAGCTTTGGACAAAGACGGGAAAATTGTAAATCAAGAGTTAGTACCAGATTTAAGTGACGACGAATTAGTTGAATTGATGACTCGTATGGTATGGTCTCGTGTATTAGACCAACGCTCAACTGCGTTAAACCGTCAAGGTCGTCTAGGTTTCTTCGCGCCAACTGCTGGACAAGAAGCAAGCCAATTAGCAAGTCAATTTGCTTTTGAAAAAGAAGACGTTCTATTACCAGGTTACCGTGATGTACCACAATTGATCCAACACGGTCTGCCATTGAAAGAAGCGTTCTTATGGTCACGTGGTCACGTTGCTGGGAACCTTTACCCAGAAGATTTAAAAGCATTGCCACCACAAATCATCATCGGTGCACAATACGTCCAAGCAGCCGGCGTTGCTTTAGGATTGAAAAAACGCAATAAGAAAAATGTTGTATTCACTTATACAGGTGATGGCGGTTCTTCACAAGGGGACTTCTATGAAGCAATCAACTTTGCAGGGGCATACCATGCAAACGCTGTATTCTACATCCAAAACAATGGTTTTGCGATCTCTACACCTCGTGAAGTACAAAGTGCGGCACCAACATTGGCACAAAAAGCAGCAGCAGCTGGGATCCCTGGTATCCAAGTTGACGGTATGGATCCATTGGCAGTGTACTATGTTTCTAAAGCAGCTCGTGAATGGGCAGCAAACGGCAACGGTCCTGTATTGATCGAAACCTTGACTTACCGTTACGGTCCACATACATTGTCTGGTGATGATCCAACCCGTTACCGTTCAAAAGACATGGACAGCGAATGGCAACAAAAAGATCCATTGGTACGTTTCCGTACTTACCTAACTGAAAAAGGACTTTGGTCTGAAGAAAAAGAAGAACAAGTCATTGAACAAACAAAAGAAGAAATCAAAGCAGCGATCGCTGAAGCTGACCGCGTGCCAAAACAAAAAGTTTCAGATTTCTTGAAAAACATGTTTGAAGTTCAACCACAAAACATTAAAGAACAAATTGCAACTTACGAAGCGAAGGAGTCGAAATAGTCATGGCACAAAAAACAATGATTCAAGCAATTACAGATGCCTTAGCTGTTGAAATGGAAAATGACAAAGAGATTTTAGTCTTTGGTGAAGATGTCGGTAAAAACGGCGGGGTTTTCCGTGCAACAGAAGGTTTACAAGAAAAATTCGGCGAAGATCGTGTCTTCGATACCCCTCTTGCTGAATCTGGTATCGGCGGCTTGGCTTTCGGTTTAGCATTAGAAGGTTTCCGTCCAGTTCCAGAAATCCAATTCTTTGGTTTCGTATTTGAAACCTTTGACGAAATCGTTGGTCAAATGGCGCGTACTCGTTACCGTATGGGTGGTACACGTAATTTACCAATCACTATTCGTTCACCATTTGGTGGCGGTGTGCACACACCAGAATTGCACTCAGATAACTTGGAAGGATTGATCGCTCAATCACCTGGTATCCGTGTCGTTATTCCATCAAACCCATATGATGCAAAAGGATTATTGATTGCTTCTATCCGCAGCAATGACCCAGTTGTTTTCTTAGAGCACATGAAACTTTACCGTTCATTCCGTGAAGAAGTGCCAGAAGAAGCATACGAAGTTCCTTTAGACAAAGCAGCAGTAACTCGTGAAGGTTCTGATGTTTCCATCATCACTTATGGTGCGATGGTTCGTGAAGCAATCAAAGCTGCTGACAACTTAGCGAAAGAAAACATCAACGCTGAAATCATCGACTTGCGTACAGTTGCTCCTCTTGATGTTGAAACGATCATCAAATCAGTTGAAAAAACTGGTCGTGTGGTTGTCGTTCAAGAAGCACAAAAACAAGCAGGTGTTGGCGCTCAAGTCGTTTCTGAAATTTCTGAACGTGCGGTTCTATCACTAGAAGCTCCAATCGGACGCGTGTCTGCACCAGATACGATCTTCCCATTCGGTCAAGCTGAAAACATTTGGTTGCCAAATGCAAAAGACATCGAAGACAAAGTGAAAGAAATCGTGAACTTTTAATAGTTGAAGAAGGGAAGAATAGAAAATGGCATTTCAATTTAAATTACCGGATATCGGTGAAGGAATTGCAGAAGGCGAAATCGTAAAATGGTTCGTCAAAGCAGGGGATACCATCAATGAAGATGATACCTTACTAGAAGTTCAAAATGATAAATCAGTGGAAGAAATTCCATCTCCAGTAACAGGAACAGTGAAAAACATCGTTGTCCCTGAAGGTACAGTCGCAAACGTTGGGGATGTCCTTGTTGAGATCGATGCACCAGGACATGAAGACAAC
>NZ_JAUKPK010000016.1:0-17898 GCF_030499455.1 Enterococcus sp. B2E4
CCCTGAAGGTACAGTCGCAAACGTTGGGGATGTCCTTGTTGAGATCGATGCACCAGGACATGAAGACAACGAAGGCGATGAAGGTGTAGCAGCAGAGTCTCAAACACCAGCAAAACCAGCGGCAGAACCTACAACGGAAACGGCTGAAGCATCAGCTGGTTCTTCTGAAGGCGCAGGCGTTTTCCAATTCAAATTACCAGATATCGGTGAAGGTATTGCAGAAGGTGAAATCGTAAAATGGTTCGTTAAAGCAGGAGATACCATCAATGAAGATGATACGTTGCTTGAAGTTCAAAACGACAAATCAGTGGAAGAAATTCCATCTCCAGTAACAGGAACAGTGAAAAACATCGTTGTTGCTGAAGGAACAGTCGCAAATGTTGGGGATGTTTTAGTTGAAATCGACGCACCTGGTCACAACAGTGCGCCTGCTTCATCAAGCACATCTGCAGAAGCACCAAAAGAAAAAGTGGAAACTTCTGGTTCAGCAAGTGTTGTTGAAGCAGCAGATCCTAACAAACGCGTCTTGGCTATGCCTTCTGTACGTCAATTTGCTCGTGAAAAAGATGTTGATATTTCTCAAGTATCAGCAACAGGTAAAGGCGGCCGTGTAACAAAAGAAGACATCGAAAACTTCCTATCAGGTGGCGGACAAGCTGCAAAAGCTGAAACTCAAGCTCCTGCGAAAGAAGAAACAAAAGCTGCAGCAACTGAAAGCAAACCAGCAGCTCCAGCAAAAGCCTTCAAATCAAACTTAGGTGATTTAGAAGAACGTGTGGCCTTAACACCTACACGTAAAGCAATCGCTAAAGCGATGGTAAACAGCAAACAAACAGCACCTCATGTAACCTTGCATGATGAAGTTGAAGTAACAAACCTATGGGATAACCGTAAGAAATTCAAAGAAGTTGCTGCTGCAAACGGCACAAAACTTACTTTCTTACCATATGTTGTGAAAGCATTGACTGCAACAGTGAAAAAATTCCCTATCTTGAATGCGTCGATCGATGATGCAAAACAAGAGATCGTATACAAAAACTATTACAACATCGGTATCGCAACAGATACTGACCATGGTTTGTATGTACCAAACGTAAAAGATGCAGATCGTAAAGGCATGTTTGCTATCGCCGATGAAATCAACGAAAAAGCAAAACTTGCTCATGACGGCAAATTGGCTGCAGATGATATGCGTAACGGTACCATCACGATCAGTAACATTGGTTCAGTTGGTGGCGGCTGGTTCACACCAGTAATCAACTACCCTGAAGTAGCTATTTTGGGTGTAGGTACGATCGCGCAACAACCAATCGTAAACGCTGAAGGCGAAATCGTTGTCGGACGTGTGATGAAACTTTCATTAAGCTTCGACCACCGTATCGTTGATGGCGCAACAGCGCAACAAGCAATGAATAATATCAAACGTCTATTAGCTGATCCAGAGCTATTAATGATGGAAGGATGATTAACAAATGGTAGTTGGAGATTTTGCTGTTGAATTAGATACAGTTGTAATCGGTGCGGGACCTGGCGGCTATGTAGCTGCCATCCGCGCTGCTGAAATGGGACAAAAAGTAGCAATCATTGAAAGAGAATACATCGGCGGCGTTTGTTTAAACGTTGGTTGTATCCCTTCAAAAGCTTTGATCGCTGCAGGTCATCATTACCAAGAATCTTTGGATTCAACAATGTTTGGTGTAACAAGTGAAAATGTTTCCCTTGATTTTACCAAAACACAAGAATGGAAAGACAACAAAGTCGTTAAAACGTTAACTTCTGGTGTTGGTTTCCTATTGAAAAAACATAAAGTTGAAACAATTGAAGGAGAAGCTTTCTTCGTTGATGATCACACATTGCGTGTCATCCACCCAGATTCAGCACAAACTTACTCTTTCAACAATGCAATCATCGCAACAGGTTCTCGTCCAATTGAAATCCCTGGTTTCAAATTCGGCGGACGTGTCCTTGATTCAACTGGCGGATTGGCATTAAAAGAAGTTCCTAAAAAATTCGTTGTTATCGGTGGCGGTGTCATCGGTTCTGAACTAGGTGCAGCGTATGCAAACCTAGGTGCAGAAGTAACAATCCTTGAAGGTTCTCCTCAAATCTTGCCAACCTATGAAAAAGACATGGTCAAATTGGTTGAAGAAGACTTTGCGAAAAAAGGTGTAACAGTCGTTACCAACGCAATGGCGAAAGAAGCAATTGACAATGGCGATAGCGTAACTGTGAAATATGCCGTAGATGGTAAAGAAGAATCAGTTACTGCTGATTACGTGATGGTTACTGTTGGCCGTCGTCCAAATACTGATGACATGGGCTTGGAACAAGCAGGTGTTGAAGTAGGCGAACGCGGATTGATCACGGTTGACAAACAAGGCCGTACCAACGTATCAAACATCTACGCAATTGGTGATATCGTTCCTGGTGCTGCATTAGCACATAAAGCCAGCTACGAAGCAAAAATCGCTGCTGAAGCAATCTCTGGCAAAAAAGTTGCTGTCGATTACAAAGCGATGCCTGCAGTTGCCTTTACTGACCCAGAATTGGCTTCTGTCGGTATGACCATCAAAGATGCCAAGGATGCTGGAATTGAAGCAAAAGCATTCAAATTCCCATTCTCAGGTAACGGTCGTGCGTTATCTCTAGGAAAAACCGAAGGATTCATTCGCTTAGTAACAACGGTTGAAGACAATGTGATCATCGGTGCGCAAATTGCTGGTTTAGGAGCAAGCGATATGGTTTCAGAACTTGCTCTTGCTATTGAATCTGGCATGAACGCAGAAGATATCGCGTTAACCATCCATCCACATCCATCTCTAGGTGAGATCACAATGGATGCTGCTGAGTTAGCTCTAGGTTTACCAATCCACATTTAAGCTTTTTGAAACTCGTTCATCATTTGGTGAACGAGTTTTTTTATCACCAAAAATAAAGCGATCCTAAACTATTGACAGAATCTTCTGTAAATGATACGATGCTCTTAATATTTCAACCGTTGATGAGGAAAGTACATTGATTTGGCAAGCCTAGAGAGTCTTCGTAGGGTGCAAGAAGAACTTGTAGAATCAATCGAAAATGGCCTCAGAGGTGATCTTCTGAACTTGTACGAAAGATAAGAAGATCCGGGTGCGCCCGCTATCGCGTCAGAGTATAACGACGTTAATTTGTCGCGTACTTGCTGAGAAGCATGCTGGAAAGTCTGCTTGAATAAAGGTGGTAACACGTGAACACGTCCTTTGATATCTCGATATCAGAGGGCTTTTTTATTTGTATTATTAAGGAGGAATAGTATGACAGAAAGATTTGAGACGATTCAATTACACGGAGGACAAACACCAGATCCTACTACAGGGAGTCGCGCCGTACCCATTTATCAAACCACATCGTATGTGTTTGAGGACGCAGATCAAGCGGCAGCGAGATTTAGTCTTAGTGAGAATGGCAATATCTATACCCGTATTACCAATCCGACAACGGCTGTTCTAGAAGAACGATTAGCCCTCTTAGAAGGCGGTGTCGGTGCGTTAGCAACGGCTTCTGGCTCAGCAGCGATCACCTATGCGATTTTAAATCTTGCACAAGCAGGAGATCATATCGTTTCTGCTGCTTCAATTTATGGGGGGACCTATAATTTATTCGCTCATACGTTGCCAGATTTTGGCATCACTACAAGCTTTGTTGATAGTGAAGATCTGGCAGCACTAAAAGCAGCCATCCAAGAAAATACTAAAGCAGTTTTTCTAGAGTCTTTAGGCAATCCAGATATTGATATTGCCGACTTTAAAAAGATTGCAGCGATCGCTCATGAAGCAGGGATTCCCCTCATCATTGACAATACCTTTGCAACTCCCTATCTGTTTCGAGGATTTGAGCATGGGGCGGACATCGTCGTTTATTCCACGACAAAATACCTCGGTGGTCACGGTGCTGCTTTGGGAGGGGCCATTATCGACAGCGGCAACTTTGATTGGACAAATGGCAAATTTCCCAAGCTGGTCGATCCCGATCATAGCTACCATGGAATCTCATGGGTAGAAGCCGCTGGTAACGCTGCCTATATCACTCGAGCACGAACGATTCTTTTACGGGATACAGGCGCTGCGATTTCTCCCTTCAATTCATGGGTGTTGCTGTTAGGCATCGAGACGCTTTCGTTGCGGATGGAACGTCATGTAGAAAATGCGCAACAAGTTGCTGAATTTTTAGCCAAGCACTCGGAAGTCTCTTGGGTTCACTTCCCAACACTGCCGGACAGCCCCTATTTTGAACGGGCGCAGGAGTATTTCCCCAAAGGGACCAGTTCCGTCTTTTCCTTTGGATTAAAGGGTGGAGCAGAAGCAAGCAAAACCTTTTGTGGCGCAACCAAGCTCTTCTCTTTGCTGGCAAATGTCGGGGATGCAAAGTCCTTGATCATCCATCCAGCTTCGACGACCCATTCCCAGCTTAGCGTAGAAGAACTTGCAGCAGCCAAAATTCGTCCAGAGACGATTCGCCTATCCATTGGATTGGAAAACATCAACGATCTCTTGGAAGATCTCACGCAAGCCTTCCAACAGCTCTAAATAGTTGAAGCAGTAGGAAAAGCGCAGGATACTATGCTGCGCTTTTTTGTTGTCGGTTAGTGTTTCAAATAAAACTGCGGTTTCTGTTGTTAGAAGGATAGTAAATCCATCGGTTCTATGCTATATTTAGTTGCTAAGGAATATGGATAAGGTGGGGGATGTATGCGTAATCATGCGAGTGACAAGAGGATTCGGTTTTACTACACAAGTTTGCAATTTCTTTATTGGATGATGTTTTGCTCAATCTATGGCTTTGCGACCCTTTTTTTGATTTATTTCAAGGTCGATTCAGCAAAAATTGGCGGTATTTTAGCCTTAGTCAATATTACGTCTACGATTTTGCAGCCCTTCATCAGTCAAATCATTATCAAAAAAAGTAAAGTACCGCTGATCGTTGTCTTGAAAACGATGACAATCGGCGTGGTCGCGGTGCTCTTAGCAGGTGTGATTTTCCCTGCATTATCAATACTGACCTATGTCTTAGGAGGGATTTTGCTCGTTTCCATGCAGTCCTTTCTCAACGCCTTGGCGTTTGAATACACGAATAGCGGCAACAAAATCAATTTTGGCTTTTCTCGTGCGGGTGGGTCACTAGGATTTGCGGGAACCTCCTTTTTACTGGGGCAGCTCTTGGAGGAGTTTTCGGCAGCCCTTTTGCCAATGATCGCTATCGGGCAGGCCGTTTTGTTTCTCATTATTTTGCTTTTGCTGCCAGCGATCAAGAAGCCAGAAATGCCCGTGATGCATACAGAACAAAGTCATTCAGGTGCCTTTTTGAAAAAATATCCTTTTTTACTCTTTCTCTTTGTCGGGTTTAGCTTTCTTTTCAGCTTCCACACGATGATCAACAGCTTTTTGGCACAAATTTTTGCCGATATTGGCGGTGGCAGTAAGGAAGTTGGCATCGCCCTGATGGTTGCGGCGTTATGCGAATTGCCAGGCATGATTTTCTTTGAACAGTTAGTGAGGATACGGTCTAGCCGTTTTTGGCTGTTGTTTTCCAGTGTTGCCTTTGCCATTCGTGGGGTGTTGATGCTGTTGATCAGCTCCATTATCTTGATGGAATTGAGCCATTTGATGCAAGGGGTTAGTTTTGCTTTGTTTATTCCAGCTTCGGCTTATTTGTTCAACCATAGTTTGGCAGATGAAGATCGGGTTTTTGGACAAACGATTATTATCATTGCTACCACGATCGGTGGCGTGATTGGCAATCTTTTGGGCGGGATGCTGATCCAAAGCTTCGGTGTTTGGGAAATGCTTTTGATTGGGACTGGGTTTGCCGTTCTAGGTGCTGCATTGACCTTTATTGGTGTGAAAAAAATCCCTAAAAGTAACAAGAAACTAGCGATCCTAAGCGAATGATCGATAGGTAGAAAAAAGAGTTGCAGCCGTATTTGCTTCGGTCGCAACTCTTTTGAATCTGATCAACGGGTACTATTTCTTTTCTAATACAGCGATAAATTCCCGCATATAGTCTGGTAGATCTGGAGGACGGCGGCTGGAAACGATATGTCCATCCGTAACCACAGGTGTATCCACCCATGTGGCTCCAGCATTTGTCATATCATCTTTGATGCCTGGTGTACTGGTGACCGTCTTGCCTTGCAGGATATTCGCAGAAATCAAGACCCAGCCTGCATGACAGATTTGACCAATGACTTTTTCGTCTTTGTCCATCGTTTGCACGAAAGAGATGACCTCTGGGAAACGTCGTAATTTATCAGGCGCCCAACCACCTGGAACTAAGATGGCATCGTAGTCATCGGCATGAATATCAGAAAAAGCATAGGCTGATTCTGCGGGTACACCGTATTTGCCAATATACGTTTTATGCGCTTCTTCACCGACTAAATCGACTTGCGCGCCTTCTTCCCGTAACCGATGGACCGGGTACCACAGTTCTAAATCTTCGAAATCATTGTCGACTAAGGCAATGATTTTTTTGTTTTCTAAACGCAAGAGAATTCCTCCTTTAGGTTGCTAACACAAGTGTAACAAATGCCTAGAAAAACAACAAAATATCCGCTTTGCTGTCGGTAACTAAACAAGCAGAGTGATTCTTTGTTAGTTTTTTTAAGAGAATTACCTATAAAAAAATGCTTGTACCAAAGAACCTCTTTTCGACAATAAGAGGTTTTATGGTACACTGGAAGAGAAAGAAACTAGAGGTGAAAACTATGCGGGATTATCAATATCCTCTTGACTTAGATTGGTCGACAGATGAAATGGTCGTCGTCATGAAGATGTGGGAAAGATTAGAACAAGCCTATGAAAAAGGCCTTCCCAGTAGTACGTTTCTTGAGGCGTATCAAGCCTTTAAGAAAGTCGTTCCTAGCATTGGCGAGGAACGCCGTTTAGGCAGAGAATTTGAAGAACTATCAGGCTATTCGCTGTACCATGCTGTCAAGGCAGCGAAAAAGACTGAGGGAAAACTAAAAATGAAAGGGTAGATCAACGAATGCATGAAATCGTTAATGAAGTTCGCCAGTGGATGATCGCTGCAGGTGAAACGATCAAAGACAATTTAAATAAAGAAGACTTAGTGGTCGAGACAAAATCAGGACGGAAAGACTTAGTGACAGAATTGGATAAAGCCACGCAAGATTTTCTGATTGGTAAGATCCAATCCTATGATCCGGATGCCAAAATTTTAGGTGAAGAAAACGGACTGGACACACTTGCCGACATGAGTGGGCGGGTCTTCATCATTGATCCGATCGATGGAACGATGAATTTCGTGTTAGAAAAAGAAAACTTTTGTATCATGATCGCGATTTACGAAGAGGGCAAAGGGCGCTTTGGCTTTGTCTATAATGTTATGAAAGATGAATTCTTATGGGGTGGGCCAGAGATTGGTGTCTATAACAATGGCAAGCAGATCGAACCGCCGAAAGATATTGCCTTATCCGAAGGTCTCGTTGGCTTGAATTCGCCCATGTTGATCCATAACCGCCACCACGAAACCGAGGTCAGTGACAAAGCATTAGGCATTCGTATGACTGGCTGTGCTGGGGTAGAGCTGATCGCCCTCGCTAAAGGACAAAGAGCAGGCTACCTTTCTCATCTTGCGCCATGGGATTATGCGCCAGGGGGCGTTTTGTTAGAAACCCTTGGATTAAAGATGGCAAACATCAAAGGAGAGCCGCTATCCTTGAATGGACGGGAATTGTTCGTAGGCGGTACACCGAAAGCTTTTGAAGAATTATTGGCGATCGTCAATCAATAAGAAAAAACCAGATATTTATTAAATATCTGGTTTTTTCTGTAAAAATGAAAACTTTGCACTATATTTCAGAAAGAAATTCTGGTATAATGGCTTGTCGAGTGCAATGTCACCAAAAAAGGAGTTTATAAATTGAATATTAGAAATGATATCCGCAATGTCGCTATTATTGCCCACGTTGACCACGGAAAAACTACATTAGTTGATGAATTATTGAAACAATCCCAAACGTTAGATAGCCATACCCAATTACAAGAACGGGCGATGGATTCAAATGCGATCGAAAAAGAACGTGGTATCACGATCTTAGCGAAAAATACAGCGGTTGAATACAACGGAACCAAAATCAATATCATGGATACCCCAGGACACGCGGACTTCGGTGGTGAAGTAGAGCGGATCATGAAAATGGTCGATGGTGTTGTTTTAGTTGTTGATGCTTATGAAGGAACGATGCCTCAAACACGTTTCGTATTGAAAAAAGCGTTGGAACAACATTTAGTCCCAATCGTTGTTGTTAACAAAATCGACAAACCATCTGCTCGTCCTGAGCACGTGGTAGATGAAGTATTAGAACTATTTATCGAATTAGGTGCAGACGATGACCAATTGGACTTCCCAGTGATCTACGCTTCAGCGATCAACGGAACCTCAAGTGAATCAGATGATCCTGCCGATCAACAAAAAACGATGGCACCATTGTTTGATACGATCGTAAAACACATTCCAGCGCCAATCGACAACAGCGATGAGCCATTGCAATTCCAAGTATCGTTGCTTGATTATAATGACTACGTTGGACGTATCGGAATCGGACGTGTCTTCCGTGGAACGATCAAAGTTGGTGACCAAGTTGCTTTGATGAAACTTGATGGCCAAGTGAAGAAATTCCGTGTCACAAAATTATTCGGTTTCTTCGGTTTGAAACGTTTAGAGATCCAAGAAGCGAAAGCTGGCGATTTGATCGCTGTTTCTGGGATGGAAGACATCTTCGTTGGTGAAACAGTCACACCGATCGATCACCAAGACTCGTTACCTGTTTTACACATTGATGAGCCAACATTACAAATGACCTTTGTCGTGAACAATTCACCATTTGCAGGTCGTGAAGGGAAATTCGTAACCGCTCGTAAAATTGAAGAACGCTTGATGGCGCAACTACAAACAGACGTGTCTCTACGTGTTGAACCAATCGGACCAGATTCTTGGACTGTTTCAGGACGTGGCGAACTTCATTTATCGATCTTGATCGAAAACATGCGTCGTGAAGGTTTTGAATTGCAAGTTTCTCGTCCAGAAGTTATCGAACGCGAAATTGATGGCGTGAAATGCGAACCATTTGAACGAGTGCAAATCGACACACCAGAAGAATACATGGGTTCAGTGATTGAATCACTAGGGATTCGTAAAGCAGAAATGCAAGATATGATCAATACAGGAAATGGACAAGTACGGATCATTTTCTTAGCACCAGCTCGTGGCTTGATCGGCTATACGACAGAATTCTTATCAATGACTCGCGGCTACGGTATCATGCACCACACCTTCGACCAATACTTGCCAATGATTCAAGGGCAAATCGGCGGACGCCACCACGGCGCACTTGTATCGATCGATACAGGAAAAGCAACGACTTACTCAATCATGAGTATTGAAGAACGTGGAACGGTCTTCGTTGAACCAGGTACTGAAGTATATGAAGGAATGATCGTCGGCGAAAACTCTCGTGACAATGACTTAACGGTCAATATCACGAAAGCAAAACAAATGACCAACGTTCGTTCAGCGACGAAAGACCAAACATCTGTCATCAAGAAACCAAGAATCCTTTCACTAGAAGAATCATTGGAGTTCTTGAACGATGACGAATACTGTGAAGTAACACCAGAAAGCATTCGTTTGAGAAAACAAATCTTGAACAAGAGCGAACGGGAAAAATCACAGAAAAAGAAAAAAACAGCTGACAAATAAACAATGATCGAGGTTTTTACCAACTTCTGATCTGTTCGATTTTCCGAAGGATGGAAAAGGGATTGCTCCTGTGGTGCAGCGGCTCTTCGCCGCAACCCCTAGAAAAGCAATCAGCCGATTTCCCTCCTTCGGTTCTTTTTTGCACGTCTACCCGATCTGTTGAACTGTTAAAATAAGCAGCGCTTGCAATTTCGACCATTCCTTTTTAAAATGGAGAAAGTAAGCACAAAGGAGAAATCTATGAAAAATTATCCTGTTAAAAAGAATCAGGAACTTGAAGTCGATATTTTGGACCTTTCCCATGAAGGAAATGGGATCGCCAAAGTCGATGGGTACTTATTATTTATTGAAAACACCCTGCCAAATGAACGTGCCTTAGTCAAAGTATTGAAAGTCGGCAACAAATTTGGTTTTGCCAAAGTGATGAAACTGTTGCAAGCAAGTCCTGATCGGCAAGAATTACCGAATGAAGCATTGTTGCGCACCGGGATCGCCCCATTGAGTCATTTGAGCTATGACAAACAATTAGCCTTCAAACAGCAGCAAGTAGAGAATGTTTTGGCTAAAATCGCCAAACTGCCTGAAATCAAGGTCAAGGCACCAATCGGAATGGAAAAACCATTTGGTTACCGCAACAAAGCGCAAATCCCTGTGCAAAAGATTCATGGAAAATTAACGACTGGATTTTACCGCAAAAACAGCCATACTCTGGTACCGATTGAAGACTTTTATATTCAAGATCCAAACATCGATCAAGCAATCATCAAAGTCAGAGATATTTTGCAGCGCTTCAATGTCAAAGCCTACAATGAAGAAGCCCATGAAGGGTTCTTACGCCACATTGTCGTTCGTCGTGGGCATCACTCAGGTGAAATGATGGTCGTATTAGTGACACGTAAACCGAAATTCTTCAAGGGAGAAGAGATCGCGGAAGTGATCCACGAAGAGATTCCAGAAGTTGTTTCTGTCATTCAAAACATCAATGAAGAAAAAACCAATGTGATCATGGGCGAGTTCGAGCGTGTCTTGTATGGCAAGTCATCGATCGATGATCAATTATTAGGCAAAACCTTCCAAATCTCAGCGAAATCTTTCTACCAAATCAACACAGCGCAAACAGAAGTCTTGTACCAAACCGCCTTCGAGATGGCACAACTGTCTGAAAATGATATCGTTGTGGATGCCTATGCAGGAATCGGAACGATCGGGATCAGTTTGGCTGATCGCGTGAAAGAAGTGTTAGGGATGGAAGTCATTCCTGAAGCAGTGAACGATGCCAAAGCCAATGCCAAAAGAAATGGTGTCGAAAACGTGCATTACTTTATCGGTAAAGCCGAAAAAATCATGCCGCAATGGCTACGTGAAGGCATTCAACCGACGGTCGTCTTCGTTGATCCACCTCGCAAAGGTTTAGATGCCAGCTTTATTGAAACGACCGCTGCAGTTAAACCAGAGCGCATCGTTTACATTTCCTGCAATCCAGCAACCTTGGCTCGTGACCTCGCGTTGTTTGAAGAAGAAGGGTATGTGACAAAAGAAGTCCAACCTGTTGATTTGTTCCCACAAACGACCCACGTTGAGACGGTAGTATTGATGTCAAGGGTAGATAAATAAAAGTGTAATAAGACAAGAAAATAAAGGCTTTCCGTGATTTGAGGTCTGGTTTTAAGCCGGAAGGATAATCACGGTTTTTTGCTTTTAGGGAAGTTATCAAAGATTGGTGAATTTGAAAAATCATCAACAAATATCGTCGATGACTAAGTGAGTTGATAAGATGGTTGGCAAAATAATAGTGAGTTGACAATGTGACTATCAGATTGAAAGTTGAAATTGAAATATATATGCACGTGGAAGGCAATTAAAATAGCTATCCAGAAAATCCGGTGCCAATCATTAAATAAACGCATCCGTATTTTTACGCCAATATCCACAGTGCAATTTATATCAATTTGGTATTCAAGTACCAAAAGTTAAATTATCGATTGACAAATTTGTTAAACCGTGATATTCTTGATTTATCAAATCAGCTATTGGTAAGGAGGAAAAACGAATTATGACTAACGAGATTGAAAAAAACACCTTTGAATACTTAGATTTATTTAGAGGGTTTACTGAGAGTGACTCCTATCTTCCTGCTGCGCTTCTTGTGGCTGAAACAAAGGAAGAGTACTTTGACAAAAATATCTATGATGATTCAGAAGAGCGAATCTACGAGACTATGCTGACAGTTGCAGATAGGCTCGATATTATTAACCCGTTTAGAGATAAGACACAATTTACCAGAGTGTATAATGCCTATGATGTTTTTAAGGGAGAGGTCAACTGGGAATTGATTATTGCCCAGAGTGATAGAAGATATGGTGGGTACTCAGTAATTTCTAATGCTCTATCTGAAGAGTACTGCAGTCGCTTTAAACTTGACGCAGATGAGGTTCTTATTGCCGAAGGGGAAAAATTCGCTCCAAATCTAAAGAAACTAATCGATGAACATCCTGGTTGCAACTATACCATTACAACTGAAGAAAAAATCAGTTTTCACATAATTAACAGAATTTTTGCTGGTTATAAAAATGTAAAAATATTGAATGCAAGTATATATCAATACGGTTTCACAAACAGTCGTTACGATCTTATATTCTCTGTACCTAATTTCGGAACAAGAAATCTTGCTGAAGATGAAAATTTTATGAGTAGAGATCAAGATGCGGTAGCGCTTGAAAACCTGCTTCTTCATACAAATAATGGTGGTGAGCTTATAATCACAATGCCGGCTAGAATCACATTTGCTCATGGAAAGATTGGAGTGCTTAGGCAGTTTGTTCAACAGACTTATCGCTTAAAAGAAATTACAGAACTTCCAGAAGGTGCGTTTGAAGGAACAGGGATTAAAACTTACCTTATCGATGTTGTAAATACCAAGCCAGGTGATGATGATGTGATAGTCCGTCGATATAAATCTGGTCCTCGTAAGAACAAACGTGATATGGCTAATAAATTTATTATCGATGAAGAAACATTCGTTATGTTAGAGGAACTTGAGGAACTTGGTGATTGGAGTATAAATAAAATATTCTCTCAGCAAGATGAAGAGTGGATAAAATTCCAAGAATCATCTATTCGTAAAATTGCTTTGGGAGATGTTGCTGAAGTTTTCCGAGGAAAATCAGTATCAAAAAAAGACCCAACCGGAAGTGTTGGTGTCGTTAACATCTCGAATATAGGTGATTACGATATTGATTATGATAGTCTAGATCATTTTGATGAAGAAGAACGTAAGATTTCAAACTACATTCTTAAAGAAGGTGACGTACTAATACCTGCAAGAGGAACTGCAATTAGAACCTCTATCTTTCGCGAGCAGAGCTATCCATGCATCGCTTCATCTAACATCATTGTAATCCGACCTGAAGTAAAGATGCTTAGCAGCGTGTATTTAAAATTGTTCTTAGACAGCCCTCTTGGGCAAAAGATGATAAGTGGTGTACAACAAGGAAGTACAGTAATTAATATCAGCTATAAAGACTTGAATGCCTTGGAAATACCTGTTCCTTCAATTGAAGAACAACATATGAAGGCTGATGAATATGAAAAAGAGTTAGAAATCTACAAAGAAACTGTTGAGGTTGCTGAAAAGCGCTGGAATAAAGTTTTAGATAAGCTACGAGAATTTTAATAGGAGGTATCATTATGTTAGGAGCTATTATCGGGGATATCGTGGGTTCCCGTTTTGAATGGAATAATAACAAGAGTAAGCAATTTGATTTATTAACGTATAAATGTAGTGTTACCGATGATTCCATAATGACTTTAGCTATAGCTAAAGCGCTGTTAGAAAGCAAGTCGGATTATAGTGACCTGTCCGAAAATGCTGTAAAGTATATGCAGAATATCGGACAACACTACCCAAACTGTGGATATGGTGGGAATTTCAGAGAATGGATATATTCTGACAATCCAAAACCATATAACAGCTATGGTAATGGGGCAGCGATGCGTGTCAGTGCATGTGGATTCGTAGCAAATACCCTGGAAGAAGTGAAACAACTATCAAAAGCTGTGACAGAAGTAACACACAATCATCCTGAGGGGATAAAAGGTGCAGAGGCAGCAGCTGTTGCTATCTTCCTGGCGCGTTCTGGAAAGAATTTGCTAGAGATTCGCGACTATATAACAAAGAATTATTACCCGTTGAATTTTTCCCTTGATGAAATACGTGATAATTATGAGTTTAATGAGAGCTGTCAGGGAACTGTTCCTCAAGCCTTGGAAGCTTTCTTCGAGTCGAAAAATTTTGAAGATTCAATTCGTAACGCCATATCAATTGGTGGCGATAGCGATACCCTTGCAGCTATTACAGGTGGTATCGCAGGAGCTTACTATGGAATACCTACAGATATTAGAAAACATGCTCTGACCTTCCTTGACGAGCGCCTACTTAAGATTTTGGTAGAGTTTGAAAATAATTATCCATCAAAGATGGAAAAAATCAATTCAGTCGGTAGTATTGGCATCGAAAGAAATGCAGAGACCAAAGTGCAGACAGGGAATAGAAAAACTATGATGCAGTCCTCTGTAGAGACAGCAGAGAAAGAACTAAATGATTCGATTCCTACAAATGAAGAGACGACAAGCCAGCAACTATTTAATCATCTATTTGAGGCTTGTAATATTCTGCGAGGACCAATAAACCAAGATGAGTATAAAAGTTATGTGACTCCAATTCTCTTTTTTAAGAGAATTAGTGATGTTTACGACGAAGAAACTCAAGATGCACTTGAGCGCTCTGGTGGAGATGAGGAGTATGCTAGATTTCCCGAGAACCACAGTTTTGATATTCCTGTGGGATGCCACTGGCAAAATGTCAGGGAAGCAAGTGAAAATGTTGGTGTTGCAATCGTCAAAGCAATGAATGGTATTGAGCGTGCTAACCCCGATACTTTAAGTGGTGTGTTTAGTAGCTTTGATGATGCTAATTGGACTGACAAAACTAAACTCTCAGATGAGAGACTAAAAAATTTAATAGAACATATGTCAAAGATAAAAGTTGGTAATGCGAATTATTCAGCTGATGTTATGGGAGATAGTTATGAATTTCTGATTAAGAAATTTGCTGATTTATCAAAAAAGAATGCTGGTGAATTTTATACCCCACGCTCCATTGTCAAACTTCTCATCATGCTTCTGGATCCAAAGATTGGTGAAACGGTCTATGATCCAGCTTGTGGGACTGGAGGAATGCTAATAGAAGCCATACGGTACATGAAAAACGATAAAATGACGTATGGCCGAATATATGGTCAGGAAAATAATCTATCTACATCTGCAATTGCTAGAATGAATTTGTTTTTGCATGGTGCAAAGGATTTTAAGATTACTCAAGGTGATACACTACGTTCTCCTAATTTTCTTGAGAAAGGTAAATTAAAAACTTTCAATTGCGTTGTAGCGAATCCTCCCTTTTCCTTGAAAAAATGGGGGTCACAACAATTTAGTACAGATATATATGGTCGAAACATGTGGGGGACCCCAACTGACTCCAATGCTGATTTTGCATGGCTGCAACACATGGTGAAGTCGATGGACGAGAAAACCGGCCGTTGTGCTGTTGTTTTACCACAAGGTGTACTATTCCGTGGGGGTAGAGAAGCAGAAATTCGCAAACAACTGATTGAATCAGACAAGCTGGAATGCATTATTACACTGGTAAGCGGCGTGTTCTATTCAACTGGAGTATCAGCTTGTATTCTTTTTCTAAACAATAACAAGAAAAATGATCATAAAGGTCGTATATGCATGATCGATGGTTCTGATATATTCACAGCACAACGAGCACAAAATATAATGACAGACAATGACGTAGACAAGGTCTACAATTTGTATGACGATTATAAAGATGTTATTGAAAAAGTAAAAGTGGTCACGATTCCCGAAGTGAAAGACAAGGGCTATAGTCTAGCGATCAATAATTATATTGAAAGAAAAGAACAAGAAATTACTCCTCCAGCTGAAATAAGAAAACAGTATTTTGATGCACTTGAAAAAATGATTGAGGCTGAAAAAACAATGATGGAATTATTGCTTGAAGGAGGGTATGTCAATGAGTAATCGCATTACAATAGATGAATTGCAAACATATTTATGGGATTCAGCTGTTCTTCTTCGTTCTAGTATAGATGCAGGAGCTTATAAACAATACATTTTCCCGCTGCTTTTCTTTAAAAGAATCAGCGATGTTTATGACGAAGAGTGTCAAAAAATTCTAGAGCAATTTGGCGATGAGGAAGCCTTAGAGTTTGAAGAAAACCATCGGTTTCAGGTACCGAAAGGTGCTCATTGGAATGATGTTCGTGAAGTTTCCGAGAATGTTGGTGTTGCTATAGTCAGTGCATTTCGTAAGATCGAAAAAGCAAACGCTGATAAACTACAAGGAATTTTTGGAGATGCTGCATGGACAAATAAGAATCGTTTGTCAGACAGACTTCTAAAAGAATTAATAGAACATTTCAGCAGTAGAACATTGTCTATTGAAAATTGTCCGGAGGACGAACTAGGACAGGGATACGAGTATCTAATCAAGAAGTTTGCCGACGATAGTGGACATACCGCTCAAGAATTCTATACAAATCGTACCGTAGTTCATCTTATGACTGAAATCTTGAGACCTCAGTCAGGTGAATCAATTTATGATCCAACGTGCGGTAGTGCAGGTATGCTAATCTCCGCGATAGCCTATTTGCAAAAACAAAAAAAAGAATGGCGTAATGTGGCTATTTATGGGCAGGAAATAAATGCTTTAACTTCATCGATTGGCAAAATGAACTTATTTTTGCATGGTGTGAAGGACTTTGAAATTGTAAATGGAGATACGTTAAAATCACCGGCTTTTATTGAGAAAGGAAAGCTGAAAGAATTTGACATGGTTCTTGCCAATCCTCCCTACTCTATTAGTCAGTGGGACAGAGAAGCCTTTGCTAGCGATAAATATGGACGTAACTTCCTAGGTGTTCCACCTCAAGGTAGAGCAGATTATGCTTTTTTACAACACATTCTAAAGAGTTTGAAAGAAGACACTGGACGTTGTGCGATATTATTCCCACATGGCGTATTGTTTCGTAATGAGGAAAGTAGTATGCGAGAAAAATTAGTTAGAAGCGATATGCTTGAATGTGTGATAGGTTTAGGTCCCAACCTGTTTTATAATTCACCAATGGAGGCTTGCATAATTATATGTCGTAAAAATAAGCCTGCAAACCGTCGTGGCCAGGTTTTATTTATAAATGCAGTAGATGAGGTTGAGAGAAAAAATGCACAGAGCTATCTGGAAGATAAACATATTGAAAAGATAGCATCAGCATACAACAAATATGAAACAGATAATGATTTTGCACGCGTTGTCTCAATTCGTGATATCGAAGATAACAATTTCTCGCTCAGTATTCCACTTTATGTTAAAAAGACCATGCCTGGGGCAGAAACTGACGATCGTTCTCTACAAGAGCGTTATGAAAGTTGGAGAACACACTCGGAAATTATGAAACTTCGCTATATGAAATTAAGCGACATGATCGGAAAGGAGGATGAAAATAATGAGTGAAGTATTCTTAGGAGAAGTTGCTAAAGAGCGAAAGGAAACTAGTAAAGAAAATAAAGGCAGGTATCCAATTGTGGGCTTAGAGCACTTGATTCCAGAAGAAATTACTCTAACAGCCTGGGAAGAGAATAAGGAAAATTCTTTTACTAAAATCTTCCGAAAAGGAGATGTGCTTTTTGGTCGTAGACGCGCTTATTTAAAGAAGGCTGTAGTTGCTCCTTTTGATGGCATTTGTTCTGGTGACATAACGGTAATTCAAGCTCTGCCAGATAAAATTCTACCTGAACTTTTACCTTTTATCATTCAAAATGATGCATTATTTGATTTTGCTATAGGTAAGTCCGCTGGTTCTTTATCACCCCGTGTTAAATGGGAAAATCTAAAGAACTTTAGGTTTGAGTTACCTGATTTAAAAGAACAAAGCAAGTTAGCCAGCCTATTATGGTCGATAGATAGCACTAAAAAGACCTATCAGAATCTGATTCAAAAGACCGATGAGCTGGTCAAATCTCAATTTATGGAGCAGTTCGAAGGGTATGAGAAGACAA
>NZ_JAUKPK010000017.1:0-145649 GCF_030499455.1 Enterococcus sp. B2E4
CTAGGGCTGTTAAAAAGCCACCCGTTTCACGGGTGGATATTTACTCGCAGAAAAGTAAAGGAGGCTATAGGATGAAAAAGATAAAACTGGTGATTTTTGATATGGACGGTTTGATGTTTGAAACAGGTCGTCTAGCTTACCGCGCTTATTTAAGAGCCGCGGAGGAATATGATTTTGAAGTTTGCCAAGAAGTTTATTATTACCTGACTGGCAGAACGGAAGCAGATATTCGTATAGGGATGCAGGATCTTTATGGCAGTACGGTACCAACGGATCGGTGGCGAGCAGCGATGAATCGTCAGAAAAAAGTGATTTTAGCTGAAGAAAAACGGGTGTTCAAAAAGCCCGGCCTTCTTGACCTGTTAGAAGCATTAAAAAAACAAGATTGCTTGATAGCCGTGGCATCCTCTTCATCGAAAGAAAAAATCAAGGCGTACTTTGAAATGGAACAGATGCCAGATTGGTTTGATACGGTGGTTTCTGGGGATCAAGTGCGAAAGGGCAAACCTGATCCAGAAATCTTTCTAACAGCTTGCCAACAATTAGGCGTAAAGCCTGAAGAAGCCTTGGTATTAGAAGATTCTCTAGCTGGCATAAAAGCCGCAAAACAAGCCGAGATCCCAGCTTTTCTGATTGCGGATGATTTGAGTGCTTTGCCAGTCAAGAAAAATGGAAAGTATCCTTTGCTTAAACAGCCAAAACTTGAGCAAGAAGTAGCTGCACAGGTGAAAACTTTTTCTGATCTGACGAAAGTCAAAGACTGGCTCGTCGTGAATCATTTTTCTTGGGATTGATCGATATTCCAAGAAGTATCAACAAAGCAAAAGGGTATGAAGCAAGAAAGTACGGTGTTTTAAAACAGGCATAGTTTTGTGGAATCAGTAAAACAACAAAGGTTCATTTTGGCAATTGGTTTTTTCCTGCTCATTTCTCTATGAAGAAGGGGGAGTTAGAGCGTTTTTCACTAGTTTCTAGGAATGAGGCAAAAGGCTGACTAGAAAAACGAGTAAGATTGTAGCAGCTCACTTTACAGCTAAGTGAAGCTGCTTTTTTTACGCTATTCCTTCAGCAACGAAAAATGAGCATTGTGTTTTAAACGGTATTCTTTTGGCGTCAGTGAGGTCAATGCTTTGAAATTTCGATTGAAGGTTCGCACATTTTGAAAGCCTGCTTGTTCTGCTACTTCCGTAATCGGCAAGAGACTATGGGTCAGCAAAAAAGAGGCATGGCGTATTCTTGCTTGATTCAAAAGCCGAGGAAAGGTGCTTTTCAATTTATCGGTGATCATTCTGGAAACGTAGACGCTGCTATAACCGATACTGCTGCTTAGTTTTTCGAGCGTCAGTTCTTCTTTGAAATGGGATTCGATGTAAACAAGTAGCTGGATCAGGATATCCTCTTGATTTTTGGCTGGTAATAAAGTCGTTTGGTGTTCAAAAAGGTAAAGGACTTGATACAGTGCCGATTTTCGTAAATAGAGGGAATCCGTTTCAAATAAAGGATAGTAGAGCTGCTTGGCAACAGAGGAATCAATGGTGATCACCGGATCTGACAAAGCGAAATCTTTCGTTTTGGCGTAAAAATCTGGAATATACTCAGGTGAAAACACAAGAATATGCAATTGTGATTCCTTAGGGGTTTCAATCGCATGAGTCTGATAAGGCATGACTAATAACACTTGGCCTGTCGTAAGGACATAGGGACTTTCTTCGATTTTGACAACCGCTTCGCCGTCACTACAAAAAAGCAATTCAAAGGAACGATGAAAATGTTCCATGTAATTAAGCGAGTAGGGATGGTAACTGGAAACGCCTAGGTATTCGCCGAAATGGTATTCTTCTAAAATGGTCACGCGATCTATCCTCCATTTTTTGTCTATCGATGTGTGGAAATCGTCCTGTGAATGATAGCGATTTCATTCTATAATTATGACAGTTCAGCTGAAGAAAGTAAATAGAACAATGATTAGTGAATATTTTTAAAATGAGCTGCAGCAGCAAGTTTCTTTTTTTTGTTAGGTATATTAGTAAAGAAAACTTACTAACTGAATGAAGCTCATTCCTACTGACACTCAGTTGAATCACAAAATGCCAAAAAGGGAAAGAGGAGGAAATTTTTTTGATTACCAATCCGATACTAACAGGCTTTCATCCAGACCCGAGTATTTGTCGTGCAGGTGAAGATTATTACATTGCTACGTCGACCTTTGAATGGTTTCCAGGTGTGCGCATCTTCCATTCGAAGGATTTGAAGAACTGGCGCTTGATCAGTACACCAGTCAATCGTGTCAGTCAGTTGAATATGCTAGGAAACCCAGATTCTGGGGGCGTTTGGGCGCCAAACTTAAGTTACAGTGATGGTCGTTTTTGGTTGATTTATTCAGATGTCAAAACACAATCTAATAGTTGGAAAGATGTGAACAATTATTTGATCACCTGTGAAACCATTGATGGGGATTGGTCAGAACCAATTTATATGAATTCTTCTGGTTTCGATCCCTCGTTATTTCATGACGACGACGGCAAAAAATATTTTCTGAACATGGTTTGGGATTATCGCCTGACAAACCATTCCTTTTATGGGATCGCTCTCCAAGAGTTTGATTGGCAAGCCAAGAAATTGGTGGGGCAGCCCAAAATAATCTTCAAAGGAACAGAGCGCAAATTGACGGAAGCACCGGTTATGTATAAAGTGAACGGCTATTATTATTTATTGACGGCAGAAGGCGGCACTAAGTTTGAACATGCAAGTACCATCGCTCGTGGGACGCACATCGAAGGGCCTTATGAAGTTCATCCTCAAAACCCTCTGATCAGTTCCTGGGGACAGCCAGAGATCCTGCTACAAAAAGCTGGCCATGGTTCATTTGTGAAAACGCAGACCGATGAATGGTATTTTGTTCACTTAACAGGGCGAGCGCTGAAGTATCCAGAAACGCCCCTCTTAGAAAATCGCGGTTATTGCCCGCTCGGACGAGAAACAGCGATCCAGTCTGTTTATTGGGAAAATGATTGGCCGTATATCACAGGCGGAAACTTTCCAAAAGAGGAAGTCCCACAGCCACAGCTGCCTGAACATCCGTGGGAAATAGAATCAGGCTTTGATGATTTTGAAGAGGCGTCGTTGGCACCAGTGTTTCAAACCTTGCGGATTCCTTTTTCTGAGGAAATCGGTAGTTTGACCGCACGACCAGGGTACTTGCGCTTGTATGGGCGAGAGTCGTTCAATTCCTTGTTCCATCAAGCACTGGTGGCAAGAAGATGGAGCGATTTTCGTTTCGAAGCAACGACTGCCGTCGAATTTTCACCGACCTCGTTTCTACAGTTGGCAGGCATGACGAATTACTACAATACACAAAACTGGTCGGCGATCTACATCACTCATGATGAGACGAAAGGCAGAATCATCACTGTATTGGCAAGCGAAAAGGGCCAACTGAAGAGTCAAAAAGCACCAGAAGTTGTGATACCAGCCGATGTACAAACAGTCTACTTCAAAACGATCGTTAATTATGCCCACTATCAATACGCGTACTCGTTTGATCAAAAAGAGTGGCAGGTCATCGATCATCTATTTGACAGCTTGCAATTGTCTGACGACTATGTAGCAGAACATTACGGTGGATTCTTTACAGGGGCTTTTGTAGGGATGTTTGCGATCGATACGACCGGCAATCGTTTGGCGGCTGATTTTGATTCATTTGACTATCAAAAAATCGAGGAGGAAGAAAGATGAAAAATTGGAAACGGGTCTTACAAACAGCGTCAGTAGCGGGCTTAGCAGCTTTTATGCTTAGTGGCTGCGGGAATGGTTCTGGAAACAGCAGCTCAGATAATAGCGCAACGGGAAGTAGTGGCAAGGATGAACTCGTGGTTTGGACCTTTACTTCAGAATTATCAACAATGATCAATGATTACTATTTGCCGGCGCATGACGACTTGGCCTATGACATTCGGATCGTGGAGATTCCTTCTGACCAATTCGAGACCAAGCTCGATCCGATTCTCGGTTCCAAAGATGCACCAGATGTGATTGCTTTAGAATCTGCCTTTGTCAAAAAATATGTGGAATCAGGCATGATGGCAGACCTTGGTTCACTGGGGCTTGATGAAGCCGCGGCAGATACGTATCAATATGTCAAAGACGTAGGGACTTCAAAAGACGGGGTTCTTCATGCCTTGGCTTGGCAAGCTGCTCCTGGCGGTTTTTATTACCGGGCATCGATGGCAGAAGAGCTGCTAGGGATCGATGATCCAGCGGCTGCGCAAGCGGCATTGTCAGACTACGACAAGTTCTATGAGCAAGCCAAAGCAGTCAAAGAAAAAAGTGGTGGAACCACCTATATGATCTCTAGTGTCCAAGATTTGGCAAAGCCTTTTTATGGTCAACGTGAACATGGCTGGGTTGAAGACGGCAAATTAGTGATCGACGACAGTTTGTATGACTTGTTGGATGTATCACGCAAATTTGTAGAAGAAGGCCTGACACAAGATACAGAAGGACAATCAGAAGCTTGGTTTGCTGGAATGAATGGCGACAATGTATTCGGTTATAGTTTGCCGACATGGGGGCTGCACTATTGGTTAAAACCAAATGCGACAGCTGCCGATAACTCTAGCTCAACAGAAGGGGACTGGCGCATGATCCAAGGACCTTCGTCGTGGTTCTGGGGCGGCACATGGATCGGTGCTACGGCAAATTCTGAGATGCAAGAAGAAGCTGCGCAATTGGTGGCTTACTTGACCACAGATCAAGCATTTTTAAAACAATGGGCCGAAGATACCGGTGATTTTGTATCAAATGAACGAGTCGTTGAAGAAATTAAAGGCGAATATGAAGAGGAATTTTTAGGCGGTCAAAACCACTATGCAGAATTTGCCGATATGGTTCAAGACATCAACGCGAAAATTCTGACCGAGTATGATCAGACGATTGAAACCCTCTTTACGGATAGTTGTTTGACACCATATTCAAAAGGTGAAGTGGATCAGGAAACGGCGATCCAAAACTTTAAAGATGCGGTCGTCAATGCTTATCCAGATGTTCAAGTAGATTAGGTGTTGGAGAAACCGGCACCGAAGACGGGGTCGGTTTCAACCTTTTCTAGGTACTATGCGCTGCTTAAATGGCTTGTCTTTACAGGCAGAAGTTGGCAGTAGAAGAAAAAATATCAGGGGGATTACGATGCAGAATAAGAGAAGATTTGAACAGTATCATCGCTATGGGCTATTATTTATCGCACCATTTTTTCTAGCATTCTTGGTTTTTCAGCTTTATCCAATTCTCTATACGATTTACCTAAGCTTTACGGATCTAAAAGGGTGGAATCCAGCTGCCAATCTTGTCGGACTGGATAACTATTTTGCGATTTTTCGCAACCCGTTATTTTTAAAATCCATCAGCAATACCTTTATTTTGTGGGGCGTAAACTTTGTCCCTCAAATTGGCTTGGCTCTGTTGCTGGCGGCATGGTTTACCAATATCAAGTTGCGCTTGCGGGGGAAAGGCTTTTTCAAAGTCGTTTTTTACTTACCCAACATCATTACTGCCGCTTCAGTAGCAATCTTATTTTTCGTTTTGTTCAGTTTTCCGTTAGGTCCGATCAACCTAGTCTTGCAGCATTTCGGTGTTTTGGACCAGCCCTATGACTTTTTCCGTAGTGAAACGGGCACTCGGCTGATCGTTTCCTTTATCCAATTTTGGATGTGGTATGGTCAGACCACGATCGTTTTGGTTTCGGGCATTTTGAGCATTGATGATGCTCTTTTTGAATCAGCAATGGTCGATGGAGCCAATGATGGTCAAATTTTCCGCAAGATCACGCTGCCTTTGTTAAAACCAATCTTGCTTTATACATTGGTGACATCTTTGATTGGCGGCTTGCAAATGTTCGACATTCCTTTTTTGCTGACAAACGGCAATCCCAACAATAGTGTCTTAACGATCACGATGTTTATCTACAACCAAGCCTTTACCGGGAGTCGGAATTTCAACGTTGCCGCAACCGCGTCGGTGCTATTACTGGTACTTTCAATCGTATTAAGCACGTTATTGTTTCAATTTTTCAAAGAAAATAGCAAAGTGGGGCGAAAATAAATGGAAAATAGCTATCGGGCAAAACGATTGTTGATCTATGTCTTTTTGGTGTTGCTGACCATCTTAAGTATTCTGCCCTTTTGGGTCGTCTTAGTCAATGCGACCCGTTCAGCAGAACAGATCCAGCAAGGGCTGTCCTTGTGGCCAGGCGGTAATCTCCAATACAACTGGTCCGTCTTAATGGGCAGAGGCTTCAATGTTTTCAATGGATTTAAAAATAGTTTCTTGATTGCGGCTGGCGCTACCGTTCTCAATGTATATTTTTCGGCATTGACAGCTTATGGCGTGATCGCCTATGAGTTTCGTGGCAAGAAAGTCCTGTTTGCTGTCATTCTTGGGCTGATCATGATTCCTCAGCAAATTAGCATGATCGGTTTTTATCAATTTATGAATCGCTTAGGGCTCTTAAATAATTTTCTGCCATTGATTTTACCAGCGATCGCATCACCTGCTACCGTTTTTTTCTTAAAGCAATACTTAGAAACGATCTATCATCCTGATTTGGCAGATTCTGCTCGTTTGGACGGAGCCGGCGAAATCAAAATTTTCCATCGCATCATGTTGCCCTTGATGAAACCGGGCTTAGCCACCATGGCGATTTTCTCGTTCGTGACCTCGTGGAATAATTTCTTGATGCCCTTGATCTTGATCAACGATACGGAAAAGTATACGTTGCCGATGCTGGTCCAATTGCTGAAAACGGATGTTTACCGTACTGAATTTGGCAGTATGTATCTAGGGATTTCATTAAGTATTATTCCTTTGCTACTGATTTACCTGTTTCTATCGAAATACATCGTGGGCGGTGTGACGGCTGGCGGAATCAAAGGATAGCGATACCCTTTTACCAAAAGAAAACGCTGGACTGAGTTTTCAGTCCAGCGTTCATTTAACGGATCACACGGGAGAGATCAAGTGCCGCAAAGCGCAAATCGTTGATATTCAAGAAATGTTTCGCCACTAAAACGTTGCCGCCAAACAGCGGGGCCTGATCGCCTAATCGACTGTTTTTGATCTTCGTGTTTTTGGTGAACTGGCTGGTCAATTTTTGTTGCAGCGCCAGTAATAAATCAGGAATTTTGCGATAGACCGAGCTGTTGATATAGACTTCTTCGGGATCAGAAAAAGTGATGACATTGTTTAGCCCAATACTAAGAAACTCAACATTTTGTTGCGCCAATTCGACTGCTGATTTTTCTCCGGCATGATAGGCTTGTGCAAATGTATCCGAATTAACGAACGCTGTTTTTGTATAGTGACTGTAGGTGTCAAACAAGACTTTGTTCGACGCATATTGCTCTAAGCAGCCTCGATTGCCGCAAGGGCACAAGTTGCCGTGAGGAAAGAGCGTAGAATGGCCAACTTCCCCCGCCATGCCGTGAGTACCGGTTTGCAGCTGCCCATCAACGATGATTCCGACACCGATCCCACTATGGACGCTGACGCTCAGTAAATTCGTGGAATCAGAAGAAAAACAGTACTCGCCTAAAGCCGTCAGATTGGCTTCGTTTTCTATATAGACCGCCGTATTGTATTTTTGGCTCAAAGGGGCGATCAAATCAAAGTGTTCCAAGTCGTAGTAGGGGGCAAAGGTGACCGTCTGATTGTGAACGATGCCGTGGATCGCCAAACAGATTCCTACTAATCCATGAGTGGTTTGCGGCATTTGCGGCCAAAACTCTTTCATCATGGAATCGATCGTCGCTAGTACATTTTCTTTGGTGATCAATTCATGGGAATGGTCGGCAGAGGCGATCATCTCGCCATTGATATAAGAGAGCATCCCTCGAACATAGTTATAGCCGATGTCAAAGGTAACAGCTAAGCTGCTACGGTGATTGAATTGCAATTGAATCGGTTTGCGACCACCGATCGAAGTGGAATCACCAATGCCGACTTCGCGCACGAAGTCCGTGTCGATCAGTTTTTTGGTTATTTGAGAAACAGACGCTTTATTGAGATGGGTCAAATTTGACACTTCCGCTCGTGACACATTTTCATTGTCAATGATCGTCTTCAATACAGCCGCTTCATTTTGTTCGCGTATGCCCATTTTATTGATAATCATGTGTTCTCCTCTTCGTAGATGTGATTAGTGTTAGTTTACCGTGCAAATTAATATTGTGCAAGCTGAAGAATAAAGAAAAGACGCAGAATGTAGGAGCAGCAGTTTGAGAAGGAAAAACCATGAAAGATTCGTTGAAAGCGCTTGACAGGAATGCGAGAATCGTTTACTATCCAATTAGTTAGTTTTGAATGCTAATTAACCGTTTAAGAGTCAATGGTTAACTGCTTCAAACAGAGGAAGGAGAGAAGAGATGGCTTATTTTTTAGGGTTGGATCTAGGAACAAGTGCGTTAAAAGGCTTAGTTTTTGATCAAACCGGGGAACTCCAAGGAACAGCAAGTGCTGACTATCCATTGTCATCCCCTAGACCGGGATTCAGTGAGCAAGAGCCGGTGCATTGGCAAGAGGCGGCAGATAAGGTGATCAAAACCTTGATCCAGCAGATTCCAACGCTGCAGAAGGAATTGATCGGCGTCAGCTTTTCTGGGCAAATGCATAGTCTTGTTTTATTGGATGAAGAAAACCGAGTCATTCGTCCGGCAATATTATGGAATGACGTTCGAACCACCAAACAATGCCAAGCGATCATGGCATCCTTTGGAGAGGAAATAAAAGCAATCACCAAGAATGTTGCTTTGGAAGGATTCACTTTACCAAAAATTTTATGGGTCCAAGAACACGAGCCTGAACATTGGCAACAAGTTCGTCACATGATGCTGCCAAAAGACTACTTGGCTTTTTTGCTGACTGGGAACTATTCGATGGATTATTCCGATGCAGCGGGTACGTTACTGCTGGATATCGAAAAGAAGTGCTGGTCTGAAGCCATTCTAGAAAAATTCGAAATCGCATCGGATTTACTGCCGCCGCTTTTTGAATCAGCAGCGCCTGTAGGGCAAATGCGAAAAGAGCTGCAAGAAGCCTTTGGCTTTGAACAAGAGGTGACGATCTATGCAGGTGGCGCAGACAATGCCTGTGCTGCATTAGGTTCAGGGATCATCGCCGAAGGTGTCGGCATGGTGTCGATTGGCACGAGCGGTGTGTTCTTATCCTTTGAAGAAGCGCAAGAGGTTGATTATCAAGGAGATCTACACCTTTTCCGTCATGCGATCAAAGACAAGTTGTATTCAATGGGGGTCACGTTAGCCGCTGGAAATTCCTTAAGCTGGTATCGTGATACGTTTGCCCCCAACCAATCGTTTCAGGAATTGCTTTCAGCGATCAGTGAGGTAAACCCAGGGGCAGAAGGCCTGCTGTTTACGCCTTATATCGTGGGCGAACGCACCCCGCATACCGACAGCCAAATCAGGGGTAGTTTTATCGGCATCGACACACGGCATCGCGAAAAGCATTTCAGTCGTGCGGTCTTAGAAGGGATCACCTTCTCTTTAAAAGATTCCCAAATGATCATGGAAGAACGGGCACAACGGAAATTCACCCAGATCGTTTCTGTGGGGGGCGGTGCGAATAATGCCGAATGGCTGCAAATGCAAGCCGATATTTTTAATGCAGAAATGCTGACTTTGTCTACTGAGCAAGGCCCAGGTATGGGCGCAGCAATGCTGGCAGCAATCGGCAGTGGCATTTATCCAGATGCAGCTGCCTGTGTTAACGCCTTTGTCAAATACGGCAAAGCCATTGCACCGATTCCTGAAAATGTCGCCAAATACCAAGAAATTTATACGATCTACCGCACCGTCTACCAACAAACCGCCCCTATCTGCCATGCATTGGCGCAAATCGAGTAGCGTAATGGCAGCAGGCAATCTACCTGATCAAAGCGAGGAATCGTTTTTGGTTCTAAATGATTGGAAACAAGTAAGTTAGTTTATTACACTAAAAAACATAAAATGGAGGCAACAACAATGACTTATTTTCCAGAGATCGAAAAAATCCGCTACGAAGGTCCTAAAACAGACAATATGTTTGCATTTCGCCACTACGATGCCGAAGAAGTTGTTTTAGGCAAGAAAATGAAAGATCATCTACGTTTTGCAATCGCCTATTGGCATACGATGACGCAAGACGGCTCTGATCCTTTCGGCGCACCTGTCAACAAACGGACGTGGATCGGTGACACCGAAATGGAAACGGCGAAAAATCGAGTAGAAGCCTTCTTCGAGATTTGCGAAAAATTAGGGGCAGAGTTCTTCTGTTTCCATGATGTTGACGTGGCACCTGCAGGAGAAACGTTAGAAGAATTTTTCCAAAACTTAGACGAAATCACCGATTTGATCAAAGAAAAAATGGAACAAACGGGAATCAAACTATTATGGAATACAGCAAATATGTTCTCACATCCTCGTTTCAATAACGGCGCTGCTTCCACCAATAATGCGGAAGTTTATGCGTATGCGGCAGCCCAAGTCAAAAAAGGCTTAGATATCTCGAAAAAATTAGGCGGCGAAAACTATGTCTTCTGGGGTGGCCGTGAAGGCTATGAAACCTTGTTGAATACAGACATGAAATTTGAACAAGACAACATCGCCCGTCTATTCAAAATGGCGATCGCTTATGGCGAAAAAATCGGTCATAAACCGCAGTTCTTATTAGAGCCGAAACCAAAAGAACCATCAAAACATCAATATGATTTTGATGCAGCGACAACGATGGCCTTCATTCAGCACTACGGCTTAGAAGGAGATTTCAAATTAAACCTAGAAGCCAATCATGCAACATTAGCTGGCCATACCTTTGAACATGAAATCGCCGTTGCCCGTAGCTATAACGCATTAGGCTCACTTGATGCCAACCAAGGAGATATGCTGTTAGGGTGGGATACGGATGAATTCCCAACCAACGTCTTTGACTCCACACTCGCTTTATACGAAGTCTTAGAAAACGGCGGCATCGCGCCGGGAGGAATCAATTTCGATTCTAAAGTCCGTCGTTCGTCATTTGAAATGGAAGATCTGTTGTTAGCCCACATCGCTGGTATGGATACGTATGCCAGAGCGTTGAAAGCAGCAGCGAAACTAAAAGAAGACCGCTTCTTAGACGAGTTGAAGGAAAAACGGTACGCCTCTTTCCAAGAAGGCATCGGAGCGAAGATCGTTGCTGATGAGGAAAGCTTAGAAACACTGACAGATTACGCATTGGCTCATGATCAAATCGAATTAGAATCCAGCCACATTGAATATGTGAAATCTCGTTTGAATGATTACCTGTTTTAATAAGAAACGACTGTCGTTCTGAGGAGCGGCAGTTTTTTCACCTAAAAATATCTTTTAGCAATTGTTACGAATCAACCAAATTATGATACGATAAAATGTAACCGATTTATTTCGGTTTAGGAAATGAAGGAGGCAACTTGATGTTTCACACAAACTTAGATCCTTTCCCAGAAAACTTCTTATGGGGGGCAGCTTCGGCGGCCTATCAAATTGAAGGAGCATGGGCAGAAGACGGCAAAGGTCCGTCGATTTGGGACACCTATGCCCAAATTCCTGGCAATACTTTTGAGGAAACCAACGGCAAAGTGGCGATCGATCATTACCATCGATACAAAGAAGATATTGCCTTGATGAAGCAAATGGGCTTGAAAGCCTATCGCTTCAGCGTGGCGTGGTCGCGAATCTTGCCTGATGGCGAAGGCGCGGTCAATGAAGCGGGTGTGGCGTTTTACGAAAAGCTGGTGGACGAATTGCTTCGGCAAGGAGTAGAGCCGATTTTGACGCTGTATCATTGGGACCTTCCCCAGGCTTTGCAAGACAAATACTTAGGATGGGAAGGCCGAGAAACAGCAGAAGCATTTGAACGGTATTGCCGGATCCTTTTTGAACGCCTAGGAAAGAAAGTCATCTATTGGGTCACGATGAATGAACAAAATGTCTTCACTTCTCTTGGGTACCGTTGGGCGGCACATCCACCAGGCTTGAAGGACTTAAAACGGATGTATGCAGCCAATCATATCATCAACCTTGCCAATGCTAAGGCGATCAATTTGTTCCATGAGCTGGTTCCTCAGGGCAAGATCGGTCCAAGTTTTGGCTATGGACCGATGTATCCGTTTAGCTGTGACCCTGAAGATGTGCTGGCAGCAGA
The DNA here is from genome assembly GCF_030499455.1 of Enterococcus sp. B2E4. Lineage (NCBI taxonomy): Bacteria > Bacillati > Bacillota > Bacilli > Lactobacillales > Enterococcaceae > Enterococcus > Enterococcus sp. B2E4. Next base: position 12,208 of record NZ_JAUKPK010000017.1, read on the forward strand.
AAATGGCGAAGCCTTCAACAACGCATGGTTTTTAGATGTCTATTGCAAAGGCGAATACCCGAAATTTGTCTACAAGCAATTAGCCAAAGTTGGCTTGGCTCCTGAAGTCACTCCAGAAGATCAAGCACTATTAAAACAGGCAAAACCTGATTTCTTAGGGATCAATTACTATCACGGTGGGACGGCTCAGCAAAACAATTTGCAAAAGCAGTCAGCTGAAAAGAAAGAATTTTCTAAAGTCGATCCGTATTTGATGCAAGCGGCAGCTGGTGAGTTCTCACCCGAAGAAACCATGTTTGCGACAGCAGAAAATCCCCACTTGAAAAAAACGGATTGGGGCTGGGAGATCGATCCCGTTGGTTTCCGTGTAGCCTTGCGGCGCATCCAAGCCAATTATGACTTGCCGATTTTTATTACTGAAAATGGGTTAGGCGCTATCGATCAATTGACAGAAGACAAACAGATCCATGACCCATACCGCATCACCTATTTGCAGGAACATCTGGTTGAACTGCAAAAGGCCATCACGGATGGGGTTGAGCTGATCGGCTATTGTGCTTGGTCCTTTACAGATCTACTAAGTTGGTTGAATGGATACAAAAAACGCTATGGGTTTGTTTATGTCGATCGCGACAATCAAAGCGAACGTCAGTTGGCGCGCATCCCGAAAGATAGTTTTTATTGGTATCAAGAGGTGATTCGCACCAACGGGGCAAGTTTGACAAGTGAAACATGATGTAACGAAGGAGTAGCTGAAAATGGAGGTTGGAAAATGCGTAAAGTGTTGATCGTTGACGATGAAGCATCGATCCGAAATGGGCTACCTCTGATCATCGATTGGGAACGTCTGGGGTATCAAATCGTCGGGTCGGCGGAAAACGGCGAAGCTGGCTTGGCAATGATCCGCGAATTGAAGCCAGACGTTGTGATCGCTGATATTCGTATGCCGGGAAAAAATGGTCTTGAGATGGTGCAAGCAGCATCGGAGGAAGGGCTTTTGTTTTTTGCCATTATTTTATCCGGCTACTCAGATTTTGATTATGCCAAACAAGCGTTGCAACTGGGCGCTGTGACCTATTTGCTGAAACCAGTTGACGAAGAAGAGCTGATCGGTATTTTGACGAAAATCGATCAAAAAGCCAAGACCGATCAGCAGAAAAATCAGAAGAGTCAGTTGATGGAGAAATTGTTTGGCGGGGATCAAACGGGAATCAAAGACGCACAAGCCATCAAGCTATTGCGTCTTTCCGAGGAGGCAGATGCCCAAAAGCTGGTTGAGAAATTGCAGGAGCAAGTGGCGCAAGTCGTCACCTTGATCCATCGGCATCATCGGTATTTGGTCTTGTTAAACGAGGAGCGCTTTCCCGACGAGGCGATCGATGCATGGTGCCGTAAAAAAATGGCTCACCAAGAAATCTTGATCTCCCGCTGGTTTGCGGCGCAAGATAACTTGAAGCCATTGATGATCGATATCCAGACATTGAGTAAATTGATTTTCTTATTTCCCAATCAAGTCATTTCTCACCATGTTTTGGATACGACGCAAGAAGCAGAAGAACGAAGCGATTTGCGTGAAGAATTAGTTAAGGCGATTTTGGCAAACGATCCGTTAGAACAGCCGTTATCCCGCTATTATCAAACCTTTTATCATTCATTGGCATTGGAAGAAGAGATTAAATGGCAAATCAATGGTGACATTGAATGGCTGCAGCATCAAATCAGTGAAAAAGTAGCCTTAGCGATCGAATGGTCGACAGACGAAGTACATCAGCAGATTTTTCTCGCCCAGACGTTTCCAATGCTGCAAGAGGTGATCACCGCAAAACTAGCAGACTTGCAAGCAACAGTCGCCAGCAGTTTGAACCAAATCGATATCATTGCAGAATTGATCCAATACACGAAAAAGCATTATCAAGAAGATTTGACCTTGAAAAAAATCGGGGAACGTTTCAATTACAATAGTGCCTATCTAGGCAAGAAGTTTCGCAAAGAAACTGGGAAAAATTATTTGGCGTTCTTGGATGAAGTACGAATGGAAAAAGCGGTGGAAATCTTGCGTCATTCCAATCTGATGGTCTACGAAGTTGCTGAATTGGTGGGCTACAGCAATGTTGATTATTTCTACAAAAAGTTCAAACAATACCATCAAGTTTCACCGAATGAGTTTCGGAAAACATAAGAAAATTCGCTGATACATGAGCAGCTGTTTTTCAGGAAAACAGTCCATCGCATAGGCAATGAAAAGAGAAATTTGTGAAAAGAAAAAGCGGCATTACAGGTTCGCATGGCGGCAGCAAGAGACAACACGTCTTTTTTTGTCGCCATTTTTTTGAATAATCTCGTCAGAAGCTCATACAAGAAAATGCTTTAAAAAAGCTATTGACGTCGTTTTCATTTTGAAGTATAGTAAGTGCATCGGATCGTTACTGATAATGCAGGCGTGACCACAGGTATGAGATTTTCTCCATTCGTTTGTTTTGGAAAAAGATCATAGCTAGTTGGTGACGTTATTTTTTTGTTTTATTTTAGGAGGTGTTGACCATGGAAATCGTCAAAGTATTTAATAATAATGCTTCATTAGTCCTGAACGACAATCACCAAGAAGAAGTTGTGATGGGGAGTGGCATCGGCTTTGGTTTGAGGCCAGGCGACACTGTCGATCAAAAGAAAATAGAAAAGCGATTCATCATTAACGACCAAAAAAGCATTGCAGATTTGGAACAGCTGCTTAAACGGATTGAATATCGTGATCTGCAACTGGCCAGCGATATTTTAAAATTGTTTGAGGAAGCGTTTCAATGCGAAAGCAATCCTGCACTGCTAGTGGCACTTGCAGACCATATCGGTTTTGCTCTGACGAGGGCAAGAGAAGGGATGAAAATTCAAACACCCCTAGAATGGGAATTAAAGCAGGTGTACCCGAAAGAATATGAAATTGGTCTTCAAGCGGTTGAGCTGATGCAAAAGCGAACACATCTGAATATTCCGAAAGATGAGGCTGCTTTTATTACGCTGCATTTCGTGAATTTTTTAGGCGATAACAACGGAATGGAAGAAACAATGCTGATTTCCAAAGTCATGAAAGATATTTTGACGATCATCAATTATCATTATGGCAAAGAATTCAGACAAGACTCTATTTATTTTTCCCGATTCATCACTCACATTCGCTACTTTGTTAAACGACAGATGAGCAATGAGCTACCAGCTCAACCAGCCTCTAGTTTATTAGATGTGATTCAACTGAAATATCCGTTGGATTATGAGTGTGCTATGAAAATCAAGCAATTTCTGGAAAATAGGTATCAGTGGGAAATCACTGAAGATGAAGTGTTGTATTTAACCTTACATTTAAATCGATTGGCATCTTAACGGATCGTTACTGGTAAAGCAGGCGTGACCTAGAGTGAGCACTCAAACGAGTCTTTTGTTTGAGGTGTCTTCTAGATCACGCTTTTTATTATACGCAAAAGGAGAATAACTATGAAATTTGAAAACGAAAGTGCCGCGATCATTCGCTTGATCGGTGGTGAAAAAAATATCGACAGCTTGGTTCATTGTGCAACGAGATTGCGTTTTGGCTTGAAGGATGACGCCAAGGCTAATAAAGGGGAACTTCAAAAACTACCCTATGTGATGTCCGTTGTACAAAGTGGAGGACAATATCAAGTCGTAATCGGCAGCAATGTATCAGATTATTATGCGACGATCTCAGCTATGGCTGGGTTATCAGATCAAGAAACAGGTTCTTCGAAAAAAACAGGTTTTAATTTGAACGCCGTATTTGAAATTATCTCAGGTGCTTTTTCTCCTTTAATTCCTGCTCTAGCAGGTTCGGGGATGCTAAAAGCACTGCTGACGGTTTTGACCCAATTTAATTGGTTATCAGCAGAATCTTCTACTTATGTCATTTTGAGTGCCGCGAGTAATGCAATATTTTATTTTTTACCGATTTTCTTAGGGATCACGTTGTCGAAAAGATTAGGTGCCAACATGTACGTTGGCGGTGTGATTGGTGCAGCATTGTTGGAACCTCAGTTTACTGGGTTGATTGGCGTGGAAAATACAAATTTCTTAGGGATACCAGTTCAAGCCGTGGACTATGCCACAACCCTATTTCCGATTTTTGCGGCTATTTTTATTTATCAATTTGTAGATAAATTTTTGAAAAAGATTATTTATAAAGACATTCAATTGTTTGCCGTACCCATGCTTAGTTTGATGATCATGATTCCATTGACCGTTATCCTTTTTGGTCCATTCGGCACCTTTTTCGGGGATCTTTTATCAGGAAGTGTAATGTGGTTATTTGAAAAAAGCCGGATCCTTTCAGGCATCGTTTTAGGCGGCGGGATGACCTTCATGGTTATGTTTGGTTTGCACTGGGGCTTTACACCTGTAACGTTAGATAATCTGACAAGATTAGGTGGAGACCCTATTGAAGGAATGGCATTGGCCGCTGTTTTTGCTCAAATCGGGATTGCAGTTGGCTTCTTCTTACGAGCGAAAAAACATTCGAAAATGCGGGCTTTGGCAGGCCCAGTTGCCTTGACTGGCTTCTTTGCCGGCGTGACAGAGCCCATCGTCTATGGGATTATTCTTCGTTACAAAAGACTTTTGCCGATCGTAGCTATTTCCGGTGGTTTAGGCGGAGCAGTGTTAGGCGCTTTTGGTGTGACGATGAATGCGTATGTTTTCCATAATATTTTTTCCTTGCCTGTTTATAGTCCTTTGGTGGGTTATCTGATCGGAATCACCGTTTCATTGTTGTCAGGAGCTTTACTGGCTTATTTCTTCGGCGTGAAGGAAAGTGAACTAGCAGAATTTGAAGCAGAGCCTGAATCAGAGGTAGAAAGTATCTTAACCAATGCAGCAACTCCGATTTATTCACCGGTAAAAGGACAAGTGATGCCTTTAGCAGAAGTGGAAGACGATGTGTTCGCCAGCGGAATCGCTGGACAAGGAATTGCGGTCATCCCCGATGAAGGAATCATTCGGGCACCTTTTGCAGGTACTGTTGTTGCTGTTTTCCCTTCTAAGCATGCGATTGGTATTAAATCTGATCAAGGGGTTGAATTATTGATCCACGTCGGATTGAATACCGTGAATCTAAATGGTGAGTTTTTTGATGTTAACGTCGAAAATGGTGCGACAATTGCACGAGGAGATCGTTTGTTGACCTTTGACCGGCAGGCGATTCTGGATAAAGGCTATCAATTATCGACACCCGTGATCGTTACAAATTGTGGACCAGATACAGTAATCGAGTACGAAACAACGGCCGGAACAATTGAAGTAGAAGGGATTCTGTTTACCGTAAACAACGAAGGATAGGAGTTTGAAAATGAAAGAAAACTTTTTATGGGGCGGTGCGATCTCCGCTCATCAAGTGGAAGGTGCTTGGCAAGAAGGCGGGAAAGGGATCAGTATTGCCGATGTGATGACAGCAGGAACGAAAGATCGGCCTCGGAAAATTACCAACACAATCTTGCCTGAGGAATATTACCCGAATCATGAAGGCATTGATTTTTACCATCGTTACCCGGAAGATATCAAACTTTTTGCGGAAATGGGTTTCAAAGCTTTGCGAATCAGTATCGCATGGACACGAATTTTTCCTTTAGGAGATGAACAACTACCGAACGAAGAAGGGCTGTATTTTTACGATCAGGTCTTTGGCGAGATGCAAAAATATGGAATAGAACCTGTTGTGACGTTGTCTCATTTCGAGATGCCCTATCATTTAGTTGAAACCTATGGGGCTTGGCGCAACAGAAAGATGATCGGATTTTTTGAACGTTTTGCGCAAACTGTAATGGAACGCTACAAAGAAAAAGTGCGGTATTGGCTAACATTTAACGAGATCAACAATCAGCGGATCATCGATAATCCAATTTACAGTTTTACCAATTCTGGTGTGATCTTTGACGAGGATGAGGAGAAACTAGCAGGCATGTACCAAGCTGCTCACTATCAGTTTGTTGCTTCAGCTCGTGTCGTCACAGCTGCGAAAAAAATCAATCCTGAGTTTCAAATTGGCTGCTGTTTAGCTGCCACGCCTAATTACCCCCTGACCTCTGATCCTCGTGATCAATTGTTAGCACAACAAGAGGATAATAATCAACTCTATTTCACAGATGTACACGTTCGCGGACACTACCCAAAAAGAATTCTCAATGAATGGCAGAAAAAAGGGTACACGATCGATGTAACAGAAGCCGATCTTGATGATTTGGCAAAGGGCACCGTTGATTATATCGGGATTACTTATTATTTAAGCAATACAGTATCTACCCGCTCAGATGCAAACTATTTACATGATCCTCTGTTGGGCAGCAGTGTGCTGACAACGAATCCTTATGCAACGATGACGGAATGGGGCTGGACGATTGACCACATTGGTTTGCGCTATATGCTGAATCTCTTGCAGGACCGTTATGAACTGCCGATTTTCATTGTGGAAAATGGCTTTGGTTTTAATGACCAAATGACAGAAACCGGCATTCATGATCCCGAACGGATTGACTATCTAGCAGAACACATCAAACAAATGATGCTTGCCATCGAGGAAGACGGCATTGATGTGATTGGGTATACAGCATGGGGCTGTATTGATCTCATCTCATTTACTACAGGTGAAATGCGAAAAAGATATGGGTTCATCTATGTAGACCGTGACAATGAAGGGAATGGTTCGTTTGATCGAATCAAGAAAGATTCTTTTGATTGGTATAAGGAAGTCATTGCTTCAAATGGAGCAATGCTGAAATAAAAAAGAAGTATCCTAGAGCCTATCGGAGACAGAAAAAGCTAATTTTTATAGTAAGAAAGTCTATTCTAAGAAGTAGGCTTTCTTTTTTTTCTTTTATATAATTTAAATGAAACTGTAAGCGCTTTTCGAACGGAGGAGGAGAAATGACAGATGTACGCCTGTGCTTTGATGTAGGCGGGACCTATATCAAATTCGGGGTTTTTACCGAGAAGAATCAATGGCTGGACCGAGGCAAAATCAAAACCCCGAGTAATACGCGGGATGAATTTTTTGCTGCCTTAGCTGCCAAAATAAAAGAAGTCGAGCAAGTGCATGTCATCGAAGGGATCGGGCTGAGTTTTCCTGGTTTCATTGATTCAGTCAATGGCCGAGCGATCATGGCGGGGGCGTTGGCTCCTTTACACGGCTGTGCTGTTGTACAAGAGCTGCAGCAGCGTTTAAACAAGTCCTATCCGATCTGGATCGAAAATGATGCGAAATGTGCTGCTTTAGCAGAACTTTCTACCGGCAATGCTGCTGACGTACAAGATTTTGTCATGATCACATTAGGCACCGGTATTGGTGGCGCGCTCGTTCATCAGCGCCAGTTGATTCACGGACATGGGTTTCGGGCAGGAGAATTCGGAATGATGATCACTGATTTTCAAGCATCTTCTTTTGCGACCCTCCATGATCTAGCTTCAACGAGAGGACTGATTGCTGCCTATCGGCGGGCAAAAGCGATTCCTGAATCAGAGGAGATTTTAGGCGAAACCATCATGCAACAGCGGTCGAGTGATCCTGAAACGCAGGAGATCCTGAAACAGTGGGCACGTTATGTCGCACTTGCGATTTACAACCTAGCTGTCACGATGAATCCCGAAAAAATACTGATCGGCGGCGGCATCAGCCAACACCCTGATCTATTAGCTATAATCAAACAAGCAATCAATGAGAACCCCCATTGGCCGGATTTCCAAGTGCCGATCGAGACTTGTCGTTACTATAATGATTCCGGTCTGTTAGGGGCGTTGACATTGATCCAACAAGGAGGAAAAAAATGAAATTTTCAGATGGCGGTTGGTTATTTCGTGAAGGATTTGATGTGAAATTTGCGGTGCATGTCTACGATGCCCGTAAAGAAGAAAACAAATTGGTTTTATATCTGCCTTATAGCTATGTCGGACATAAAGGGGCAACGCTGGATGGCGGATTGTTAACGATGGAAGTCACTACCCCTAGAAGCAATATCATTGGGATCACCCTCTATAACTATAAAGGGGTCCAAGCCAAAGCCCCCGATTTTGAATTGATGACAGAAGCGATCACTCCTGATATTTCAGAAGACGAGCAATCATATGTTTTTCGCTCGGGAGACTTGCAAGTCGTAATCACCAAAGAGGAAAATGTGACAGCTTCGTTTTATTACAAAGAACAGCTGATTACCCAAAGCAAGCCTCGCAGCAAAGCCTTAGTGATCGATCCGCAAGCAAATACCCATATCAGCGAACAGTTGACCCTGGATGTGGGAGAAACGATCTATGGTTTAGGGGAACGCTTTACAAATTTCGTGAAGAACGGCCAGAGTGTTGATATCTGGAATGCCGACGGGGGCACTGGTACAGAGCAAGCTTATAAAAATATTCCTTTTTATGTAAGTAATAAAGGGTATGGCGTCTTTGTCAATTCACCAGATCGGGTGCAATTCGAAGTGGGGAGTGAAAAAGTTTCGCGTGTTCAATTCAGCAATCCAGGACAATCGCTGCAGTACTTTGTGATTGCCGGCGATGAGTTAAAACAAGTGATTCAGCGCTACACTGATTTAACGGGGAAACCGTCGTTGCCGCCTGCGTGGTCCTTTGGTTTGTGGCTAAGTACCTCGTTCTTGACGGATTATGATGAACAAACCGTGACGTCTTTTGTAGACGGTATGGCAGAACGTGATATCCCTCTTGAGGTCTTTCATTTTGACTGCTTATGGATGAAAGAATACGAGTGGTGCAACTTCACATGGGATGAACGAACTTTCCCAGAACCTGAAAAAATGCTGCAGCGCTTGAAAGCCAAAGGATTGAAAATCTGTGTCTGGATCAATCCTTACATTGGGCAAAAATCACCCTTGTTTGATGAAGGGATGGCGAATGGCTACTTTTTGAAACGCGCCAATGGAGATGTCTGGCAATGGGACAAATGGCAAGCTGGTTTGGCGATCGTCGACTTCACCAACCCTGAAGCGGTCGCTTGGTACAACAGCAAGCTGCGTGCCTTATTAGACATGGGGGTGGATTGCTTCAAAACGGATTTTGGTGAACGGATTCCCACCGATGCGGTGTACTATGATGGCTCTGATCCAGAAAAAATGCACAATTATTACGCCTATCTATACAATAAGGTCGTCTTTGACTTGCTGAAAGAAGTCAAGGGAGCAGAAGAAGCCATCGTTTTTGCGCGGGCAGCTTCGGTTGGTTCACAACGCTTGCCTGTACACTGGGGCGGCGACAGTACCTCAGATTATCCATCGATGGCAGAGTCGCTGCGGGCAGGTCTGTCCTTTGGGTTAGGCGGCTTTGGGTATTGGAGCCACGATATCTCAGGGTTTGAAGCTGGCTCAACGCCAGACCTCTACAAGCGCTGGACACAATTTGGTCTGCTGTCTTCCCATAGCCGTTACCATGGCAGCTGGGAATACAAAGTGCCATGGGTCTATGACGACGAAGCCGTGGCGGTAGCTAAAGCCTTTACCAAGTTAAAACTGTCCTTGATGCCTTACTTGCAAGCCCAATCGGTGCTAACCGCTCAAACGGGGATTCCGATGATGCGAGCAATGGTCTTAGAGTTTCCTGAAGACGAGATGACCCATCATTTGGATCGCCAATACATGCTGGGGGAACACCTTTTAGTGGCGCCCATTTTTAATGATCAAGGAACAGTCTCCTTTTACGTACCGAAAACGAAGGGGTATTGGATCGACTATTTATCTGGCAAAGCATACGAGGGCGGACGCTGGTACCAAGAAACCTATGACTATTTCCACTTGCCACTGTTAGTCCGACCAAATCAAGTCATTATCGAAGGCCATGAACAAACCAAAGCAGTCTATGACTATGCCCAACAGCCAACGATCCATCTTTTTGATCCGCAAGACAAGACCGCTGCCGCTATCTATGATCACCACGGTGAGTGGCTTGGCGAGGCCATTGTCGAAAGAGTCGATCAAGAACTGATCGTCAAGCTGACTGGCATCCAGCAAGCATCCTTGCAGATACACACGACTGCTGGAAAAACGAGCCATGAGCTGACGGCTGACCAAACCACGATAAAGGAGTTTTAGATGCCCATGCGAACCATCACGAATCCAATTTTACCTGGATTTCATCCAGATCCCAGTATTTGCCGTGTCGGTGAAGACTTTTATCTGGTGACGAGTACCTTTGAATATTTTCCTGGATTACCAATCTATCACAGTAAAAACTTGGCAGACTGGCAGCTGATTGGCCATGGACTTTCGCGACCTGAGCAGTTGCAGCTACCGACGAAAAATCCCAATGCTTTTGGTCTGTATGCCCCAACCTTGCGTTTCATCAAGGACCGCTTTTACCTCGTTTGTACTAACGTTGGCGCAAACGAAGGAGGAGAAGGCAACTTTCTGATTTGGACGGATGACATCGCTGGTGAATGGTCTGACCCGATTTGGCTGGACACCCCTGGGATCGACCCGACGATTTTCGTAGATGACGATGGGCAGACCTATTACTTAGGCACCCATAAGGAGATCTATCTGCGGACGATCGATTTGGCTTCTGGAGAACTAGGCCCGCGGCAAAATATTTGGACGGGCAGCGGAGCGGCTGATCCAGAAGGCCCCCACTTGTATAAAAAAGACGGCTATTACTACCTGTTGATCTCCGAAGGCGGAACGTCCTATGGGCATATGCTGACCATGGCCCGCAGCCGTTCCTTGACGGGACCCTATGAAGCATGCCCAAACAATCCAGTGATGACCAATCGCAGTACGAATCTGCCACTGCAAGCCGCAGGGCATGCGGATCTCGTGCAAGATACTAAAGGCAACTGGTGGGCAGTCTGTCTAGCAGTACGCCCCATCAGCTATCCTTTGAGGCATTTGTTAGGGCGGGAAACATGCCTACTGCCAGTAGACTGGTCAAACCCATGGCCGGAGTTTGGCGAAGAAGGTCATTTACCAGAAACCATTCAGGTAGACACAGCGGCGGCACCAAAGGAAACACAAAAGAAGAGCAGCAAGCCTGATTACGTGACTTTATTCGAATGGGACCCGACGTTGATTGAAGAAGAGCCGCATGGCTTCTTGCTGCATCCTAATCAGACGGGTCTGTCTGATCAAGGCAAACTTGCGGCTGTGTTCCAACGGCAAACCGCCTTTGATCAACAATTTCAAGCAACCTTTGATTGTCGGCAACTAACGGATGGACAAGCGGGATTGACGGTTTTCTTAAATGCCACCCATCACTATGAGGGCTACTTGGAAAAAACGGCGTCCAGTCAGCAGCTAGTTTTCCGCCGACAAATCGGTTCCCTATGGAAAGTAGAAAAGAAACTGCCTTATGCAGCAGATACAGTCACCTTGCAGCTGAGCGCAGATAAAGAAACTTATCGTTTTTCTGTTGTTGATGAGCAAGGACAAGCACAACCTTTAGGTAGGGGAGAAACAAAATATCTGACTACTGAAGTTGGCGGTGTCTTTACTGGGATCATGGTAGGCTGCTATGCTAGCGCCTCTTCATCCCAACAAACCCTTCGTGTGCGGGATTTCTAATCAATCAAAAGCCCCCCTTCGATTTCTGAAACAGGAATCGAAGGGGGGCTTTGCTGTTTTAGTGAGGAGAAGATGAATCTTGGCTTAGATCGTGGATCCGCAAGGTGACTTGTGTGCCGCTGCCCAACACACTCTCGATCGTCAAGCCGTATTCAGGTCCATAAAACATTTTGACCCGATGATTGACGTTGGCTAGCCCAATGTTCTTTTTGGCATGGGTGGAGGGCGTCTTGATTTTTTGCTGCAAGCGTTCAAGTTTTTCTGGCGGTATCCCGCTGCCGTTGTCTTGTACCACGATCACCAGATCATGGCCGTCTTTGGTAATCGTCAAACGGACAAACCCTGGATAGGTGATGCCTTCCAAGCCATGGGAGATGGCGTTTTCCACCAATGGTTGAATCAGGAGGGGCAATATTTGGACTTCTTTTTGGTCGATCTCATTGGAGACTGAATAGGAAAAGTTGACTCGATCGCCAAAGCGCATCCGCTGGATCTTGACATACACGTGAACCGCGTCTAAGGACTCTTCTAAGCTCGTTCGCTTGGTTCCGTGGGCTTCTAGCGTATAGCGCATCGATTTTGCCAGTAACTTGATGGCATAAACGACGTCAGAATTGCCAGAAGTCAGCGCCATCATACGAATCGTTTCTAATGTATTGAACAAGAAGTGGGGGTTGATCTGCCCCGCTAAGATATTAAATTCCATTTGCTGCTGCTGAGTCAACAGCTCTTGCTGTGCCAAACGTGAACGGTAGATCTCTTCTTCTTTTTTCTTGATTCGTTGAATGATCTTGTGGAAATCAAGAGAGATCTGTGAAATCTCGTCTTCGCCGCTGATATTTTGAAAGAAATCATAATCCTCGATCGAGGCAAAGTAGACCGCCTGCTGCAGTTGAGAGATTCGTTTGGTAAAGAATCGAGCAAAGAGAAAGACGATGATGAAAGTAGTGATCAAAATCACCAAAACGATCGTGCTCCACCGGATCAGATTGGTGCGTAGATTGCTGTAGGCATTGGTATCCGCACTATAAATCGTGATGATGTCTTCTTTGTTACTCATGGGTAAGGTGCTTTTGGTGAGCATCACCTTGGTACCATCATTTTTTAAAAAGGCAGCACTCGTTTGCGGCTCAGAAAGAGCTGTCAGCTGTCCCGGTTCCCCAACTTGATTGATTTTGTCGCTATAAAAGATGACATCATCATTTAACTGTAATTCCAATTCATAGGATGAATTACGAAGTCGGTTGCTGAGATAATTGTAATCGACTTGGATCTCCAAAACGGCTGTTTCTTTTGATAAAGGCAAAGGCAACGTTTTATAAAGACTCAAGCGATTTGCTTTGTAATCCTCTGGCATCGTCATCAAAAAAGCATCGGGTTGCTTGAGCGCTCGTTGGTACCAGGCGGTCGCTTGAATCGTGTCATCTGCCTGTTGAAAATATTTATAGTTCGGAATGGTTTGATTCGTCGTATAGATGGTTAATTTCGCAATCGAGGTTTGAAGATTTCTGATCTCATCTAGCTGATCATAGCTATTGATGTCCACAATCGCTTCTTGATCGTCAAGGTAATTGGCAGTTAAAAGTTGACGTAGATGGGTATCGTTTGATAAGGAACTCGCCGTGTTGGTCAGCGTGTTTGTTGTATCAAAAAGAACAGATTTGACACGCTGAGCATTCAACTCTGCCAAGTGTTGGTAATTGCCTGTCAGCTGTTTGGTTGAATCGTAGACCAATAAGAGACCTATAGTCACTGTGGATAAAAAAACAACAGGTAGATAAAGAATGAACAATTGTCGCCGAATGGAAAACTGACTCAGACGACGAAAAAGTGAGAGATGACTGATTCTTTTCATGCTTGTTGATTACGAAAGATAGAAAGCAACAGGAACGAACTACAATAAATAACAAAAGAAAAGCCGAAAATCAACAAGAGAAATTTAAACAACGGAAATAAAACAACAAAACAAAACGCAGCGGTAGGAATAAGTGCGAGGGCTAACGAACGGATAGGATCCGCGATCGGTAACAGAAACGCATTTTTTAGTGTTTGCCTAAAGCTGTTTTCATAACGTCCAATTAAGGCAAGGCAATAGACTAACACAATAAACAGATAAATAGCTGTAACAATTAGAGCGAAAGCAAAAATACTGGCAAGAATGGTTTTTGAGGAAAACCAAAACAAGCTACTATACAGTAGTGCTACCATGGGGAGCCCAAGAAGGAGAAAACTACCGGTGGCTTTCATAAAGTTTGCTCGTAGCGCTCGCACATAGCCTACAATCAATTCACCACGCTCCTCATCCGCATAACGAATCGTCACTTCATAAAGGGCAGCTGTCGCAGCACCAATCGTAATAATTGGCAAACAGCTAATGATATATAGTAAATTTAACAATGTGAATTGTGAAAAAACGGTGGTTATTTTGTACAGTTGGCCATCAGGATTGTACTTCATTTTTATCCCTCCAAAATTGATATATTCCTATAGTACTCGCAAAAAACAAATTTTGAAAGCCTTACCATTCGAGCGGTTTCTAGCGAAAACATTGATAGATCAACGTTCTTTATAAATAAAAGAAAAATGAAGTCTAAAATGTACGGATTGACCTCTATTTTTCACAGGTGGCAAATAAGCATTCAGGTGCTAGTATTAAAAATGTAAAAGCGGTTACAAAAAAAGGGGGAGGAAAATGGAAAGTAAACTAAGCAGTGTCCCAAGAAAAAATAAGCGGGTGACACGAGAAGGGAAGATTTTGTTTTTATGTATCGTTCCCTTTCTGATTCTCGTGTTTTTGTTCTCTTATTTTCCTTTGCACGGATGGATTTATTCACTTTATGATTACAAACCAGCATTAGGTTTAGCGCGCAGCGAGTTCGTAGGCTTCAAATGGTTTCGACTTCTTGTCTCTAGTCCAACACAAGTGGATCAGATCGTACAAGTAATGAAAAACACCTTTGCCATGAGTTTTTTAGGGATCGCCACTTCGATCCTACCAGTAGGCTTCGCCATTTTACTGAACGAAATCAAGTGCAAATGGTTTAAAAATTTGGTCCAAACGCTGACCACGCTACCGAATTTTATCAGTTGGGTTTTGGTGTATACGATTGCCTTTAGCTTGTTTTCTTCAACAGGGCTGGTAAACACGTTGCTGCAAGAATGGGGCTTCGTTACCGATCCAGTCAAATTTTTGGATAGCGGCAATCATACGTGGCTGATGATGTGTCTTTGGAATATTTGGAAAGGCTTGGGCTGGGGTGCCATCATGTATCTTGCAGGCATTTCAGGAATTGACCCCGAATTGTATGAATCGGCACGAATCGATGGGGCGAATCGTTTCCACCTGATGCGTCATATCACACTACCTGCCTTGATGCCGACGTTCCTTGTGATGCTGATGCTGTCTATCGCCAACTTGCTGAACAACGGAATGGATCAGTACTTTGTCTTCCAAAATGCATTCAATCGAAACACGATCCAAGTCCTCGATTTGTATGTCTACAATTTAGGGATGGGCGGAAATAGTCTATCGCTAGCGACCGCGATCAGTATGCTAAAAAGCGTCATTTCTGTTGCCTTGTTAGCCATCGTCAATATTGCTTCGAAAAAAATTCGGGGGACATCCATTATTTAGAAGAGGAGGATATCAATGGAACTATCGATTAGTGAAAAGAAAAAGGCGAAAAAAGTACGCAAACGTGAAAACCTGACGTTTAGTATCCTCAATTATACCTTTTTCTTTTTGATTACGTTGATTTGCGCGTATCCCTTTTATTACTTGATCATTAATTCAATCAGTAATAATGAGTTGAGTGCGTTAGGCCAAATTCGCTTTTTTCCACAAGAGATCCATTTTGAAAACTATAGTCAAGTGTTACAGCTAAAAGGATTGCCTCTAGCCGCAACGGTTTCGGTGGCTAGAACGGTGATTGGTACCGCCGCGACTGTCTTAGCTTCAGCCTTCTTAGGCTTCATGTTTACCCAAGAAAAAATGTGGAAACGAAAATTTTGGTATCGCTTTGTCGTGATTACAATGTATTTCAATGCAGGGTTGATTCCATTATTCATCACGATGAAGACATTAGGTTTAACGAATAACTTTTGGGTCTATATTTTGCCGGCTGTCGTTCAGCCCTTTAATATCATCTTGGTGAAAACCTATATTGAGTCGATCCCCAAATCATTGCAAGAAGCAGCTGAAATGGATGGAGCTGGCATCATTCAAGTATTCTTTCGGGTAATTTTACCCAACTGTACCCCGATTTTAGCAACAGTAGCGATTTTCTCGGCAGTGGGTCAATGGAATTCCTTCCAGGATACACTGATTTACATTACGGATCAAAGTCTCTACTCCTTGCAATACCTTCTTTACACGTATATCAATCAAGCCAATTCGTTAGCACAAATGGTCAAAAATACATCGGGATCACTTTCTAGCATCGCTTCAGCAGCAACAACGCAGACGCCGACGTCGATCCGCATGACCGTTTCAGTCATTGTTGTTTTACCAATCATGTTCATTTATCCGCTATTCCAGAAGTATTTTGTTAAAGGAATTATGTTGGGTGCGGTGAAAGGCTAATAAAAAGAAAGAGGGAAGAAAATGAAAAAAATGTCCAAATATGTAACAACAGGTTTGTTAGGCATGACATTGCTAGGTAGTTTAGCCGGCTGTGGAGGAGCGGCTGAATCTGAGACAGATGCTGCTTCCAGTGAAAGTGGCTACGATGAAACGATCACGATCGATGTCTATAATGGGCTAGCCAACTATATGGGAATGCAAGAAGGTTGGTTTGCCAAAATCGTGCGGGATAAATTCAATATGGAATTGAACATCATCGCACCAAACGTTGCTGGAAACGGTGATACCCTTTATCAAACGAGAACGGCAGCAGGCGATTTGGGTGATTTGATCATTGTTGATAATGGCCAACAATACAACGAATTGGTTGAAGCAGGTTTGTTGACCGATGCGAGCGAGTATTATGAAACTATGGAAAACGTTCAACGCTTCGATGCGGCTGTTCAAAATCTAAACAAAGATGCCGATGGGCTGTATGGCTTTCCAACTTCTGTTTCTACCTTAAAGGCCACCGATCCTTCAGAAGGATTAGATCCTACATTTGGTGCTTATGTGCGTTGGGATCTTTATGGGGAGCAAGGATACCCAGAAATCGGGACATTGGAAGACCTGCTTCCTGTGATTCAAAAAATGCAAGAAGACAATCCAACAACAGATTCTGGCAAAAAAGTGTATGGGTTTTCTCTATTCAGCGATTGGGACGGCAACATGATGAATGCAGGCAAACAGCTTGTCACCTACTATGGGTACGATGAATCAGGATTTGTCTTGGCAAAAGCCGATGGATCTGATTATCAAAGCATTCTCGATAGTGACTCTGAATATATTCGTGCACTTAAGTTTTACTTCGAAGCCAATCAAATGGGCTTAGTTGACCCAGAATCAACGACGCAAAATTACGATACACTTTTTGCAAAATTCCAAGAAGGACAAGTGTTATTCTCATGGTGGCCTTGGTTAGGTCAAGCGGCCTTTAATACGACCACGAACTTGACTGAAGGAAAAGGATTTATGTTGGCACCGATCCAAGATCAAAAAATCTTCTCTTATGGTGCGGAAGTATACGGTGGCAAACAATTTATCGGGATCGGTTCTAATGCCGAAGACCCAGAGCGAATCGCAGCCTTCATTGACTGGCTCTACTCTTCAGAAGGTGTGTTAGCAAATTCTTCTCAAACAAGCGGCAGTAGTGGTCCAGAAGGCTTGACTTGGGAAATGAAAGACGGCGAGCCTGTCTTAACTGAGTTCGGAAAACAAGCATTGCTAGATGGTGATGGGGATGTGCCAGAAGGATACGGTGGCGGAAGTTACAAAGATGGCGTATCTGCACTCAACGTCAATACGGTATTACCGATCGATATCAATCCTGATACCGGCTTCCCATATGCTTACACAATGTGGGAAAGCTATCAAAATGAAACAACCGATCCTGTAAAAGAAGATTGGTCAAAAAATATGGGTGGTGCAGAATCCACCATTGGCTATTTAGAGGAGAACGACCAATTGTTAGTTGCCCCTGGTGCCAGCTATGTAGCGCCAGAAGATAGTTCAGAGATCTCTACGTTGCGTAACCAAGCCAAAGCGACGATCATCGAGTACTCTTGGCGAATGGTTTTTGCCAAAGATGAAGCAGAATTTGATCAATTGCTAAAAGAAATGCAAGAAACAGCAGATGGTCTTGGCTATCAAACCGTTTTGGAATTTGACATGAACAATGCAAAAGATCAAAACGAAAAACGGATAGAAGTAGCGAAAGAATTTGGGGACTAATCAAAAACAAACAAAGAATCGCTCGAGTGATTTGCCAACGGTTCCTTGGCAAAAGTGAGTATACAGCCTTTGGATAAGCAATCACTTAAGAAGATTGATCCAGCACCAGCGGATCAGTCTTCTTTCTTTAAGGAGGAAAACAATGATAGTGGATAAAAAAGATCGTTTGCTTTTTATGGGGGATTCGATCACAGATAGCAATCGAAAATATCAAGCGATACCTGCAGGTTGGTCTTCATGGGGGGACGGCTATGTTCATCTGATCAACGCCTATACCACAGCATTACTCCCGCAAATGGAATTAATGATCGTCAACCGGGGTGTCAGTGGGGATACGGTTGTCGATTTGAAGAAGCGCTGGAAGGATGATGTGTTGGCATTTCAACCAGATTGGGTAACGACCATGATCGGTGTGAATGATGTGTGGCGGCATTTTGATGGAACCTTTGCTCAAACGGAACTAGTGGGGATCGAGAGATTTGAATCAGAGCTGCGTGATTTGATCGAGCAGACCTTGCCAAATGTCAAGGGGATGATTCTTTTGAGCCCGTTTATGGTTGAAGCCAACAAAGAAGATCCGCTAAGAAAAATGCTTGCCAATTACCAACAAGTGCTTGCCAAAGTAGCGCAAGAGTATGGTATCCTTTTAGGGGATACGCAGGAAAAGTTTGATGATTTTTTGCTTTATCAATCATCCTATGTCTTAAGCAGTGATCGCGTGCACCCCTCGACTGCAGGACATGTGTTGATTGCAAAAACATGGCTGGAAACAGTCGGTATTTTGGAGGAAAAACAATGATCACAGTAGAAACGATCCAGCAAGTCGCACATCAAGGCCCCTTTTTTCCAAATTGGCAGTCATTGGGCGCTTTTGTTCTACCGGAATGGTTCCGCAAAGCAAAATTTGGGGTCTTCATTCATTGGGGACTGTACAGTGTTCCAGCCTTTCACAATGAATGGTATTCAAGAAATATGTACATCAAAGGCCATCCAGAATACGATCACCATATTGAAACCTATGGTCCACAAAAAAACTTTGGCTACAAAGACTTTATTCCGATGTTTACCGCAGATAAATTTGATGCAAATGAATGGATTCGCTTGATCAAACAAGCCGGTGCCAATTATCTTTTTCCCGTTGCAGAACATCACGACGGGTTTCAGATGTATAAAAGCGAACTGTCTGAATGGAATGCGTCAGTTATGGGGCCGAAAAAAGATATTCTTGGTGAACTAAAAGAAGCCGCAGAGGAGCAAGGCCTGCATTTTTGTACCTCATCTCATCGTGCCGAACATTGGTTTTTTATGGGACACGGTAAGGATTTTGACAGTGATATCAAGGAGCCGTTGGCAAAAGGCGACTTTTACTGGCCAGCGATGCCAGAGCCAGACCATGAAAGTCTCTTTAGCGAGCCATACCCGTCAAAAGAATTTTTAGATGATTGGCTGCTTAGAACCTGTGAACTCGTCGACAACTATCAACCAGAGCTGCTGTATTTTGATTGGTGGATCCAACATGAAGCCTTCAAGGAGCATTTGCAACTTTTCGCTGCTTACTATTACAATCGTGGGGCTGAATGGGGCAAACAAGTTGGTATTTGCTACAAGCACGATGCCATGATGTTTGGTAGCGGTATCGTGGAGATTGAACGGGGGAAATTTGCCGAACCACAACCTTTTTACTGGCAAACAGACACAGCAATCGCTCGTAATTCATGGTGCTATACCACGACATTGGATTATAAAACAACACGTGAGATTTTACAGGATTTGATCGAAGTCGTCAGTAAAAACGGCAATCTCCTTTTGAATATCGGGCCGAAAGGGGATGGTTCGATCCCAGAAAAAGATCAAGCGATCTTAAAAGAAATCGGTGCGTGGCTGGATGTAAATGGTGAAGCCATTTATGAAGCGAAACCATGGCGCAAAGCAGGGGAAGGGCCCACGACCGTAGTTTCGGGCCAATTTCAAGAAGCACAGGCGACGACATACACGAGCCAGGATTTCCGCTTTACGGTTCAGGGGGATTCGTTGTATGCGATTGGCATGGCAAGTCCTGAGAATGGACACGCAAGGATCCAAGCACTGGCACAATCGAAAGACCAAAATTTGCCAGAATTTCACGGCATCATCAAAACCGTCACGATTCTAGGATACGAAGAACAGCCTGTTGATTGGCAAGTGACCGATGAAGGCTTGCAACTAACTTTTGAACCAATTGAAACCGACCAACCAATTGTCTATAAAATTACAATGAAATGAGGCGCAACCCGTGATACATGAAAAAAGATCTGCACTTTTACCAGAAAGCCAAGCAAGTTTAACTACCTATGTCATCGAAAATTCTCCTGAAATGGAAACAGATCGTGTCCGACCAGCTGTCATCATCTGTCCTGGCGGTGGCTATGAAATGTTGTCGGATCGAGAAGCGGAACCTATCGCCATCAAAATGATGAGCTTTGGGTTCCAAGCCTTTGTGTTGCATTATAGTATCAAACCGGCTGTCTATCCGTTAGCCTTAAAGGAATTGGCTGCTGCCGTTCGTCTTGTCCGCACCAATCATGACACCTGGCACGTCGATCCTGGAAAAATCATCGTTGCTGGTTTTTCAGCTGGTGGCCATTTAGCTGCTAACTTGGGTGTGTCTTGGCAGCAACCTTTTCTAGCAGAGGCTTTACAAGGAGCCAATGAAGAATGGCGGCCTAACGGGTTACTGTTGAGCTACCCAGTATTATCTAGTGGAGAACTTGGGCACCAAGATTCCTTCCGTTCATTATTAGCAGATCGTTACGAAACAGAAAAAGCCGCCTTGTCTTTAGAGACTTTAGTCAATGAACAGACACCACCAACGTTTCTTTGGCATACGTTAGAAGATGGATTAGTCTTGGCGGAAAACAGCCTCCTTTTTGCCGAACAGCTGCGCAAATTTAATATACCTTATGAGCTACACATTTTCCCTCGGGGCGGTCACGGGTTAAGTTTAGGAACGCCAGAAACCGCCAACAGCGATCAACATGGGATCGAAGCGTCGGTTGTCCGTTGGCCAGAATTATTTGCTGATTGGGTAAAATGGAATTTTTGAGAAACGTTTAATGATCGAAAGAAATAAGCCATTGTCTGCTGAGTTCAGACAATGGCTTTTCTTTTCGTTGTTATCAGATAGTTTATTCAGCTGAAAAGACAACCGTTCCTTGATAAAAACTTTTGCTGACGAAGCCTTTGCGGGCAACGAATTCTGCCGTACAAGCAGCTGGTGTCAGCAAGAAATCAGCCGAATCACCAACCTTAGGCCATTGCTGCGCACCGTTTTTATCTAATGGCACTTTGCCATCAGTAACCAGACCTAGGGCTTGCGTCAAGTCTTCCTGACTTTTGACAGCAAAAATCTCTAAATAGCGCGCCAGCTTTTCTTGTAAAGAACCGTCGCCAAGAGAAGACCAAGAATCATAGACATTGTCGCAACCGATATGAACAGCCACGCCATAGCTTTGCAATTCCTTCAGTGGCGGGATCGTTCCTGGGCTGATGGGAATACTTGAAATGATATGGATCTCTAAGTCTGCTAAGGCTTGAAAGACTTCTTTGCGTTCTGCTCCCTCAAAGTCATTTAGACCAAAGGCGTGACTGATCGCCACTTTTCCTTGCATATTGAATTCCTTCGTCAAACGAATCATTTCTTTAATGGTCGCTCTACCAGCTTCTTGCCGATCATGAAGATGGAGGTCAATACCGACATGTCCTTTTTGAGCAAGTTCAAAAGTTGTTCGTAAGGAAGTTTTATAATCTTGATCGAGTGTATACGGATCAACACCGCCAATATAAGAAGCTTTGCCCGTTGCTAAGGCTTCTTCAATCAAAGAAGCTGCATTTGAGCGCAGCAAGCCATGTTGGGGAAATAAGACCAGCTCTGAACCAAAAGGCTGTTCGGCAACGAATTCAGTGATCGCATCAAAATAACGCAGCTGAGTCATTGGTTCAATATCGATATGTGAGCGGAACATCACCGCACCGTGAGGTAGTTCTAAATCAATCAGCGCTTGTCCGCGTTCTTTGATCGATAACGGTAAGGCATCTAATTGGGGAATCTCAGTTTCAAATCGTTCCACCAAGCTAGCTGCTGGCGTGACTGGACGCCAAGGAGTACCTAATTTACTTTTGTCCAAATGACAATGTTTTTCGATCAATCCTGGCAACAATAACTGATTTTCTCCATCAATGATCGTCGCTTCGCTTGATGCCTGCCATTCAGTCATCGGCACGATCTCCGCTATTTTTCCATCATTGATCCCGATTGCTGTATTTTCTGTTTTGGTTCCATAAGACCAGTCGCCTTCTTTTAAATAACTCGTCTCAAGTTGAACATTTGTAAGCCATAAATCCAAGAAATCGCCTTCTTTCGTGTTTGCTTCATGGTATCATAACCGCGGCTGGTTCCCAATCAAATCGCTTGCAAAAAAACAGACAAACTAAAACGTTTTAGCAATATAGCTATTTTTCTCTCTGGTGATAGGAATATTCTTAGAATTTTTTTGTGAAAACGCTTGAATGGAGAAAAATTGTCTGGTAATATGTGGATGTAACGAAAAGGTTTTCGAAAGGAGGGTACTTATGCTGATCTTAAGATTGCTAGCATTTTTAATTGATGGAATAATTATTTTTCTTCCTAGTACAATGCTTAGCTATCTGCTAATGGTGCCTGCTGGAATAACTATTGTTTTGCCTCAATTGCTCTTTGTGGTCTACAACATGGTTTGCTTGAGTAGTTTTGAAGGAAAAACGATTGGAAAGCATTTTGCGAAACTTGTTGTTTTTACGAATCAGCGTAATCTACTAACGGTGGGGATGAGGGAAGTAGCAAAATTGCTCTACTTTTTGCCAATGATCGGTTGGTTGTTTTTCATTTGTTCTTTCTTAGTCTATTTGGGTACGAAAAAAACTTTACACGATATAGTAGGACAGAGTACGGTGGGATTTAATAAGAAAGAGGAGAATGATCACTATGAGCGAAACCTCCTTCGATGAATTGTTAGCTGGAAATCCTTTAGTAGAAATCAATACACAAGCTCTGTTTTTGTTAGTTGTTCTTGCCTGGGCTAGTGCGAGTCTTATTGCTTGGAAGTGGCGAAACGAATACCAAGCCGCAAAAATAATTAGAGATTATGCTTATTATGCGCCACTTCACTTAATCGTAGGATTTGTTTTTCTTAACGCAGCAATTGTTCTAGTAATTGGTAGTTATTTAATGGGCTTGATTGTACTTTTATTTCGGTCCAATAATTATTTTTATAAATAAAAAAATTTTTGAAAGAAACTAAAACGTTTTCTTAAGATCTAGGAGGAAAAAATGGAAACAGCAATGCAGTATTTAAAAGAAGACCCATGGAAAATTACGGAAAAGGCCTTTGATACAAAATGGTTAGGCAAGGCAGAAGCGATTATGTGCTTGGGCAATGGCTATCTGGGGATGCGCTCTGCCACAGAAGAGAAATATGTTGGTGAAACCCGTAATCTTTTTGTCGCAGGAACCTTTGATAAATTCGACGAAAATGAAGTGACTGAGCTGCCCAATGTACCTGATATGATAGGGATGGAACTTCTTTTTGATGGCGAACGATTAGATTTATCAAAAGGCACTTATTCAAACTATTCACGTTGCTTAAATCTGAAAACAGGGGAACTAACGCGATCCTTTCAATGGAAGCATGGTCAGATCAATGTCGAACTGACCTTTAAGCGATGTGTTTCCTTTGCACAAAAGCATGTGTTTGCGCAACAAGTGATGATCAAGAATTTAGGAAAAGAAGTCACGTTGGAAATTATTTCTGGTATTGATGGACAGATGACAAATAGTGGTTCGCAGCATTTTACTGAAGGAGACAAATCACTCGTCGATAATCGGTTCTTACAAATGATGCCAAAGACCACTCAATCTAACATCGCCTTTGTTCTTTCCACAGCACATAATTTAGAAAAAACAGTAGATTGCTATGATGAAACCAAGAAACGGATCGAGATGGGTAGACGAAAAATCTACAATCGTTATTGGCAAACGTTAGCCGCAAATGAGATGTTAAAGATTGAGAAGTTTTCTTCTGTTTATACCAGTATCGATAAAGAATATTTAGGGAAATCACCACAAGAGTTGAAGAGGATTGCTCTTGAAGAGCTAAAAGAGATTCGTAAAAACGGCTATCAGGAATTAGCAAAAGCTTCAGCCGCGGCATGGGACAAAGAAGTTTGGTCCGTTTTTCCAATCAACATTAAGACAGAGAACCCACTAGATCAACTAGCGATTCATTTTGCGAAATACCACCTGCATGTGATGACACCAGCCCATGACGAACGCATGAACATAGGTGCCAAAGGCCTGTCGGGAGAAGGGTACAAAGGACATACATTTTGGGATACTGAGATTTTTATGTTGCCTTATTTTACCTTCACACACCCAGAAATCGCCAAAAAACTAGTGACTTACCGCTATTTAGGTTTGGCTGGTGCCCACAAAAAAGCTGCTGAAAACGGCTATCAAGGCGCCCAATTTCCGTGGGAAGCTGCTTGGCCTGAAGATGGTGAAACTACGCCAGTTTGGGGCGCTGCGGATATTATCACAGGCTTACCAACAAAAATTTGGTCAGGGTTTATTGAACAGCATATTACCAGTGATGTTACTTATGGCATCAAGCAATTTATCGATGTAACGAATGATCAACAATTCGCGGGGGAAAAAGGTTATGAAGTGATTTTTGATACGGCGATTTTTTGGGCGAGTCGTTTAGAGTGGTCCGAAGAAAACAAACGCTATGAAATTCTAGACGTCGTTGGACCAGATGAATATAAGGAGCATGTCGATAATAATGCATTCACGAATCATACTGCGCACTGGAACATTCAATTGGCAATCTCATTATATGATGAGCTGAAAAAGAACCAGTCGGAACTTTTTGGGAAACTATCGGAAAAACTGCCGTTAAATGAGGCGTATCAAGAATGGCAAGCGAAAGTAGCTGCAATTTATTTACCACAGCCGAATGAAGCAGGAATCATTCCACAAGACGATACCTATTTGTCGAAAAAAGAAATCGATCTCACCAAGTATAAAAATGATTCGCAAGTAGGCACATTGTTCCACGAGTATAACTTAGAACAAGTCAATGAAATGCAAGTATCAAAACAAGCCGATGTCCTCTTGCTCTTGTTCTTATTTGAGAACCTTTTTCCAAAAGAAGAGAAACGGTTGAATTGGGATTACTATGAGCCAAAAACGCTCCATGATTCCTCCTTGTCATTATCGACACATGCCATCCTCGCTGCTGATTTAGGGGAAATAGCACTTTCTTATGACCTGTTTCAACAAGCGATCAATATCGACATGGGGGAGAATATGCTGTCTTCCAATGAAGGGATCCATGCAGCATCACTCGGTGGGATTTGGCAAATGACAGTCTTCGGTTATGGGGGCGTGCGTTGTTTAGACGGCCAGTTACGAATTGAACCACATTTACCAAAGGCTTGGGAAGCACTTGATTTTGGTATTATGTGGCACCAACAGCCATTACGGATTGAAGTCACACAGGAAGGTTTTACGGTCACTAACCATGGGGAGCAAGCGATCGAGTTTATCGCTTTTGATAAAGTTTATCAGCTTAAAGAACAAATCAAAATCAATTTTTAGGAGGAAACAAAATGACTGGATGGAAAAAAGTAGTAGGAACAGGGCTTCTATTGTCTGTAGCAGCATTGCTGGCAGCTTGTGGCGGGAACGAAGACACCAGTAGTTCGACAGATCAAACGGATTTCACGGGGGATTCGTTAACGATCGGTGTTTGGGGTGGAAATGAGGCGGAAGAAAAATCGTTGGATGAAATGATCCAATCTTTTGAAGAAGCAACGGGTGCTACAGTTGAAAAGAAAGTATACACCGATTATAACACCCAAATTCAAGCTGATATGGCGGGTAGAACTGCACCTGATGTTTTTTATGTGGATGCCTATATGTTCCCATGGTTCTCGGAGAACGGCACACTTGCAGAATTGGATCCGGCTGATTTTGAAAGTGAACAGTTTTATGATAGCTTGATCGATGCTTTTACGACCTCGGATGGACAACTGCAGGCTGTTCCTAAAGATATGTCAACTTTAGCACTCTATTTCAATACAGCGATTTTTGATGAAGTTGGTGTATCGATCGATGAAGTACCAGACACTCTTGAAGCGTATGTCGAATGGCTACCATCGTTTCAAGAAAAAATCAATGAAGCTTATGGTGAAGGGAATGTTTTTGCCATGAGTTATAACCAAGATATGGCTCGTAACTACCATCTTGCAACGCGTGAAAATGCTCAACCAATCAATGAAGACGGGACGGCTAATTTGGCTGACCCAGCAGTAGTTGATAATCTTTCAATTTTAAAAGAATTGGTCGATACGAAAGCAGCGGTTACCCCGCAAGACATCGGAACAGGTCGGAACGGCGAAGCTTTTGGTTCTGGAAAAATTGCGATCATGGATGAAGGAAACTGGGTGTATGAGACACTGAAGACAGAATTTCCTGATATTCCTTTTGTTGTAAAAGAAATGCCAACGTATAAAGTAACGGAAGGGTCAATGATGTTTTCTGTCGGTTGGGGAAAATATGTTGGGACTGAAAAAAGTGCCTTGGCAGATAAGTGGATTCAACACGCTACTGGACAAAGTGGTATGCAAGCTTGGGTAGAAGGGACAGGAACCTTGCCTAGTCGCCAAGATGTTGCAGATGCAGCGAAAATCACTGAAAATAGTGACTTGAATGTTCACTTAGAGGCATGGGATTATGCAACGATTTGGCAAAATGGAACCACTCTAGATACCATCAACAAAGCGTATCAAAACTTTTTACCTAATGCTTTGAATGGAAACATGACCTTTGAAGAAGCGATGGAAGCTGCCGATGATCAAGCGAATGCGGATATTACAGCAAACTAGTCAGACATTATAAAGAGGGGGAGACCCTCCCTCTTTTCTTTGGAGAAAGGTGACAACACGATGGAACGAAAAAAACACAACTATACAAAAAGCCAATGGCAAGAAATCCGACAGGCGTGGCTCTTTCTGGCTCCAGCAATTATTGTCGTAGGAATCTTTTTCGTCTTAGCTGTTCTCTTTGCTTTTTATCTATCATTCAACGATGTCAATTTGTTTACCAATACGTTTTCTTTTAAAGGGATAGAGAATTATGTACGTATCTTTACCGATCAAAAAGCACGAATTGCACTTAGAAATACGGCCACTTTCGCGTTGGTCGTCGTTCCATTACAAACGATTTTTGCTTTGATCATTGCGTATATTTTAAGTAGCAGAGGAATCAAAGGGAAAAAATTGTTTCGGATGATTTATTTTTTACCGACTCTAACTTCTAGTTCAGCGTTGACGATCATCTTTATGTTTATTTTTAATATTTACGGTCCAGTCAATGACTTATTTATGAATTTAGGATTTTACTCAGAACCAATCAATTTTTTACAAGAACCGGCCTATGCGTTGAAAGTGATTATGGTGATGAATATTTGGTCGACCGTGCCCTATTATATGACGATCTATTTGGCTTCCTTAGTTGATCTGCCTCATTCGTTGTACGAAGCAGCGGAGATCGATGGCGCGACAACCGTGGATAAATTACGATATATTACGATTCCTTATCTAAGACCAATCACTACCTATGTATTGCTGACGGGCATCATTGGTACCTTTCAGATGTTTGATCAGGCGTATATCTTCTCGAACGGATCAGGAGGACCCAACAATTCGACTCTGACCTTGTCACTAATGATTTACCAATACGCCTTTGGACAAATGAACACGATGGGCTATGCGGCTGCATTAGCGATTGTATTGGCAATCATTATTTTTACTACATCACTTCTAGCAGAAAAATTGAACAAAGAAAGAGGGTAACGTCAATGAAAGGAAAAGAGAAAACAAAACTATTGAAAATCCTTCTCTATATAATCTTGATTCTTTATGCAGTGTTGACGTTTTATCCTTTTATTTGGGCAATCGCTGCATCTTTCAAACCTTATAGAGAAATTGTTTCTGGAGATATGAGCTTGATTCCGAATGAGTTTACTCTAGACAATTTTCGTTATGTCTTAGGGCGCTCCTCCTTGTTTATGCGCTGGTTTTTAAACTCCGTGATCATATCGGTTATTGGAACGACCATCAATATTTTATTAAATACGATGGCAGGTTATGCCTTAGCAAGGTTAAATTTTCCAGGACGTGAACGAATTTACTATGGTTTTTTGGCATTGATGATGGTACCAGCTCAAGTCTTGTTGATTCCCAACTACCTGATCTTGATGAATCTAGGGATGTTAGATAGCTTTTCGGCCTTGATTTTACCGGCTGCCATCAATATCGGGAATATTTTTATGATGCGCCAATTCTTTTTATCGTTTCCTAAAGATGTGGAAGAAGCTGCTGCGATCGATGGTTTGGGAAGGTTTCAAACATTCTTTCGTATCGTGATGCCATTAGCAAAACCATCGATCGCGACACAAGCTGTCTTTATTTTTATGGGCTTTTGGAATGAATTCATGAAACCAATGCTATATTTGACTACGCCAAGTAAATATACTTTGACTCTAGGGTTGCAGACTTTCCAAAGTCGAAATGGTGGTGTACGATGGGATCAGACGATGGCGGCAAGTGTGATCACGATCATTCCCATTGTGATCATTTATTTGCTGTTCAATAAATATTTCTTACAAGGAGTGCGAATGGATGGCGAAAAATGATTCGTTTAAAGTAAGTGCAGAGGAACTTTCTCATCAAACACACGAGTACCTAGAAACATTGTTTGCAGTTGGTAATGGTCAAATTGGCGTGCGGGCAGGGCATCCTTTAAAAGTTAATGAGCACTATGCGGGAAATTCGGGCTCCTTTGTTAACGGTTTTTTTGATAGTGAGCCGATTCAATACGGTGAATGGGCGTATGGCTATGCCAAAGAGCATCAGACGATCATCAAACTGCCAAATCTAAGAGGCGTGCGCTTACAGATTGGTGACGAGGACTCTAGTGCTTCAGAATGGCAAATAAAGCCTATAAAAATGACTTTAGATTTGAAAAAAGGCGTGTTGGATGAATCCTATAAAGTAGTAACGCCACTGGGTAAAACTTTTGAACTGGTGATGCAGTCTTTTGCCTCAATGGCACGAAGTGAGCTTTACATCTGTCATTATCAGATTAAAAACACAAATTTCTCGGAACCAATCTACATGACACACCCGATGGAACAAAAAGCAGCAATTGTTCAAACAGATGATCCTCGGGTTGCCAGTAAAGCGCATCGCTTACGAAAAGCTGATTTTCAGGATTATGCGATTTGGACAGCTGAAACTAGTCAACGAAGCATAGCAATTCGAGTGATCAATGGCGAAAAGCAATTACAATCAGAGGAAACGCTTACGACGGTTTTCCAAATGAAACTACTTGAAGATAATCAAAATCCCGAAACACCTTTTAAACAAGAGTTAGCCGATTTTGAAGTTCTCTTGCAAGAGCAGCAACTAAGCTACCAGCATTTTTGGGCAGCCAGTGATATTCAAATCGAAGGAGACCCAATTCTTCAAAAAGGGATTCGATTCAATTTATTTCATTTGAATCAAGGAGCAGGAAGAGATGGTAGAACAAATTTCGCGGCCAAAGGATTGACGGGGGAAGGCTATGAAGGTCATTACTTCTGGGATACGGAAATGTACCTTTTACCGTTTTTTATTTTTACGAATCCTGAAATTGCCAAAGCATTACTTTCTTATCGGGGGAACATCTTACCACAAGCCAAACAACGGGCGCAGGAGCTAGGGCAAGAGGGAGCATTATTTGCTTGGCGGACAATCGACGGACATGAAACAAGTGCTTACTATCCAGCGGGAACCGCTCAAGTTCATATCAATGCGGATATCGTGTATGCATTCCAATTGTATGAACGGGTGACAGGTGATGAGAGATTCATTGAAACCGTGGGTAGTGATGTTGTTTTTGAAACGGCAAAATTCTGGTTGAGTTATGGCGATCTGGTAGAAAAAGACGGCAAGCTTGCTTTTTGTATCAATGGAGTGACCGGACCTGACGAATACAGCGCTCTTGTTAACAATAATTTTTATACGAATAAGATGGTTCAAAACAATCTTTACTACGCAATTGAGTTAGCACAGCGATTTGGAAAATACCAAGAATCAATTAGTGCTTGGCAGCAGGCAGCCGATTTAATGTATTTTGGCTACGATGAACAGCGAGGCATTACCAAACAAGATGATGGATTCTTAGAACAAGCAGTCTGGCCGTTTGAAACTACATCGGCTGAAAAGTATCCTCTCCTGTTACATTATCATCCGATGGTCATCTACAAACATCAGGTCTGTAAACAAGCGGATACGGTTTTGGCACAAATGCTTTATACAGGAGATTTCAGTCTTGAGCAATTAAAAAAAGATTATGATTATTACGAGCAAGTAACGACGCATGATTCTTCCTTATCTCGTTCTATTTTCAGCGTGATGGCGAGTCGAATTGGGGATTCTGAGAAGGCGTATCGTTATTTCATGGATACGGCTTTGATGGATTTAACGGATTTACAAAAAAATGTTGTCGATGGCATTCACGCAGCCAATATGGGCGGAAGCTGGCTGAGCTTGATTTACGGATTTGCTGGTTTGTATTACGATCAAGGGCTGCGATTAGCGAATCACTTGCCACAGAAAATAAAAGAACTAAAATTTACGCTCTTTTATCAAGGAGAACCTGTTAAAATCAGTTTAAAGGATCAATGTATTGACTGTCAGTTAGCGGAGGAAACACGATTGATCGCTAGTAAGACTGATGGTGGTATCTGGATAAAGGAGAGATAGCAAATGCGAACAACGATTCGCGATGTGGCAAAGGCAGCCGGCGTATCAATAGCGACTGTATCTAAAGTTTTTAATGGGTATAGTGATATCAACCAGCAAACCAAGCAAGACATTTTAAAAATAGCGAAAGAATTAGATTATTCCCCCAATATGGCAGCAAGGACACTGTCTTCGAAGAAACAACAAACGATCGCCTTGATTTTAAACGAGTTGAATTTTAATCGAAAATCAACGATGCCTTTGGAAGTGTTGAATGGGGTCTATCGCTATACGGATCAATCAGATTTTGAATTTGTCTTTTATGGAACAAGCACCGAGAAACAAAAGCAGAAAACGTTTAGTCAGTTCTGCAATGAGCACAATATCACTGGAGTAGTGATTCAAGGCTTAAAAACGACAGATCCATACTACCAAGAAGTACAGCAAACCTCTTTGCCGACTGTTTTGATCGATATGGAAATCGACAACCCTATGATTGGTCTGGTTTCGATTGACAATGAAAAAGCGGCGCAAGAAGCAGTGGACTTTTTGATTGCCAATAATCATCGACAAATTGGCATGATAAACGGAAGCCGTGATGCCAATGTCAGTGAACTTAGAGAAAGAGGTTATCGCGCTTCTTTGGCAGCTCACGGTTTGCTAGTAAATGAATCCTATATTCAATACGCAAATTACGAAGAAGAAATTGCCTACTTGATTTGTAAAAATTTGCTAGAAAATAATCAAGAAATCACTGCATTGTTCTGTGCCAGTGATATTATGGCAATCGGAGCGATACGTGGAATCAAAGATATGGGCTTGCGGGTTCCTGAAGATATTTCGGTCATTGGATTCGATGATATTATTTTGGCTAGTTATGTAACGCCTGAATTAACAACCGTTGCCCAAGATATGGAACGAATCGGTTATGAAGCAGCTGAATTACTAGCAGACATCATCACCAATCAAGCAGAAACTAGCCATCGGAAAATTAGTCCTCATCAATTAAAAGTGCGACAGTCGGTGGGGAAAATCGAATAAAGTGTTTCGATTGAACGTAGCATACGATTTCCTTTGATGGAATCTGTGCTACGTTTTTTAGAGTAAGTCTGAAACGAAACAGTAAACCTCTTTGCATGTTTTTTCTGCCTTTATTTAGTGGCTTGTCAAACGAGAGAAATCGCTTAGAAGCTCCCTCAAGTTGACAGGATTGCTTGAAGGTGTAGGATAGAAGAAAGATGGAACCTTAAATCAAACCAAGGAGTCGGACGATGAAAGCTTTCAAATCCCATACCGCACTTTTGATCATCAGCAATACGATCACGATCATCCCGTATCTTTATTTTTTATCTTTGAGCAAAGAGCAGTCACTAAGTGCAGCATTAGCCTTTGCGCTCTTTTATACCTTTCGCATGACAGGGGTCTTTTTCTTACAGACGCTTACGGCGCTTTTCGCACCATCGCTGTTAGCAGCAAGTGTCTTGATCGGCGGTGCCGGCGCATTGGTGGGTATCTTGAGCACTTGGTGGAGCGTGGCACTCTTGCCAGCTGCTGGTTTGTTGGGGATCAGTGCTTCTTGGCTGCCGCCAGCTGAACTGATGGTACGCCAAAAAGCCAAGCTCACTGAACAGCCGCTGAAAAATGATTGGAAGGAGGCGCTGTTCTATCTTTTGGTTTTACTCTTTGCCTTACGGTTGCCTGATGACCTTCAAGGCATTGGTCTATTTGGCAGTTATTTTGCACTCTTTGTGCTGGCAGCTAAGTGTAGTCAAACCTTCAACAACCTCCCAAAAAGACCGTTGATGCAGCGCAACCAGTTATTCAACAAGCAGTTTTTGTTGTATTTCTTTTTCTTTCTCTTACTGTTTGGCTTGCGAGCAGCAAGGCTGATCAAGTCGAATGCCCTGTTTGAATGGGCGATTACTGGCTTCTTGTTTCTCTTTGCTTTGCTGCTGATCACTTTAACGAAACGCAGCCGCTCGTGGAAACAGCCACTTCATCTAAATGTGCTCACCTTCATTCGTGGGGTGATCGGAAACTTTCTTTTTCTTTTCGGCTCGGTGTATGTTACCGGTCGATTTGGAGCACAAGCGCTAAGCACGCACGTTTACTTACCATATGCACTGGGCCTTTTTGGCGCGATGTTTCTCGGAGGAAAACTCGCTCATCGTTTAGAAAAACAGCTGGTACCAACATATTTACTTGGGCTGATGGCAGGTGTTCTTCTGTTCAGCAGCGACACACTGATTCCAATAAGTTTATTCGTCATTAGCTTCTTTAATGCGGGATTGAATCAATGGCTTACGAAACAGTATTTGGCGGCAAAACCCGAAGCAATCGAGCAGCAGAGTTTAGCCAAGTATGCCACACAAAGCAAAGGGAGTCTGGTACATCAATTTCTTTTGATGACACTCCTGTTTGTCATTCTTCGTTTTGAACATCAGCCGCTGGCTTTCTTGTTTCAGCTATCAGGAACGACGGAAACGAATCAGACCTCAAGGATCCAAAGCTTTTTAGAGCCAGCAAAATGGGGCTCGATTGCAGGAGTAATCTGTTTGCTAGTAGGCGGACTGGTGGTTTTTCGTAGGAATCGTAAAGAAAAATGATGGAGAAATGATTTGGAGTTGATTCGGTGTAATCGACAAAGAGAATGTTAAGTAGTTTTGTATCAACTAGAAAAAAGATGAAACCAATTATAGGGAATAAAGTCTAAGAAAGAATAATGAACGGTAACTTGAATCGACAAATGATAGCATATATGCTATCATTTGTGTATGGACAAACCTAAGTTTGAGTTTTATGAGCGACCAAATGGACACAATGAATTTATTGAGTTTTTTGAACAGTTACCTGAGAAAGACCAGAAAAAAATGTTAGCAGTCATTGCGAATGTGGAAGAACATGGAATACTGATCGCTCAAAAAATGAAATGGGTGAAAAAACTGGGAGATAACCTATTTGAGCTGAGATCAGGAATGGGAGGAAACATTCAAAGAGCTTTATATTTTCATTGGCTAGGTTCTAAATTCATTATTACCCATGGTTTCACCAAGAAAACGCAGAAGACGCCAATTCAAGAAATAGCAAAAGCGATAGAGATCCGAAAAGAATTTGAGGAGGAGATCAAAGATGCCAACAGTTAAATTCAATGATTTTTTAAAAGAAAAAATGAAAGACACTGAATTCAAAGCTGAATATGAAGCTGAAAAAGCGAAACTTGCTAGTGCTGTAGCATTGATGAAAGCGCGAGAAAGTGCAGGACTCACACAAAGAGAACTTGCAGAGCTCGCCGCTGTTCCTCAGTCAACCATTGCACGTATTGAGAGAGGGGATAATACAAGTTTCGAAACATTATCCAAACTTGCTTCCGCCCTCGGAAAAACCCTGACCGTTAGTCTAGTTTAGGTAACGCCTTAGTTATAGATAAACCAAGCGAATATTCTCAAAAAGCAGACACTGTCTTATTTCTAGACGGTGTCTTTTTTTTGAAATCGAATAAAAACCGAACATTCAGCGTTTTATATTCCTTTATGATAGTGAATTTTATTGCACTATTTTCGAATAGCGTTAAAATAAGAACATCGTGTTAGTGAAAAAGGAACATTAAATGAACGGCTTTTTCCTGACAATGTCTTAGAGAACGGGGGAAATCAAACAAATGGCAACCATTCGCTATTTTAAAGGAGATGTTTTCCATACGCCAACTGATGGAAAACTAGAATATATAGAAGAAGCTTTGATTCAAGTCGATGGCGCAGGGATCATCACGAAAGTCACTGCCAAAACAGATCAAGGGTATGAGGTAGAGCTGGCAAAAGCATCAGAGAATCTTCAGGCTTTATCCGAAGGCCAGTGCTTTTTACCAGGATTTGTCGATCTGCATGTCCATGCACCACAATGGCCGCAAGCAGGGATCGCGTTAGATGAACCGTTAAATGTCTGGTTAGATGAATGCACGTTTCCGCTGGAGGCAAAATATGCCGATCCAGCATTTGCCAAAGCTGTCTATCAGGATTTGGTGGCACAGTTGTTGGCAAGAGGAACGACAACGGTTCTTTATTTTGCAACGATCCATCTAGAAGCGAGTCTTCAATTGGCGAAGACTTGTGCCGCTCTTGGTCAACGGGGATTAGTCGGAAAAGTCGTTATGGACGATCCTCAAGCCAATCCTGCTTTTTATCGGGATGCGTCAACAGAAGAGGCATTAGCGGATACAGAACGTTTTATTCAAGAAGTACAAGCAATCGCAAAGACCGCACCTCAAGGCGTCTATCCTGTGGTCACTCCGCGATTTGTCCCCAGCTGTACCGATGAAGGCTTGGCAGGGTTAGGCGCATTGGCTGAAAAATATGATGTTCATGTTCAGACCCACTGCAGTGAAGGGCAATGGGAACATGACTTTGTTCAAGAACGATTTGGCAAAACGGATACCGAAGTGCTGCAAGATTTCGGCTTGTTGCGTGAAAAAGCAGTGATGGCTCATGGCAATTTCATCAGCCCAGCTGACGGCGCTCGTTTTGTTGAAACCGGCGCCGCAGTTGCGCACTGTCCCATTTCAAATGCCTACTTTGCCAATGGCGTGATCCCAATCAAGCGCTTGAAAGAACAAGGAGTCACGATTGGTTTAGGAACGGATATCTCCGGCGGTTTTTCACCGAGTTTGTATGACAACATCAAACAAGCTGTGATGTCTTCGAGAATGTTAGAAGATGGCGTGGATGTCACGCTTCCTCAAAACACACGAGGAGTAGCTGATTCTCGTATATCCGTGATCGATGCGTTCTCATTGGCGACAAAAGGCGGCGGTGAGGCACTGAAATTACCAGTAGGTGTCATCAAAGAAGGGTATGCGTTTGATGTGCAAGTGATCGATACGCGACAAAAAGAAAATCCTTTGCCTGACTTCGGTGTGTTCACCTCACCCGAAGCAAGATTACAAAAAATCCTGTACTTAGCAACGATGCAAAATATTCGCCAAGTCTGGGTCCAAGGAAAAAAAGTACACGAAAAATGAGGAGAATGAGACAGTGGAATCAACGAAAAACAAACATTTAACGATCGGAATGAATGAAGACATTCCCTTTGGTCAAGCAGTACTTTTAGGATTACAGCATGTGTTGGCAATGGACGTGTATGTGCCGCCATTTATTATCGCAACCGCGGTGGCAATGTCCTCTTCAGACGCATCAGGTTTGATCCAATCGACCTTTTTAGGAGCAGGGATCGCTTCTTTGATCCAAGTCCTCTTTTTCTTGAAATTACCCGTATGTCAAGGACCATCCTTTGTACCCGTTGGAGCGATCATCGGTATTTATTTTGGTGCCAACGGTATGGACACGGTGTTAGGTGCCAGCATTGTTGGTGCCGCAGCAGTCATTTTACTAGGTTTTACTGGCATCTATAAGTATATCGTTCGTCATTTTATTCCTACGATCGTCAGTGGAACGATCATCATGATCGTTGGTTTGACGCTGCTGCCAACAGCATTTACTAGCAATATCTATCCTGCCACTGAAACTCTAAGTGCCAATCAAAACATGTTGTTAGCTGCGATTACTGCTGCGATTTTGATCTTGTTTTCCATGTTAGGCGATTATTTTCCAGGAATGGGAAAATACTTCCGAATCAGTTCGGTCATTATTGCTTTGGTTATCGGTACCGTGATTGCTTCCTTTATGGGAGGCGTTGATTTTCAGTCGGTGGCGGATGCTTCTTTCTTTAGTCTGCCAAAACTGGTATTTCTAAACTATGGCCTGCATTTTGATGTTTCAGCGATCTTAACGATGCTAGTGATCTATATGGTTCTCCTAGCAGAAACAACAGGAACTTGGTACGCGGTCAGTTCTGTGACAGAAGAACCTGTTACGGATGAACAGATCAATAAAGGCGTGATCGGTGAAGGGTTAGGCTGCTTGGTTGCCGCCTTAGTTGGAACGACACCTGTAACTGGTTATTCTACCAATGCAGGGATCATTTCGATCACAGGGGTTGCTAGTAAAAAAGTCTTTGTGATGGCGTCCGTCTGGTTTATCCTATTGTCCTTCATGGGAAAACTTTCAGCCTTGATTCACGCAGTACCTTCTGCTGTCATCGGCGGCGTGTTCGCGGTCGTCTGCGTCATTATTTTGTTGAGCGGCTTTCGGGTCATTAAGAATGAAGAGTTTTCCGAGCGGGAGTTGTATATTATCGGGGTACCGTTGATTATTGCCATCGGCTTGTTGTTTATGCCAGCAGAAATCAAAGAATCTGCGCCTCAATTCTTACAATATTTATTAGATTCACCGATTGCTTTAAGCGCTATTGCGGCGATCGTCATGAATAAATTGATCCCAGTGAAGAAAAAATAGAAAGTAAATGAGGAATGAGACCTTGTCTCGTTCCTTCTTTTGTTACAATCCTGTGTAAAAAGAGGTTTTTTTGTAATATAGGAAAGGTTTTCTAAGGTTAACTGGTTTACCTGAAAACAAAATAACTGTAATGTTGAAAATTACAGCAGAACAAAGCTTGATATGATAGGATTCTCAAATTCTTACGAAACGTAAGGCAACTGTCGTTTTCGTAATCATCTGTAATGAATTCTTTACCTATGAAATATTCTTCGATGTTAGACTTGTTTATGCGCTTGAGTCATCTCAAATGACGCAAAATGAGTTTCAAAGAAGGAGATTTAATTATATGAAGTCTTTAAAAACTGTTTTACTTAGTACAGCTGTCCTTGCCGGTTTCGGCCTTTTCTTAGGTGGGAAAGACGCCTTTGCAGACGAACAATACACTGTTCAATCTGGTGATACATTATCAACAATCGCTACTAACTTTTATGGTTATAGCTCTGATGATACGATCAATGCGATCGTTGAAGCAAACGAGATTGCTGATAAAAACTTGATTTTTGTTGGGGAAGCATTGATCATCCCTACAGATGGCACTGCAACTTATACAGAATCTGCAAGCACGACTGCTGCAGCAAGTGTACAACAACCAAGTGAACCAGCAGCTTCACAATCAAGCAACACACAATCTGCTGCAAGCACACAAAGTAGCTCAAGCTACAGCTCTTCAGCTAGCGGCTCAGAAGCTTCAGCAAAAGAATGGATCGCAAACAAAGAATCTGGTGGTTCATACACAGCGACAAACGGACAATACTATGGCCGTTACCAATTAACCAACTCTTACTTAAATGGTGACTATTCAGCTGCTAACCAAGAAAAGGTTGCCGATGAATATGTTGCATCACGTTATGGTTCTTGGTCTGCTGCCAAAGCATTCTGGGAAGCAAATGGTTGGTACTAAGATTCTCAAATGAATCTTGTCCATGACATCTAGTAATCAATTGCCCTTATTGGCGAGTACAACTTACTCGCTGATGAGGGCTTTTTTGTGTCTTCTGAGAAAGGTGAATGAATGTAACGCCGCTTACAGCTGCATGTAACGTCATTATCAGTCGACATGCCACTGATAAAAAATCCCTTTTTCCACGACAACCATGTATAATAGTAGGAAATAGAGCAGCAAGCGATTCAATCTGTCAAAACTGAGGCAGAAAATGGCGATTTTGATAGCAGAAAGTGGGGGACACACAATGAGTACATCGATTGAAGAAAAAATTGCAAAAAAAATGCAGCGATTTCAAGCATTTGGGGAAGGCTTGCCGGGAGCCAAAGTCTATTATCGCGAAGATTGGGATGCAATCTACTTTGATTTAGTAGGACAGCAGTTTGGAATCATGAGTCCACAACCAGAAGAAACAGCGTTTTTGACTTTGAAAAATCTGCCCGAGGTCAACGAAACGCTGCGAGAGCAATTTCCTGACGTCATCATTCCAGGGTATTATGCCAATAAGACCCATTGGAATACCATCAAGTTGGCATCTGATGCCTTGATGGAAGAAAACATCGAACAAATGATTTTGGTTTCCTACGATTTAGTCAAACAAAAACTGACAAAAAAACAAAAAAGTGAGCTGGAAAACAGCGAATCGTAAGTCAAAGATTTAGCGACAAAAAATAATCAAACCAGTATCGAGGATCATCATAATCCCTTTACTATTCGTTATTTTCGACAACATTTATGCAATATTTTCAAAGAGCTTTCATGAAAGCTCTTTTTGTTTTATTTGTTCGCTTGTTTCCCGTCGTGATCCATGGTAAATTGTTGTGCAACCGAAATTTTTTGGCAGTCTTTTCTGCTAAACACAAAGGAGTGGTACGTATATGGATCTGGTCTTACGCCATGTCAAAAAGTACAAAGCGGCAACCGGCATTGCCTTATTATCGGTCATTTTAATGGTCGTTGCTGCATTATGGCAGCCGAAGCTCTTGCAGCAAGTGCTAGAATCAATTATTACCGAAAACAATGATGAAATGAAAAAAATTGGTATGCAGCTGATTGGGCTAGCATTGCTAGGCCTTGTTGCAGGGATTATCAACACGATTTTTTCTGCGAAAGTGGCGCAAGGCGTTAGTGCCGATATTCGGGAAGAGATGTTTCGGAAAATCCAGACATTCTCATTTGGTAATATCGAAACCTTCTCGGCAGGAAACCTAGTGGTGCGCTTGACCAATGACATCACGCAAATTCAAAACTTAGTGATGATCTCGCTGCAATCGTTGTTTCGCATCCCGTTCTTATTTATCGGTGCCTTCATTTTGGCGATGACAACCATGCCGCAACTTTGGTGGATCATCGTCTTACTAATTATCGCTGTCCTAGTGATTACGGCACTCTCCTTTACACGGATGGGCAAACACTTTATGATCATCCAGAACTTGATCGACAAAATCAATGGGATTGCCAAAGAAAATTTGATGGGGATTCGTGTGGTGAAATCTTTTGTTCAAGAAGAAAACCAGCTACAACGCTTTTCCAAAGTCAGTGAAACGTTAACGAAGCATAATATTATCGTAGGAACCTTGTTCTCTGTAATGATCCCCTCCTTTATGCTGGCAGCCAACTTAGCCGTCGTCGGCGCGATCTTCTTTGTCAGTGATCTAGCGAAAGATGATCCAACCTTGATTGGGGGAATTGCCTCATTCATGAATTATTTGATGCAAATTATGATGGCGATCATTATCGGCGGCATGATGATGATGATGACATCGCGGGCTGCAGTTTCGCTAAAACGGATCAAAGAGATTCTAGATACCGAACCGGATCTGCAATACCAAGATGTCCCAGAACAAGAGTTGTCTGGAAGTGTCGCTTTTGAAAACGTCAGTTTCCGTTACCCTGGGGATGAAAAAAATGCCCTAACGGCTATCAGTTTTACCATCAAACCTGGCGAAATGATTGGGATCGTAGGGGCGACTGGTGCCGGCAAATCAACACTGGCGCAGCTGATTCCCCGTTTGTTTGACCCAACGGAAGGTGTCGTGCGAGTTGGCGGCGTTGACTTGAAAGAAGTCAATGAACAAAGCTTGCGTAAAACGGTCGCTTTTGTCTTGCAAAAAGCGATCCTCTTTTCAGGAACGATTGCCCAAAACTTGCGGCAAGGGAAAAAAGACGCCTCAGAATCTGAGATGTCTCGCGCAACGGAAATCGCCCAAGCCAGTGAATTTATTCAAAAATTGACCGCTGGGTTTGAAGCGCCGGTCTCCGAGCGCAGCAGCAATTTTTCTGGAGGACAAAAGCAACGCTTATCGATTTCTCGAGGGGTGATCGGTGAACCGAAAATTTTGATTTTGGATGATAGTACGAGTGCATTAGATGCTCGTTCGGAAAAATTGGTTCGCGAAGCGTTTGAAAAACAATTAAAAGACACGACAACGATCATCATCGCGCAAAAGATTGCCTCTGTTGTGAAAGCCGACCGCATCTTCGTTTTAGATAATGGACGTCTGGTTGGTGAAGGAAGCCATGAATTTTTAGCCAATAACAATGCTATTTATCAAGAAATCTTCGCAACACAGAAAGGAGAGGAGTAACCATGACAGATTTGTTCAAAGCGAGTAAATTTTTCTACCATTACTTAAAACAATACAAGTGGTCGTTTCTATTCATTTTTGTGACGGTGATTCTGGCAACGTATCTGCAAGTGCAAGCGCCAGTCTTTGTCGGAGAAGCGTTCCAAGAGTTGGCGAATTATGTTGGTGGTTTGATGCAAGGGGTCGATGATAAATCAGCTTTTCTATCGATCATTTGGAAATTGTTGATTTTTTATGTCTTAGCCAGTGCAGCCAATTTTGTTTATAGTATCTTGTTCACGCAAATGGTGGGGAAATCAACCAACAGAATGCGGATCGGTTTATTTAATAAACTGGAAAAATTGACGATCAAATTCTTTGATTCTCATCAAGACGGTGATATTTTGAGCCGTTTTACCAGTGACTTGGATAACATCCAAAACAGTTTGAACCAAGCATTGTTGCAAGTGCTGACCAATGTAGTCTTAATGGTGGGAATCTTGATCATGATGTTCCGTCAAAACGTTGAATTGGCATGGGCAACGATTGCTTCTACCCCGATTGCGGTCTTAATCGCGGTGATCGTGATCCAAAAAGCCCGCAAATATGTCGATCTGCAACAAGATGAAGTCGGAAAATTAAACGGCTATATCGATGAAAAAATCAGTGGTCAACGAATCATCATCACCAATGGACTGCAAGAAGAAACCATCGACGGTTTCTTGGTCCACAACCAACAAGTCCGCGAAGCTACCTACAAAGGGCAAGTCTACTCTGGGCTGCTTTTCCCATTGATGCAAGGGATGTCCTTGTTGAACACGGCAATCGTGATTTTCTTTGGTGGCTGGTTAGCATTGAACGGTGACTTAGAACGTTCTGTTGCTTTAGGATTAGTTGTGACCTTTGTCCAGTATTCGCAGCAGTATTACCAACCATTGATGCAGATCTCTTCTGGTTACAGCATGATTCAATTGGCGATCACCGGTGCGCGCAGAATCAATGAAATGTTTGATGAACCCGATGAGGTCAAACCAAAAGACGGGATCAAAGTGAAGGGCATCAAAGAGGCGGTTGCTTTGAATCATGTGGACTTTGGGTATGACAGTCAAAAATTGGTCCTAAAAGATGTCTCGATCACAGTCAACAAAGGCGAAATGGTCGCATTAGTCGGACCGACGGGTTCAGGAAAAACGACCATCATGAACCTGTTGAATCGCTTCTATGATGTGAATGGTGGTTCTGTGACCTTTGACGGCATCGACATCCGGGAGCTAGACTTGGATCTGCTGCGTTCTCAAGTGGGAATCGTTTTGCAAGAATCCGTGTTGTTCTCAGGGACGATTCGCGAAAACATTGCTTTTGGGAAACCAGAAGCGACTGAAGCCGAAGTCATTGCAGCAGCGAAACAAGCCAATATCCATGAGTTTGTTATGACGTTGGAAAAAGGCTATGACACGGAGATCACCGAAGAGAATAATCTTTTCAGTACTGGTCAAAAACAATTGATGAGTATTGCCCGAACGATTTTGACCAATCCAGAATTGTTGATTTTGGATGAAGCCACCAGTAACGTTGATACCGTGACCGAAGCGAAAATTCAACGAGCAATGGATGAAGCGATCAAAGGACGAACCAGTTTTGTGATCGCCCATCGCTTGAAGACGATTTTGAATGCCGACCGCATCGTTGTCTTGAAGGACGGCGAAGTCATTGAAGAAGGCAATCACCATCAATTGGTGGCGGCTGACGGCTTTTATGCAGAACTGTATCACAATCAATTCGTTTTTGAATAAGCGCAAACCAACGTAAAATCATCAAGAAGACACTAGCAGGACAGCCCGCAATTTCGTCAACCAATCGACGAAACAGCGGGCTGTTTTTTTTTAGGTTAAAGCAAGCGCTTCTTATGACGACAATGTCTATGAGCAGTTAGTGGTATAAGGGGTCCGTTGATCTGATAGACAAAAAAGACCAGCCTTAAGCATGGTCTTCTTTGGTTTTTTAGTGATACGCAGCGGTTTGAGCCAACCACTCAATAAAATGGTCTGGCTGTTGCGTATCCTGTGCCACGATATTCCACTGCTGGTTTTTGCAGCGAGTGCATTCATGCAGGAGCTGATAGCCTTTTTTGGAATGTTGGCGATAGTCAATCGGTCGCATCAAGCCATGGCAAGTATTTTGACGATCACCCGGGCGAATATCCACGTGTAACGAGTAGAGACACTGGGGACAATGGTTGCGGTAAGAACCATTGGTCAAGGGTGCCACAGGCGTACTGCAGTTTTTACAAACAAAGGTCGTATTTTCATCTTTTCTCATTTTGCTTTCCTCCAAAAGAATGATTTCTTTTGAGAGAAAAGGGTTCCGTTCGTTCTTCATCAGGCTTCTTTGGCTAGGGACACATTCACCGTCCGTAACGATTACTTCTGCTTCCAGCTTCATGCGATTTCGCAATCCGTACCACGCTTAGTTTTTTCGTTTTGTGCTAAGCACTGTGTTGCGGCAGCCCACAACCCAGCAGTAAGTGTAGTCCAAAGTCACTGTCATTGGCGTCGTCCCCTAGAAAGCAATTGAGGAATGCTTTTTCATCGAGTACCTCCTATGTGTTTATGAGGGTATTATAGCAGAAATAAAGTTGGAATTCTAAGACAGATAAAACCAGATCGTAATTCATCCCTCTTTTTTTATCGTTAAAAACAATAACATGTAGATAATAATGCTATTTTGTGACAAAATGTTTACATGTAGGTTTCGCTCGATTTTATTTTGGTCACTGAAGAAGAGACACGGAATCACAAAATGAAGGAAGGATGACCTAACGAAAGGAGAACAAAAATGTTTGGTACGAACAAGAAATCCGAAAATTCGAATGGTACACAAGGCAAGAAACGAAAAAAGAGTTTGACTGTAGAAGACCTGATCAACCAGTATATTGTAGAAAAAGAGGTTCATGAATTGAGTGAGGGTCTGTCTGTTCAGATTTTTAATGACTTAGCTGCTCACCGCGGACTGTTCATGGAGATCCCCAAACTCAGTTACAAAGACCTCGGAGCAGCTATCCAAATCGATCAAAACTGGATTAAAATCAAGCAACAAGATACGATCATCAAACAACAGGCAGAGATCATTCAGCTTTTGAAAGAAACACGATAGAAAAAATATAATTTTTTCCATTGAAAAACCGAAGAACGAGCTGAGCGGTTCTCCTTAAAAAGGAGGGCAAGTTAGCTGGTTCTTCGGTTCTTTGTTGATGATGAAAGATCAATAGTACTCCCCGTGGCGATAGTCCCATGAGTTGAAGTGATCAGAAAGGTACATTTGGATTTTTTCAACATCGAGTCCTTTACGGATCAAGACAGGTGCGGGAGTAATGGAGCGTTGGTCTCCTTGCTCAGGAATCAAGTTGCCGTCTTTATCAACGAAAGAAACCATGACTCCTTGCTCATAGCGGGTTTCCAGCGTTTTGTCTGGTTGGATCGATGCAACATAGTCATTGCCTTCAATGATTAGATCGGCTTCTTGCGCGATTTGTTCGCCGATCCCTTCAACAAGTCCGCGGTTTCCTTTGCCTGAAGGGTTCGCTGAGCTGGCGAAAAGCAATTTCTTTTTCTGATCCCAAAGTTCTTTTGAGATCTGCTCACCAGGGACACCGAATTTGATCACAAAACAGCTGGTTCCCCGAACGTCCGTCATCAATTCTTCTGAACCATCGTTTGGGATATAGGCTTTTCCTGATTCTTTCCAAGGCAAAATCGCACCGAATAACACGTCATTGTTCCAGCAAGTTTCGTAAACGGCGGCGGTTTCCGCATTTAATTCGGCTAATTCATGTAGCTGTTCCAATGAGCTGCAAAGAACGACGCCTGGTTTGTTACGCTTGCGATTCTTTGCTGAAAACTTGCGTTCCAGCCCTTTTTTATCAGAGACGGCAATGATATAGCCA
This sequence comes from Enterococcus sp. B2E4, assembly GCF_030499455.1. NCBI lineage: Bacteria > Bacillati > Bacillota > Bacilli > Lactobacillales > Enterococcaceae > Enterococcus > Enterococcus sp. B2E4. Next base: position 56,812 of record NZ_JAUKPK010000017.1, read on the forward strand.
ACTTTGGTTGGGCAAACGATCACTTTGCCTTCTTCATTCAAATAGTTGATCGCACGTTGATTTGGTTCTCCTGTCCATGGGACTTGTTTTGTTTCTTTCACTCTCTTCATCCTCCCTGTCTTCCAATGAATCGCCGTCATGAAAAATATAACGGAATATTCTGAAAATTCTGATTGAATATGGTTACCCTTGATGATAAGGGAATCAATCTGTGTAGTCAAGGGGATTTACACCAGAATGTAAAAAGAGTGGAAGAGGAAAATCGAATATACGTCATTAGAGAATAGAGTGAATGATTGACAGCGACACTATTTTTTTCCGCTTTGTATGAAAAAATTGACTGTTTTTCATGTTATTTATATGGGAAGATAGGCTTATAGATAGAAGAACGCAATCAAAAGAATAGTTTTTTTGTGAAAGATGAGGAGTATCATGAGTGAAAAGAAAAAGATACGCAAGCTTTTGCTGGCATCGATTGTCGCTGGGAGTATCTATGGTGGCGGGGCCTTGCTTTTTGGGTTGCTGGTCAGTTATAACGTCCTCTTGTTAGATGGGGTCTATACATTGATTGGTGCAGTGATGTCACTGATTGCTTTGTACGTGGCAAAATATATCCAAGCCCAAGATTTTGAACGTTTCCCATTCGGTAAAGAGGCATTGATGCCATTAGTGGTATTTATTCAATATAGTATCATCCTGCTGATCTCAATTTATGGGATCATTGAGTCTGCTTTTAGTTTATTACACGTCAGTGATGGCATGATTGATCCAATCGGTTTGTATTTCTCGCTGGTTGGTACGATCTACTGTTTCTCTTTTTACTTGTACTTAAAAAAGAAACCACTGATCCATCCCTTTTATTGGGTGGAACTAGAACAATGGCGTTTCGGCTTTTTCTTTAGTCTGGGTGTCGTCGGTTCATTTCTTGTGTCCTGGCTGATCCAAGCCAGTCCCTATGGGAATTTTGCGATGTATGTCGACCCAATCATCTCCATCGGGATCACCTTGTTCTTTATCCAGCTTTCGATAAAAGAGTTGAAAGCAGCGATTTTAGAATTGACTTCTTCTACTCCAAAAGAAGAACTGCGGGAGACCATCATGACGATCGTTGAAAAAGAATTGCGCGCAGAAGAAGTGGTGGACTTTGTGTTACGTACCGCCAAAGTCGGTAATCAAGTCATTGTGGAATTAGATGTAGTGATTTTACCTGCAACTCCTCTCGATACAGTAGGTCAGCAAGATCCCTTGCGAGAACGATTGAATCAGGCAATCAGCCAACAGATTTCCGGTTATTCCCTCTGGCTAAACATAAATTTTGTCGGTGACATCAAATGGGCGTATAGTGAGGAGTAAGAATGGCTGCAAAGCAGCTTGAATAAACCGTGAAAATGACAGAGAAAAGAGGAAACAAATGACAATTCTGAAAACCTATGGAAAAATCACCGCAGCGCTTTTCTTGTTAGCGGCAAGCATCAATTTATTTTTGGGCCCGCATCATGTGGCAGCTGGCGGTGTCAGCGGAATCGGTATTTTATTAGAGTCAGCATTCGGTTGGGATCGAGCGGCTGTGATCATGGTCTTGAATATTCTCATGCTTATTCTTGCCTATGCCTTTTTAGGGAAGGGGCCTTTTTTGAAAGTCCTCTATGGTAGTTTTGCTTTTCCAGCAGCAATTGCTTTAGTTCCGGAATATATGGTGGCTGAAGACCGGTTGCTTTCCGTGATTTTTGGCAGTGCGATTTTTGCTTTAGGAGTAGCGATTTTGTACAAAAATCAGTCTTCCAGCGGCGGCACAACGATTCCACCGCTGATTTTCAAGAAATACTTTAATTTGAATCCAGCGATTGGCTTGCTGGCGACCGATGCGATCGTTGTTTCCATGAACTTGTTCGTTTTCGGGTTTGAAGAGTTCTTGTTTGCGATCTTATCGATCGTGATCACCTCTGGTGTGATGACCTACATTGAAACCGGCTTTAACCGAAAGAAATCTATCATGATCTTAAGTGAGAACCACGTGAATGAGATTCGAGAAGCGGTCTTTGATAAAACAGCTCGGGGTGCGACCCTGTTGGCTGCCCAAGGCGGTTACCAGCAAGCCGACAAGCAAGTGCTGCTGATCGTTGCCAGCGACCAAGAGTTTATGCAGATCAGACAAATCATTGAGACGATTGACCCAAAAGCGTTTGTGATCGTCAATAATGTCTCAGAAGTACTGGGGCAAGGTTTTAGTTATCACCCGATTGAATGATCGTATTCTCGCTTGTTCAGCATATGAAACCACCCTCGTCAAGTAGGCTATCTACTCGACGAGGGTGGTTTTTAAGGTCCATGATTTTCAAATAGCTTACTCTGTAAAGTAATCGGGAAAGGCTTTTTCCACAAAAATCAGATCGTTATCAATGACATCAATGTGTTGTCCGACCAAGGGAGCAATTTTGGCTTGGTCTTTTTCTTTTAAGGTTGCTAAGATTTCTTCATGATCTTGCAAAATAATTTCCCAAGACAATTCCTCCACCTCTAAACGTAAGAAGCGGAAGCGATTTAATGGCAGATTGATCGTTTGTAGCCAATTCCAGACATTTTCTTTGTCGGCGATTTTATAAATCAACTGATGGAAGGTCTCGTCGAGTTGGAAAAACTCGATTTCATCCTTCAATTGGGCATAGGTTCGCTGCAAAATAACGAGTTTTTCTAGTTCTTTCAGCTGTTCTTCTGTAACGGCTTGGCAGGCAGCTACGAATACTTCTTTTTCAAGCGTTTCTCTGACAAAACGAGCTTCTTCAATTTGTTTGATGCTGATTTTAGAAATATAGGTGCCGCTTTGGGGAACGACATGGATCAGTGCTTCACGGCGCAGACGAATAATTGCTTCACGGATCGGCGTCCTACCAATGGTTAGCCGTTGCTCCAATTCCTTTTCAGATATTTTTTGACCGGGAATCAGCTTGGCGGTTAAGATCAACTCTTTGATTGATTCATAAGCTTGTGATTGAAAATTTGTAGGGTTCAACATAAACGCTTCTTTCTGTATCAGGCATTCAATTCCCTTCGAAAGAAAAACTTTGAAGGAAAGTGCCTAGGGATAGTTTTGAGTAATAAAACTAGTATATAAGTTGAATAACCTTTTGTAAAGGCTTGCAATTCAGTACGGAATGAACTAGAATACTAATATATCAGTTTTAAGGAAAAGGAGGAAGTAGGATGTTTGATTTTGCTGCCTTGAAGCAGGCAGGAGTTACGATGCCGGTCGTTCCCAAAGAAGTGAGGGATCAATCAGATACTCAGTTTCAATGGCTACACTTTGGTGGGGGGAATTTGTATCGGGCTTTTCACGCAGAAGTAGCCCAAACGTTGATCGATCAACAAGCGTTGTCAAAAGGAATCGTAGTGTGTGAAACCTTTGATGAACAAGTGATCGATCAAGTGTACGCGCCTTACGAGAATGACATTTTAGAAGTGATCATGCACGAAGGGGGACGGTTGGAGAAAAAATTGCTCCAGTCAACGGCGGCTAGTTATTATTGCCATCCTTCCCGCACTGCGAGTTATGAGCATATACGCAAAGTATTTCGTGAGCCGTCACTACAATTGGTCACCGTAACAATCACAGAAAAAGGCTATGGCTTAAAAGACAGTCAGGGGAATTTTTTGCCTGTCGTCCAAGCGGATCTCGCTGCGGGTCCTCATCAGGTCAACCATACAATGAGCATTTTGGCTAGCTTTTTATGGGATCGTTTTCAATCAGGGGCTCTTCCGATCGCTATGGTCTCCACCGATAATTTTTCGCAAAATGGGCTCCGTTTCCAAGCGGCGATTGTCACCATCGCAAAAGAGTGGCAAAAGCTGGGGCATGTTTCAGAAGCGTTTGTTCGATACTTAGAAAACAACGCGCAAGTGACGTTTCCGTGGTCAATGATCGATCGGATTACGCCAAATCCTTCAACAGCAGTTGCAGAAGAATTAGCAGCAGCTGGCATTCAGCAGTTGCCAGTCATCCGGACCGATAAAGGAACGACGATCGCTCCGTTTGCTAACACAGAGGCGACTCATTACTTGGTGATTGAAGATGATTTCCCGAACGGTCGCCCGAATTTAGACAAAGCAGGGGTGATCTTGACGAGTCGAGAGATCGTAGACAAAACCGATAGTATGAAAGTCACAACTTGTTTGAATCCACTGCATACGGCAATGAGTTTGTTCGGCTGTTTACTCGGCTATACATCCATTGCTGCGGAAATGACCGATCCAGATATTGTCGCTTTGATCAAAGGAATCGGCTATCGTGAAGGCTTACCGGTAGTGGAAGATCCTGAGATCATTCAGCCAAAGAAATTTATCGATGAGGTGGTCGGTCTTCGTTTACCGAATCCGCTGATTCCTGACACCCCACAGCGGATCGCCGCGGACACCTCACAGAAAATCGCCATCCGTTTTGGCGAAACCATCAAAAAGTATGTGGAGAAAGAAGGCTCGGCTTCTGAGCTGACTTTCATTCCCTTAGCGATTGCTGGCTGGTTGCGTTATCTCTTAGCGATCGATGATGAAGGCCATCTATTTGTCCCAAGTCCTGATCCCCTCTTAGCAGAATTGCAAGAGATTTTACGGGAGTGTCAGTTAGGGACAGCCGCCGATGTTCAAGGGATCATTCGCCCAATCTTAGCAAATCCGCAGATTTTCGGGTTGGATCTCTATCAAGCAGGAATCGCTGAAAACGTGGGTCACTTGTTGGCTAAGATGCTAGCAGGAACCGGCGCAGTCCGTAAAACATTACATGAAACAGTAGAAGGGATTGAATAAAAAATGGAAATGACATTTCGTTGGTATGGAAAAGAATACGATAAAATCAAGTTAGCAGATATCCGTCAAATTCCTGGGATGAAAGGCATCGTCGGTACACTCTTTGATTTGCCTGCTGGAGCAGTTTGGCCCAAAGAACGGATCAAGGCGCTCGTGGAAGAAGTCGAAGCAGCTGGACTTTCTCTGAAGGTGATCGAAAGTGTCAATATTCATGATGACATCAAGATTGGCTTGCCTTCGAGAGACCTGTATATCGAAAACTACAAAGAAACGATTCGTAATTTGGCAGCATACAGGATCGAAGTGATCTGCTATAATTTTATGCCGATTTTTGATTGGATCAAAACGGATCTCGATTATCGCTTAGCCGATGGTTCTTCTACGATGGCATTTGAAAAAGCAGGGATCGACAAAGACCCAGAAGAGATCGTCAAAGAAGTTGAGGAGTCAAGCTCTGGCTATACCTTGCCAGGCTGGGAACCAGAACGTTTGGCTCATGTCAAAGAATTGTTTGCTGCGTATAAGGATGTCGATGATGACAAATTAAGAGAAAACTTTGCTTATTTCCTAAAAGCCATCATTCCCACCTGCGAAGAGGTCGGCATCAAGATGGCTGTTCATCCAGATGATCCTCCCTATTCGATTTTTGGTCTGCCGCGTATCGTTAAAAACCGTGATGATCTGGATTGGGTCTGTAACGTGGTCGACAGTCCGTCAAATGGCATCACACTTTGTACTGGCAGTATCGCCGAAGACCCAGCCAATAATGTCTATGAGATTTTGGCTGAGTTTTGTCGCCGGGATCGAATTCCTTTTGCCCATGTTCGTAACATTCAATACTTAGGCAATGACAAAGACTTTTATGAAGCACCGCATCTCTCCTCTGAAGGCTCGTTAGACATGTATCAGATCCTAGAAGCGATGTACAAAAATGGCTTTGACGGCTATATTCGACCAGATCATGGGCGAATGATCTGGGGAGAAACGGGACGTCCAGGCTATGGCTTATATGATCGGGCGATCGGCGCTTCCTACTTATTAGGGTTGTGGGAAGCCATCGACAAGAGCGTGGGGCGTCAAGAAAAGGAGCGAAGAAATGTTTTTAACTGACGATTTTATTTTGAAAAACAGCTTTGCCAAAGAGTTATACCATGGGTATGCAAAAAAGCAGCCGATCATTGATTACCATTGCCATTTAGATCCGAAAGAGATTTTCGAAGACCAAAACTTCACCAATCTGACCCAAGCGTGGCTGGCGGGGGACCATTACAAATGGCGCTTGATGCGAGCCAATGGTGTTGCAGAATCTTTGATCACTGGCGATGCTGATGACTACGAAAAATTCTGTGCTTGGGCGCAGACCTTGGAGGCTTGCATTGGCAATCCATTATATGTCTGGACCAATTTGGAATTGAAGCGAATCTTTGGTATTGATGAGCGGTTGACACTAGCCAATGCAGCAAGCATTTGGGAAAAAGCCAATCAACAGTTGCAGACGAAGGAATTTTCACCACGAGGGCTGATAAAAAAGATGGCCGTTGAGGTGATCTGTACGACGGATGATCCCATTGATTCGTTGACGTATCATCAAAAGCTGGCAGAAGAATCCTTTGCTGTGTATCCTACCTTTCGTCCTGACAAAGCAATTAATCTGCAGAATTCAGAATTTCCAGCATACCTTAAGCAATTGGCTGCAGCTGCGAGCAAAGAAATCACTAGCTATCAAACGCTGGTTGAAGCATTGACCGTGCGTATTTCCTACTTCCAGCAACGGGGCTGTCGTTTAGCAGATCACAGTCTGTCACGTCTTGGAGAGGAAGCCTACGATACCGCTGCACTTGAAGCGATTTTTCAGAAGCGTTTGACCACTGGGACACTGACTAATGAAGAAATCAGACAGTTTCAAACCGGCTTGCTGATTGACTTGATGCGCCAATACGCAAAGCAAGGCTGGACCGCGCAATTGCATCTGATGGCGACTCGCAACAACAATCAAAAACTTTTCCAACAACTAGGACCTGATAGCGGCGGTGATGCGATGGGGGACGACCGTCTAGCGAGCGGCTTAAGTCGGACATTGGCGCAGCTTCAGGCGGAAAGCTTACTGCCAAAGACGATTTTGTATTCACTGAACCCCAAAGATTATCCAGTGTTGACTGCGCTGATGGGGGCGTTCCAAGAAGAGAGCAAAGGCAAGCTGCAATTAGGCTCTGCTTGGTGGTTCAATGATACGTATTCTGGTATGCGGCATCAGTTGACGACCCTAGCAGAAGGCGGGATTCTTGGAAACTTCGTCGGCATGCTGACGGATTCTCGCAGCTTTTTGTCTTATCCACGCCACGAGTATTTCCGGCGGATTTTGTGTCAGGTGATCAGTGAATGGGTAGAAGACGGACAACTACCAGCAGATGAAATATATTTAGGGCAGATCGTCGCAGATATCTCTTATCACAATGCGAAAACCTACTTTGATTTTCCAAACTAATGACTACTCGATTCGTTCTTGGCTTGCTAGAGAACGAATCGAGTGTTTGTATGGCTATTGCTAAAGTTGCGTCTGTTCATTTACTATTGGCAGGGAATCCAGTACTATGATAGAAAGAATCAAAGAAGGAGCGAACAGTATGAATCCATTCTATGAAGAAGTCTATGCGCTGGCGCGGCAGATCCCTTTTGGTAAAGTCGTCTCCTATAGTCAGATTGCGTGGAAATTGGGACAAATCAACGGCGCGCGAGCAGTCGGTCGAGCGATGCGCTTGAGCCCTCAGGATGTCCCTGCCCATCGTGTCGTGCGGGCAGATGGCGTCTTAGTTGGTCCCTCCGCCAATGTGCGAAAAGCAGCACTCGTCGATGAAGGGGTGGTCTTCAAAGCCAGTGGTCGTATCGATATGAAGGCTTGCAGTTGGTCCATGAGCGAGATCGCTCCCGCTCAAATGAAGGAGCCGTTATGAAAAAACGTGAATTTATCGTACAAGATCTGTTGAGTAAAATCTATCAGGAAGAATTTTCTGCCGGCAAACTACCCAACCAAAGAACTCTTGCACAAACCTATGGTGTTTCTCGGTTTACGATCCAGCAAGCAATCAAAAACCTTGAAGAGATCGGGATCGTCAAAGTGGTTCAAGGTTCAGGGATTTTTATCCATGAAAAATGGGTCAAAAATCCAATGATCTTTAATTCCTTGACCCGCACCCCTTATGACCGCATCCATTCCAAAATGATTTCCTTGAATAAGGCGGTAGCAACGTTGGATGAACAGCAGATTTTCCAAATAGGCCCAGACGAGGAAGTCTGGACCTTTGAACGAGTGCGGATCGTCAATTATAAAATCGAACAGCTGGAAACCTCTAAATTGCCCGTCAGCCTATTTCCTGAATTGACACAAGAAATCGTGGAGCACTCGATCCAACGCTATGTCGAAAGCTGCGGATACCGCATTTCCCACTACATTACCAGCTATACCCCCATCACCACATCGACCGCGCAATCGGGTATTTTATTGTGCAAGCGGGGAACACCGGCAATGCAGATCAGCAATCGGGCGATTTTAGAAGACGGCCGCGTGTATGAGTTCAGCAATATCGTTGCCATTGATTATGCTGTGACCTATATCCGTCCCTTTGACCGTGAGATCCATCGCTCACGCATCGATTGATTTTGGAAAAGCAAATGTGCCAGTTGCGTTGTCCTTACCCAGAGAGAACAAAGACATCCCCTGTCGATTGGACAGGGGATGTCTTTTGTTGTGTTTAAGGAGTGATCAAAGTGCCGTCTGGTGTACGGCTCTGGGTCCATTCATGAGGACGGTAAACCACGGGAAATTCCGCAGCTGCTGCTTCATCGAACGTGATTCCGATCCCACTTTTCTCGATGGGATAAAAATAGCCGTTTTCAGGTTGCGGACTACCACCAAAGACCGACTGGGTATTTGCTGGGATCGCAATCGTTTCTTGGATCGCGGCATTATGGAGATGGATATTTAGATGGTTGTTGACGGCTAAGCCGACAGGGCTGATATCAGACGGCGTGTGCCAAGCGATCCGAATGCCCATCGCATCGCAGAAGTGAGCCAATTTCAATGCTGGCGTGATCCCACCAATTTGTGAGACATGGGCGCGCATAAAGTCAATCTGTTGATTTTTGACTAGCTCTTGCCATTCCATCGGATTATTGAACAATTCGCCGGTCGCGATCGGGGTCGCCGACTGGCTGCGGAGTTGCTGCAACCACTTGTTTTGATCCGGCGGCAAAATATCTTCTAGGAAAAAGAGATTGAAAGGCTCAGCGGCTTTTGCAAATTGAATCGCTTGGTTTGGATGTAGCCGTTCATGCACGTCATGCAGCATTTGAAATTGATTGCCGTATCGTTCTTGGATCGCAGCAAACATTTTCAGTGTTGTGTCCATGTAGTCTGTTTGATCAAAATAGGAACCAGCGATGGGCTGATCGGGTGTTTGCAGTTGGCTAGGATTTCCACCATAAAAGCCTAATTGGCAACGGATATAGCGATAGCCCTCAGCCAAGAAGCGATCGATTTCTTGATAAAGGTCTTCGAGATTATCTGCCACGGCATGGGTATAGGCGGGAATCGCCGTACGCGCTTTTCCACCTAACAGTTGATACAATGGCATATCGGCTAATTGTCCCTTGATGTCCCATAAAGCCATGTCGACTCCTGAGATGGCATTGTTGGTGATCGGACCATTCCGCCAGTAAGAATTGACATTCATCACTTGCCAAAGATCTTCGATTTGATTGGCATCGCGGCCAAGTAAGAGGGGTCGTAAATACTCGTCAACGACGGTTTTTACGGCTAGTGGGCGAAACTGGAAGGTTGCACAACCTAACCCAGATACGCCTTTGTTCGTTTCTACTTTAACGACAACAAGGTTATGACGATCAGGTTTGATCGCAAAGGCTTTGACGTCGGTGATGATCGTTGGTGTCATTTCATTCACTCCAATTTTTGTCTCTAGTTGCTATAGCCATTGAAACATGCTTGGCAACCGCTGTCAATTTGGTCTAATAAAAACTGGATATACACCATAAAACCAGTCCAATTTTTGCCTAATTTATAATAAAACGTTGATATATAGCGTTTTTATTCTAGTTTTATCAAAAAAGGACTGGTTTTACAAGTCTGTGTGAGCATGCTACTATGTGTGTGAAAACGGAAACACCTGAAAGGGCGCCCGTCAAAAGGATCAGGACCGTTAGCAAACAACAGGGGGAAAAAAAGATGACCAAAGAAGACATCGTAAAACAGATCATTAAAGATGTTGGCGGATCAGACAATATCAACAATGCATGGCACTGTATGACTCGCTTGCGTTTTGATTTAAAGGATGAGAAAAAAGTCGACTATGCGGCGTTAGAAAAAACACCCAAAGTCGTAGGAACAAAATATCAAAGCAATCAGCTGCAAGTAGTGATAGGAACGGATGTTGCTGATTATTATGCACCTTTGGCCAAAGAATTAGGACTTGATGAAGCGAACCAAGGGGAGTCATCTGAGAAAAAAGGCGCCGTTTCCTTATTTATGGATACCGTTTCTGGCGTTTTTGGTCCGATCGTTCCAGCTATCGCTGGCGCAGGAATGATTAAAGGATTGATGGCTGGATTGGTGGCATTGAATGTCATCTCTAATCAAACAGATACCTATTTAGTGATCGACATGATTGCGAGCGGCGTATTCACATTCTTGCCATTTTTTGTTGCTGCTTCTGCCGCTCGGATTTTTAAAACCAATCAATATTTAGCGATCGCAATCGCGGCAACGCTGCAATTTCCAACAATGACCAATGCGGTAGCCGAAGGAAGCATTTCCGCCTTTCGTTTGTTCGGCGTACTGCCAGTACCCGTCTTTAACTATGCAGGGACAGTGATTCCCATTATCTTTGCCGTGCTGGCACTCAGCTATATTTACCGTTGGGTCGATAAACTCTTACCACAAGTGCTGCGTACCGTGTTTACACCGACGATTTCGTTGTTTGTCACTGGTATCTTGACATTAACGGTCATTGGCCCAATCAGTATCCATCTAGGAAACTTATTGGCTGCTGGCGTGGCTGGATTATTCACTATCTCGCCTGTCTTAGCAGGAATCGTGGTAGGGGCGATTCGACCAATCGCAATCTTCACGGGACTGCATCATGCCATGACCCCGATCGCTTTGCAAAACTTTGCCAATCAAGGATATGATATGCTGATGCCAATGATGTTTATGGCAAATATGGCAATCACCGGCGCAACAGCAGCTATTTATTTCAAAGTCAAAACCAAAGAAGAAAAATCGATCATTCTATCGTCGGCGGTTTCAGGCTTGTTAGGGATCACAGAACCTGCGTTATTCGGGATTTTGTCGAAGTATAAAAAAGCCTTTATCGCAGCAACAGTTGGTAGTTCTGTAGCTTCTGCCTTCATCAGTTTCTTCGGTGTTCGTATTTATGGGTACATTCTTTCAAGTATCTTTAGTTTGCCAGCCTATATCGGGGAATACTTTGTCTACGCCGTTCTAGGGATCATCTTGGCGATCGGCTTATCTTTTGCCATGAGCTGGTTCTTGGTACCAAATCAAGCAGCAGAAGGCGATCGTTACACCAACGAAGTGGATCTGCATGCCGTGACCCATGGTGAATACGTCCCATTAGAAGATGTACCAGATGAAGTTTTTTCAACGAAAATGATGGGAGAAGGCTATGCCATCGAGTCCCAAGATGGCCAAATCTTTGCACCAGTCAGTGGCGAAGTCACCACTGTGTTCCCTTCAAAACATGCCGTCGGGATCAAAACCCAAAACGGCGTTGAAGTTCTTGTGCATATGGGGATCGATACAGTTTCCCTTGGCGGTCAAGGCTTTGAAGTCTTTGTCAAAGCTGGGGAGCAAGTCACTCCGCAAACCAAACTGGCACAAATGGATCTGCCATTTATCAAGCAGCAAGGCAAAGAAACCATGGTGATCGTTTTGATCACCAACATGGATCGCGTGCAGCAATTTTCTGTAAGTACTGATTTAGAAGGCAGACACCAAGCCGGTGCATTGCTGGAAAAAGTCGTCTTGAATGCCTAATAAAAGAAAAAAGATGAGCTTCGTTAACGAAGTTCATCTTTTTTTATTTGTCCAGTAACTATTTATGTTTATTCATAACGCAAAGCTTGGATTGGATCTAGTTTACCTGCTCGGTTAGCAGGCAATGTGCCGGCTAAAAAGGCAATCAATAAGATGACACCCATAACAGTCAGCGTGTTCGACCAAGAAAAACCAATCAATTGAAATCCGGTCAAAGCTTCAAGAAACGTGCTTGAAGCATAGTCATTGATGATATTTCCTAAACTAAAAGCGGCGACGATCCCACTGAAAGCGCCGAAGAAACCAATTAAGAGTGCTTCGAAGCTAAAGGTCAGAAAAACTTTGCTGCGACTCATTCCTAAGGCTTTCATTAAGCCAATCTCACGGGTTCGGTCTTGAACAGACATATACAATGTATTGATAATACCAAAGCTGGCAGCTAACAGTGAAATTGCCCCAAATAAAGTCAAGACGCCAGTAATCGCATCAATTACCATACGAAACATATTGATTTCATCTTCCACAGTCATTCCTTGGAAGCCATTTTCTTGTAAAGATTCTTTGATGGTATCGATTGCTTCACTGGATAAATTTTCTTCTAGATATGCCTGTACAACAAAAGATTGGTTTTTTAAGTTTTCTGGTAAGCCTACTTCATAAATTTCCAACACTTTTTGACTCAAAGCCTGATTAAAAATAGTCATTCCAGCTTGAATAAAGCTGAAATGGCGAACCCCAACAATTGTTGCTGTGACAGTTTCTTGTTCACCAGTTGCATGAGAAGACACTCCAATAGTAACTTCTTTTTCCAAAGCCTCTTTGGCATCTTTAAAGCCTAAAATTTCCACATAATCTTGATCAAGAATGACTTCAAATCCATCAACTTCATTATTGACTTGTCGACCATCTTCTAATTCTAAATCGATATCACCAGAAGCCATTGCGGTGAGTTGATATTTCGTAGTGGAACTCCCCTGAATGTAATCCGCTACTAAAAAGCTGATTGGTTTAACGGTATCAATATGCTCGATACTTTCAATTACTTCCATATCTGCAGGTGTAATTACGTTAGCTTCTGCAGAGGATTTCTCTGGATCGTATTCTTGAATAGTGGACGCTGGTATTATATTATTACTGCCATCCATTTTGTAGACTGCTAGTAGGCTATTGTCACCGGCAGCTGTAATTTGTTGATCGAGGTAATTATTAATACCGGTGTTGATACCCATCGTTAGATAAATGGTAAAGGCACCAATAAAAATAGCAATGATCGTCAGGAGTGTTCGGCCTTTGTTTCGCAACAGATTTTTCGCAGAAGTTTTTAACAAATCGTTGAATTTCATTTATCGTCCTCCTCAATCACTAAACCATCTTTAATATGGATCTGCCGATCACAGCGGGCAGCTAGATCAGGATCGTGGGTGACGATGACTAGGGTGATATTTTCTTTTTCGTTAAGATCAAATAATAGCTCTTCGACTTTTTCTCCCGTCGCTGAATCAAGATTTCCAGTAGGCTCATCGGCAAAAATGATTTTGGGTTTGTTGACGAGTGCTCGGGCAATACAGACCCGTTGTTTTTGACCGCCAGAAAGGTCAGATGCTTTATTTTTTGCTTTATCACCCAATTCTACGGCTTGTAGTGCTTCATCTACCAGTTTTTTTCGTTGATTTCGACGCATACCGCTGATTTTCAATGGTAGCATCACGTTGTCATGAACCGTATCTTTGGCGTTCATAAAAAATTGCTGAAACACGAAGCCAAAGGTTTCGTTTCGCAGTTTGTTTAATTCAGCAGCCTTTTTTCCTTTGACATTTCTTCCAAGTAAAAATAGATCTCCGCTAGTAGGCTGGTCCAACAAGGCTAATAAGTGCATCAATGTAGACTTACCTGAACCACTTTTACCGATAATTGCCACTGACTCACCCGCATAGATTTTTAAATCAATGCCCTTCAAGGCATCGAATCTAGTTTCTCCTTTTCCATAAACCCTCGTTAACTTTCTTGTTTCTAAAACGATCATTACATTCCTCCTCTAAAAACGTTAATAAGTTAAGATTATCACAAATAGTTGCCAATAAATCAGTCTTTAGGAGTAGTTTCTGAAATTAAATGAAAAAAAGCGACCCCCACTGGGAATCGCTAAGAAGCTATAAAATAAATTTTAAGTTCAATTAACTACGCAGCCCGCGGCCTTTTTGGATCAAGTACCAGCATACGCTGTATAAGACGACAATGAACAAGACCAAAATACCGATGGAGAGGAAAATCGGGACATCGATGGTGCCCAAAAAGCCGTAACGGAAACCAGAGATCATATACACGATCGGGTTGACTTTGGAGATCGTTTGCCAAATCGGCGGCAGCATGCTGATGGAGTAAAAGACGCCTCCAAGATAGGTCAATGGTTGTAAAACAAAGGTTGGTACGATGGAAACATCGTCAAAGGATTGGGCGAAGATCCCATTTAGCAACCCTGCTAATGAAAATAAGATGGCGGTCATGACAAGGGTTAAGACAACGATGACCCAAGAATAAACATGTAATGGGACGAAGAAAAGGGAAATGATGGTCACCAATGTGCCCACCAAGATACTACGGCCAAGTCCGCCAAAGACAAAGCCCCAAATGATGACGTGGGTAGGGACCGGCGCCACTAAGAGTTCCTCAATGTTTTTTTGAAACTTCTGTGAAAAGAAGGAAGATGACACGTTAGAGTAAGAACTAGTGATCGTTGACATCATGATCAGCCCAGGAACGATAAATTCCATATAAGAAAAGCCGCCCATTTCGCCGATGCGGCTGCCGATCATTTTCCCAAAGATAATAAAGTATAAGGAAGTAGTGATGACGGGTGGGACGAGGGTCTGCACCCAAATCCGTAAATAGCGGTTGGTCTCTTTGACCGCTAAACTTTTTAAGGCTGTAAAATAAAGACTAAACATGGTTTTCCTCCGCTTCGTGTGATTCTTCGGTGATTTTCAAAAATAGTTCTTCCAAGCGATTGGATTTGTTGCGCATGGAGAGGACATTGATCCCTTGCTGACTGAATTGGGCAAAAAGATCGTTGACGCCTTGATCTCGAGCGACTTCAACAGCGATGGTCTGTTCATCTTCCATTTGGATCGGATACCCAGTGATCGTTGGTGCTTGCTTGATCGGTGCGATATCAAAAAGAAAGGTTTCAAATTGCAGTTTTGCCAATAAGGACTTCATGCTGGTGTTTTCGATCAGTTCACCAGATTGGATGATCCCGATGTTGCGGCAAAGCATTTCCGCCTCTTCTAAATAATGGGTCGTCAAAATGATCGTTGTGCCCTTTTGGTTCAATTCCCGCAAAAAGCTCCACATTTCCCGCCGTAATTCGATATCGACACCTGCCGTCGGTTCATCCAAAATCAATAGCCGTGGTTCATGCATCAGGGCACGAGCAATCATCAAACGGCGTTTCATCCCGCCCGACAGCATCCGCGCACGAACATTGCGTTTTTCCCACAAATTCGACTGCTTCAGGTATTTTTCGCTGCGCTTGATGGCTTCGTTGCGAGGGACACCATAATACCCAGCTTGATTGACAACGATCTGCTGGACCGTTTCAAAGGGATTGAAATTGAATTCTTGGGGAACCAGACCAATCTGTTGTTTGACTTGGACCAATTCTTTGTCTAAATCGTAGCCGAAGACTTTGACGCTTCCCGAAGATTTATTGACAAGAGAGGTGATAATGCCGATGGTGGTGGACTTTCCAGCGCCGTTTGGGCCTAACAAGGCATAAAAGTCGCCTTCTTCCACCGTCAAATTTATGCCCCGCAACGCTTCAACGCCGGTAGCATAGACTTTGCGTAAATCGGTTAGTTCTAGTGCATAGGTCATGTTTGTTTGAACTCCTTCTATGTATGATGGTTTATTCTATCATTTTTTTTCAAGAAGAACCGCATGATTTGATTTTTTTCATTTGATTAGATAACAATTGTTGCTAATCGATGAAAAGTGGGAAAGAGGCAAAAGAAATAACGACCATTTGATCGTTTTTTCGATAAAGTCGATTGTTAGCATAAATACCGTTCTGGTCGTTCTGTCTGTCCTAATAAGTAATCGACAGAAACATTATAGAGGGAAGCTGCGTGTAGCAGCGTCAATACATCGGGTAAGCGATCGCCTGCTTCGTATAAGGTGTAATCGGGGTAAGACACATCGAGATGCTGGCATACTTCTTTTGGGCTCAATCCGCGTTCTTCTCTTAAAAATTTGAAGCGGCAACGCAAGGTGTCTAATAAAAAAGCTTCTTCTAATGTCACTTTGCGGTCCTCCTTAAAAAATAGCGCTTTTTTTCGCACTATTCTCTTTTTATTGTACCAACAAAAGCAAAATATGCGAAGTGATTCACATGAAGGGCGATCGGTTTTTGTCAAAAAGTGAAACAAATGACTTGCTCTGAGACGCGTTTCATACAGTATGCTTGATTTATAAAAAGGAAGGCGGGATGGAAACATGAATACATACATGAAGAAAAATGGTGCGGAATGTTGTTATGTGACGTTGGCATTTGATGGACAACAACTGGTATTGACGAAGCCAAAAGGGTTCTTTCAAGAACGGTTAGTAGAAATTCCTGTGGATGAGATCAGTCACTTGACGTGTGATGAACACTTCGGGTCTCAGCGCATCGGATTTATCCATCACAACGATTACTATGAATTTTATACATGTGGGCTAAGTGTGATAGACTATATGAAAGAACAATTATTCGTTTAAGGAGCAGTGAGTCATGGCAAACATTCGGGATATTGCACGCTTGACCGGCTATTCGGTCTCAACGGTTTCACGAGTCATTAATAACAATCCTTATGTCAGTGAAGAAAAGCGTCGTAAGATCCTGGCTGTCATGGAAGAGGTCAACTATATTCCGAATTACACGGCGCGGGCATTAAGTGTCGGCAAAACCAAAAACATCGGCGTGATCCTACCGTTTGTCAATCATCCCTATTTTGATCGATTATTGAGCGGCATCACGACAGCAGCGTTTGCTCGTGGCTATAAGGTGACGCTTTTAGCCACGAACTATGATCCGCAAGTAGAGGAAGCATATTTGCAAGAATTTGCGGCGAAAAGCTTTGATGCTTTGATCATTACCTCGCGGGCGAATCCGATCGAAACCTTATTGCCTTATCGTTCATACGGACGCATCGTCTTTTGTGAAAATATCTCGTATTTGACTGACGGCTGCACTTATATCGATCGAGAGGAATCGATCAAGGAGGTCTTCACGTATTTTAAGGAACAAGGCATCCAGAAAATCGGCGTGACATTGGGACGTAGCCGCAAGCTCAGCAGCAATTCAAAAATCACGGTCCGTTTGGCTCATGACTATTTTTCGACCTTTTCCGAAGACTTGATTTTTTGGGATTGTTTGACGGAAGAAGATGGCAAAGAAGCGGCTGCTTATTTTGCATATAAAGGAGTCGAAGCGATTTTCACCAATGGGGATCATGTTGCTGCAGGGATCCAGTCGCAGGCGCCGGGAGAATGGCTCGTGATTGGACGGGACAATCTATACATCAGCGAGCTGCTGCAGCTTTCAACGATCGATCATCACTTGCAAGCTTGTGGGGAGACTGCCGTCCAATTGGCGGTAATGGAAAAAAGCGGCAACTATCGCATGCCTTATGAGTTCATCAAACGATAGCTACAGACGAAACGATGCGCAAACAGTGCCCCTGAGCGGGCAGTGCTTGCGCATCGTTTATTTAATGGGATTTGGTGTAATGGTCAATGATCTGTTTCAACAGCTGCGCGCTGCCGACGCCTGCTTTTTGATCGTAATAGGCGGTAAAACGCTCGTCTTGAACGTACATTTCCCCTAAAGATCGGTGATATTCTGCTGAGTAAAAGGGCGCTGCTTGTTTAAGCCATGCTTGATGCGCAGCAAAAGCCTTTTCGGCTTTGTCAGAAGGGATTCGTTTCCCTTCCTTTTCATTCAATAGCTCTTTTATCAGCTGCAATAAGCGGTTTTCGTTGTCGGTCAGTGCTTGATAATCGACTTGGGTCATCTGCTGCCACTTTTGGTTGCTTTGTTCGATGATTTCCTCACCGTAGGCTTCTCGTAATTCGGCACCGTAGTTCGCTTCGTTTTCACGAATTTTTTGTTCCTTAAAATAACTGAATTTCTCTTGATCGGTCATCGTCTTTTCTCCTTCATAATAATCAATTGTTTGCGCCAAGGTGGTCAAAAGACTGTCCAGGGCTGCTCGCTCTTGTAAAAGCTGTTGGTAATGCTGCAACAAGACCGTTTGGATCGATTCTTGTGGCTTATCCAAGATTCCGCGGATTGTTTCTAATGACAGCCCAAAAGACTTAAAATATAAAATCTGCTGTAGGCGATCGACTTCCTGTCTCCCGTAGATACGGTAACCAGCTGAGTTGGTGCGTTGCGGTTGTAACAACTTGATCTGATCATAATACCGCAGGGTACGGCTGCTGACTCCTGACAGTTTAGCTAAGGCACTGATCGTATATTCCATCGGCTTTTCCCTCCTTACACCTGTATCCTAAAGGTTGACGTAACGACAAAGTCAAGAAAATTTTTTTGCGTTTTTTAAAATGTGCTATAATTATAACAAAGAAAGGAAGATAAGATGCAAATAGTTTTTTCTGATATTGATGGGACGTTCCAAGAAATGGGGCACCCGATTCATGAGATCAATAAAGAAGCCATCCGTTGTTTGCAAGACCAAGGGGATCACTTTGTGTTTGTCACAGGGCGAGGATTTGAGCTTGTTCAAGATATGATGGCGGAAGAAGGCCTTTCCTGCGATGTGATTTTTGGAAACGGCGCTGGTCTAATGGTAAAAGGAGAAGCGCCTGTTTTGACGCATACTTTGCCCTATAAGACATTGGCGCAAGTGATTGGTATCTTAGAAACAGAAGAGGTTTTTTATTTCTTACATACTGACCATGGCATCATTTCCCCACAAGCGCATTTGTATGAAGCGCAGTTTCAAGAAAGCCGCAAGCAGTTACTCGCGGAGTTAGGGGAGCGAGGACAAATCATCGCTGACTACAAATATGAGTTCTTTTACAACGAATGTCTTCATAAAGACGACGTGCTGCAGTTTATGAAGGAACATCCAGAGATAAAGGTCATCAAAATCGAACTGATGGAAGCGTCAGACGAAAAAAGAGAACGGCTACGGGAGATGATCCAATCAGAAACGGCTGCGATTTTTCAATCCTTTGTCCAAACACTGGAGATCGTTGATCCATTGGCGACCAAAGGTGCCGCGATCCGTTCCTTTTTAGAAGCTTTTCCCGCTGCCAAAAGCTACGGGATCGGTGATGGTGAAAATGACCTTGCGATGTTTGAAGCGGTGGATGTTTCTTTGGCTGTAGCAAATGCCAGCCCAGCGATCAAAGCAGTTTGTGATCGAACCATTGAGCGCGCGGAAGATGGCGGTGTTGGCCGCTTTATTTTAACAGAATTAGTTTCGAGAGAGGATGTTGTGCATGAAGTTGATTGAAACCCCAGTAAACCAAAATCTAAATATGGAAACTTTTTACCCGAACATCTCCAAGTATCTATTCGACAAAATAGCGATCAAATACTATAAATTGTACTCGCTTGATCGGACGCAGATTCTCTATGTGGATAGTTTTGATACGATTTCTTTAGTATTGATCAACAATAAAAAGAAAATCAGTCGGGAAGAAGTCGACACAGCGATTCATCGTTTGCTGAAGGTCGATCGCAAAGACGTGACCGTCAATGTTAATATTCGTAAAGAAATGGAAGCAAGAGGCATCACCTTTTCTAAACCGAGGAAAGATGTCATTCTTGTTCAATTGCCTGTGAAAGAATAGTAGTTGAAAGAAGTTGGGACATGCACGTTGCAAGAGCAATCAAACGTTGAACAAAGGGGCGACCTTACACGCGCGCAGGAATGATGCGCCAATAAGTAGGAGGCTGACCCATGCTTTTGAGCAATTTGTTCTCAGATGGATTGCCTTGTACTAGCAAAAACCCAACTTTTTTTTGAAAAAAACAAGATTTTCTGTCTTTTGTGTTTTTTTTGCTATAATGAGAAGAAGTAAGCTAGAGGGAGTAAGAACATGCAGAAATTATTTAAAGATGACAGCTTGACGCTGCACACCGATCTCTACCAAATCAACATGATGCAAACCTATTGGGAGTTAGGCAGAGCCGATCGTAATGCGGTGTTTGAATGCTATTTCCGTGACATGCCTTTTGAAAACGGCTATGCGATCTTTGCCGGTCTGGAACGACTGATCGACTATTTGAACGATTTATCCTTTTCAGAAACGGATATTGCCTACTTGCGAGAAATCGGCGGCTATCCAGAAGCCTTTTTAGAGTATCTAAAGGAGTTCAAGTTTGCTTGTACCGTTCGTTCTGCGTTAGAAGGCGATTTAGTCTTCAACAATGAACCGATCATTCAAGTAGAAGGGCCGTTGGCACAAGCACAGTTGATCGAAACGGCGTTACTGAATATGGTCAATTTCCAAACACTGATCGCCACGAAAGCGGCCCGCATCAAATCCGTGATCGGCACGGATCCCTTGTTGGAATTTGGTTCACGGCGGGCACAAGAATTGGATGCAGCCATTTGGGGGACCCGAGCGGCTTATATTGGCGGAGCAGATGCGACGAGTAATGTGCGGGCAGGGAAGATTTTTGGCATCCCAGCCAGCGGAACCCACGCCCATTCCCTCGTGCAATCCTACGGCAATGACTATGATGCATTTATGGCGTATGCCCAAACCCATAAAGATTGCGTATTCTTAGTCGATACCTATGATACATTGCGCTTAGGTGTGCCAAATGCGATTCGTGTGGCTAAAGAGATGGGGGATAAGATCAATTTCTTAGGTGTGCGGATCGACAGCGGCGATATGGCGTATATCTCGAAAAAAGTCCGTGAACAGCTGGATGAAGCGGGATTCACGGAAGCCAAAGTCTATGCTTCCAATGATCTAGACGAAAATACGATTCTAAGCTTGAAAATGCAAAAGGCGAAAATCGATGTGTGGGGTGTCGGCACCAAGCTGATCACCGCTTACGATCAACCGGCATTAGGCGCGGTTTATAAACTGGTGGCCATCGAAAATGAGCAGGGAGAAATGATCGACACCATCAAATTATCCAGCAATGCTGAAAAGGTTTCGACCCCTGGGAAAAAACAAGTTTGGCGGATCACCCGTAAATCTGACGGCAAGTCAGAAGGCGATTATGTCACGCTATGGGAAGAAAATCCACAAGCAGAAGACGAACTGTTCATGTTCCATCCTGTTCATACCTTTATCAACAAAACAGTGACGAACTTTGATGCGCGACCATTATTGCAAGACATCTTTGTAGATGGCCAGCAAGTGTATCAAGTGCCTGACTTAGAACACATCAAAGCCTATGCGACGAATTGCTTGGATTCCCTTTGGGACGAGTACAAACGTGACTTGAATCCACAGAAATACCCAGTCGATCTTTCGCAAGAATGCTGGGATCATAAAATGCGCACGATTGAAAAAGTACGCAAACAAACCAATGGCGCGATTTTGTAATCCGCAACTGCGCTGGTCCTAGGATCAGTCAGCTGCTTCAAAAAATAAGAGGAGGCGTTTCTATGACCATGCAACAAGAAATTATCAAAGAATTAGGAGTCTTACCGACCATCGACCCGAAAGAAGAAGTTCGTAAGAGTATTGATTTTTTAAAGGCGTATCTGCAAAAGAATCCGTTCTTGCATACGTTTGTCTTGGGGATCAGTGGTGGACAAGATTCGACGTTAGCTGGACGGCTTGCGCAATTGACGATGGAGGAAATGCGCAGCGAAACTGGGAATCCCAACTATCAGTTCATAGGGGTACGCTTACCTTATGGGGAACAAGCAGACGAAGAAGATGCCAAAAAAGCGCTAGCGTTTATCCAACCAGACATTGAGCTGCGGGTAAACATCAAAGCCGCCGTCGATGCGCAAGTACAAGCGGTGGAAGAAGCAGGGTTAGCGGTTTCCGACTTTAATAAAGGCAATATCAAAGCCCGTCAACGGATGATCACGCAATATGCCATTGCGGGTGAAAAAGCAGGAGCTGTTCTGGGAACAGATCATGCTGCGGAAAACATCACCGGCTTCTTTACGAAGTACGGGGATGGCGGAGCCGATATTTTACCACTGTTTCGTTTGAATAAGCGCCAAGGCCGTCAACTCTTGCAATATTTAGGCGCGCCAGAAGCGTTGTATACAAAAGTCCCAACTGCGGACTTGGAAGATGGTAAACCTTTAGTGGCAGATGAAGCAGCTTTAGGAGTGACCTACAACGACATCGATGACTATTTAGAAGGCAAGGAAATTTCGGCTGAAGCCCAACAAACCATTGAAAACTGGTGGAACAAAACGCAACACAAACGCCACTTGCCAGTCACGATTTTTGATGATTTTTGGAAATAAACGAAACCAATGATTGAGTTCCATTCGGATAGAAAGAAGAGTCTAGGGGGCAAGAAACCTTAGACTCTTTTTTTATGAGGCTTGCTTTCTTTAAAAATAACAAAAGCTTCTTACCTCGGCTTTACTTTCTTGCCTCGAAAGCATAAAATACGAGGGTACCTAGAATGTGTAGAAAAGGAGGAATGTTCCTTCGTGAAAATAAATAGCCATCCTTATCTGAAGATCGCATTAAAAGGCATCGCCATCGTCCTGTTGATCATTTTCAGTAATTTATATTTGCAATGGTGTCAAAACAATCTTTCCGTTGAATTAGCTCTGAAATTTGCCTTTTCGTGGCATACAGCAAAGTTTTTCTTGGCTTGTGGGGTGCTACTGCTGGTGTATGGGGTGTTTGCCAGCTTGGCAGGTTCGGTACTGATCGGAGGCGTCTTTTATAGTGTCGTCATCGGAATCTTAGGATATGCCAACCACACAAAGATGGTCTATCGCCAAGAACCAATCTATCCCGATGATTTAAAGATGGTCACTCAATTCGACCTTCTACGAACCATGATCGGCAATAGCGCCTTTTTCTTAGCCATCCTCTTCGCTCTGGCGGCGATCGGGGCGATCGGCTGGAGTATCTATCGCAGCCGCAAATTAAACCTGCGTTTGCAAGTGATGCGAGGAGCAGTGCTGGTCGTATGCTCGCTGGGCTTAGTCTATGTTTCTCACTTCAATGACAGCAACAACCTTTTACGCAAAGCCTACAATCAGACGGCGCTCTGGATTCCGTATTCACAAAAAATGAACTACTACAATACGGGATTCATCGGTGGGTTTTTGTACAACCTGCGGGTAGATGCCATGACGAAGCCTGAGGGGTATTCAAAAGAAGCGATCCAAGCGATTGCGGACACCTACAATGCACAGGCTGCGGAGAAAAATCAAGACCGTGAAAGTGAAGCACCAAATATCGTCTATGTGATGAGCGAGAGCTTTTCCGACCCGAGCCATTTAAATGGCTTGTCGATCACCGGCGATCCGTTGAAAGACTATTACCACGTCGCCGATCAAACCATCAGTGGAAAAATGCTTTCGCAAAATTATGGAGGCGGTACGGCAAACATCGAGTTTGAAGCGCTGACTGGTTTTGCCATGGGCCTATTGAATCCGCAAATGACGACGCCTTACACGATGCTGGTGCCGAAATTGACGCAACTGCCATCCTTGGTTTCTTTCTTGGAACAATCAGGGTATACGGCAACGGCGATCCATCCATACGATACATCGATGTATAAACGCAAGGATGTCTATGGGGTGATGGGGTTTGAACAGTTTATCGATCAAGAGACGATGACCTATACCGACAAAATCGAAAATAATCCTTATATTTCTGATGAGGCGGCCTACAAAGAAGTGCTGGCATTGTTGGAAAACGATCAGCAACCGCAATTTGTCCATTTAGTGACGATGCAGACCCATATGCCGTATGCTGGTAAATACGATACCTTGAATTACCAAGCAAGTGGTCCGGGCAATATGGCTTCTTTGGAAAACTACCTGCAGGATATCTCCTACAGCAGTACAGCGTTGAAAAACTTTGTAGCTGAATTAGAGCAGCTGGATCGGCGAACGCTGGTCGTCTTTTGGGGGGATCATTTACCAGGCATTTATGCCGATGAGATCAAGGAGCAAAATGAAACGGCTGCCCTGCATGAAACGGAGTTTTTGATGGTCGATTCGCAAGGAAATTTTGCCCCAGAAGATGTACCTGTAACAAGTCCCTTTTACTTTGCGCCGAACCTATTAGAAGCCAGTGACCAACCAACGAGCGGGTTTTACCAGTTGTTATTGGCCTTGCAAGATGAGCTGCCAGCTTTTGAAATGGGTCAATACTATCAAGGCGGGCAATGGCAGACGACCCTTGCATTGGATCAAGAAGCCCAAGAAATCTATGATGCCTACAATTTGATCCAATACGATGTGTTACAAGGAGAGCAATACAGTTTAACGACTGGTTTGTTTGACTAAATGAAATGTAAAATAGCGCCTTATCCCAGTGTTAGTCACAGGATAAGGCGCTTTTGTTTGTATGAAGTTATAAATCCTGCCATTTACGGTTTTGATCAAAATCATTGGCGGCGGTATAGGCGTCTTGAACGATCGTTTCAGGGTAGCCCATGACTTTTAAGAGGGCGATTGCATTGCGGCTCAAGGCAGGACCGGATTTGACCTTGTAATCAAAGGAGATGCCGTCATCTTCCGTGACTTGTTCAGAAAAATGAATGTTGCAGCAGTCATTTTTCAATATTTCAGTCAGCTCAATATCATGAGTGGCGACAAATGCCAATGATGGGTAGGCACGCAGCCAATGGATGATGCTGGCAGAAGCAGCGATCCGTTCCACCGTATTGGTTCCTTTTAAAATCTCATCAACAAAACAATAGCAGCGCTGGTTCGTAGCAACGGTGTCTAGCAGGCGTTTGATGGATTTGATCTCTGCTACAAAATAGCTGTCGCCTTCAAATAAATCATCTTCGACAGCCATCGAGGTAATGACGTGACCGGGAACCATCGTAAAGGTTTCGGCAACTGCTGTCTGGATCGTTTGTGCCAAGATGCAATTGATGGCGATACTTTTGACATACGTCGATTTGCCCGAGGCATTGGAGCCAGTCACGAGGGTATTGTGGGTCCAAGCAACATCATTCATGACTGCTTCACTTAGAAGCGGGTGATACGTACCCGTTGCTTGTACACCTCCGCTTGTTTGGAAGGTCGGTAGGCAAGTGATGGGCATATACGTGCGAAAATTTAAAATGGCGGCTGCGACTTCCAATTTTCCCAGCAAATTCCACAGATCGATGGCTGCTTGTTGGTGCTTTGCCAGGGTAGTGGTGACCGTTTGATAGGAAATAAACGGCAGCATAAAAATGATATTGATGTATTCAAACAACATGTCTCCTTCGCTGCCGTTTTTGGCACGAAACGAAAAGGCGAAACGAGTGATCTTTTTTAATGGTGCCAAGGATTGTTTGATCTCATCTTGGAGGGGCGTGTTGATTTTAGCGATCTGACTGCCACAGGCAATCGTTTGAACCAAATAGCGCATGCTGTTCAGTTCTGTTTCCAGCTTGGCTTTTTTGATGGAGTAATAGATCGTATTGAAAACGACACTAACCAACGTCAACAGGATGCCTTGGACAAACCCCAGCAGGAGCAGCAAGATGCCGACTAACGGCAGCACACCTAAAAAGACAAAGAACGGCAGAGAGCCGATCGATTGCGCAGCTTCATTGGCCAAGTAGGCTTTTGAGAAATTATCATCTTGTTTTCCTAAACGAGCAAACGTATATTGGGATTGTTCGCGTGCGGCACTGTCAGCAGCAAAAAAGTCGATCAATTTGGTCAGCTGTTTGTCCGTCTTGAAGCGAAAATTGCGTAATTGCTGGTACAATGCTTCTGAACCAACACTGGAAAACGTCAGATTAATGGACTCAAACAACGAAAAGCCATCCAAGTCATACCAAGTGATGTCATCGACCTCGCTATCAAAATCGTGAAACTTCTTCTCAGTCAGCCAAGCCTTTTTCAAACTCGCTTCTTTATCAAAGCGGGGCTGACGGGGAAGCTTTCCCCAAGCAAGCCGAACGTAACGGCGTACTTTGTATCGATTCCAGATATCTAATGCGGTCAAGATGAGAATGCTGGCGAGTATGATCAAAATGACCATCGTTTGTGGTTCCATATGCAAAAGTCCTCCTAATGGCTAATGAATGCTGGCTAAAGTTAAGTGTTGCTGTGGGCAGGATCGATTTCTTTCAAACAAGCATAGATCCGTTCAATATCTTGGGTCGTGCCTCGCAGCTCGAAATCCGCTAAGAACGGGATCGAAAATTGCTCCGCATATTGCTTTGCGGTCAAGCAATATTGATAATTGAAGTTTTTGTTGCCACTGCCGATCACGCCTAAGCAAAGAGCTGCGTTGTTTTCATAGTCAATGTATTCCCGCATGGTTTCTGTGAGAATCTCCTGATCGCCGTTATCGACGCCATTTCCACCTTCTAAATAGGTAGGGACAAAAACCACATAAGGTTCGTCTTCTTGTTCAAAGACACTATTGTCATGAATTTCTTTGGCTTCCCAAGTACTCGGAGTGTCTTGCTGATCCGCATAGGCCAACAAGCGGTTGACGAATGCACGGGTATTTCCAGAGATTGAAATATAAAGTAGTTTCATTTTTTTCATCACCTTCCGCTTTCTAGTATAACAGAAACCATTTATGAAAAGATGAGAACTTCGGCAGTCTTTTCTAGTAAAATGCAGCCAAAGGCTTTAAACTGAGAGAGGAGTCCAATACAAAGGAGTGGCAATAATGTTTTCAAAAATGCATCATGTGGCGATCATCGCCAGTGATTACCAGCAGACCAAAGAATTTTATGTAGAGAAATTAGGCTTTGAAGTGATTCGTGAACATGCGCGCCCAGAAAAGAAAGATGTAAAAATCGACCTGCGCTTTGGGGAATCAGAAATAGAACTGTTTGTGGTGGAAAACCCACCAGCAAGACCAAGTTTCCCCGAAGCAGCTGGCTTGCGGCATTTGGCATTTGCGGTGGAAAATATTGAAGCAGTCGTGGCAAAGTTAGCCGCCAAAGGAATTGCGTGTGAACCGATTCGTTTCGATACCTTTACGAATAAGAAAATGACCTTTTTCCAAGATCCAGACGGCTTGCCGTTGGAATTGCATGAATAAATAAGGAAAACTTTGTGTGGATCCTTTGTCGATTCAACTTGGTTTTTCTTGAGAGAATTGTTATTCTATGTATAGAAGTAAGGAGGAGAAAACGTGATAAGATTTGCAAAAAAAGAAGATCGCTTTGTCATGGCTGAACTCGTTTTAGTCATTTTAAAGGATATGGAATTGCCCTTTGTCAAAGAGATCGGTGAAGCAAAGACCTTAGAGATCTTGGCAGATGCCATGCTAGAACCCGACTATCGTTACGGCTTTCGCCGTGCGTTGGTCAATGAGATCGACGGGGAGGTTGCTGGGGTCGCCTTTGGATATCCAGACAAAGAAGAGGCGACGATCGATCAGCCTCTAGATAAAGTGCTGGAACAGTACGGTTTGAGTAAAGACATGAAGCTGTTTATCGATGAAGAAACCTTACCAAATGAATGGTACTTAGATACCATCTGTGTGGCTGAGAAATTTCGCGGTAAAGGTGTCGGCTCAGCCTTATTAGAAGCGTTGCCGAAAATTGCTTCTAGAGATGGCTATGAGGTGATCGGCTTGAGTGTTGACCGAGCAAATCCCCATGCGAAGCGGCTCTATGAAAAGCATGGCTTTGAAGTCGTGGCCCAAAGAGAGATCAGTGGCCACCTATACGACCATATGCAAAAAAGAACCAGCTGATTTTTCAGCTGGTTCCATTTGTTAGTCGAAGCTCAAGAGGATGGTCTTTCTTGCGGTGCCGATTGTACAGCCAGTAATCCATGACGGCAGCGATACAGATGCAGACCGGTGCATCCCGATCATCAACGACATCCAGTACATAATAATCCCCCGTCAATAAGGTCGCCTTATCCATTTCCATGATCTTTTTATTGAAATGATGGATCCCATAGCGATGATTGTAGATATCGCCGTGGACCGCCCAGTGAAGCTGCTGGATATAGTAGAAATCACCCGGCCAGTTAAAGATTTTTTGCAGTGTACCGACTTTCTCAAAGTCTTTGTAGATCTCAAAGCGCGTACCAAAAGTAAAACTGATTTGTTTGATACTAGCAACCATTTGCCCATTCAAGCGGTAAAGGGAAAGAGCATCGCCCTTAGTTCCCCAACGGCCCACCATTAAAAACAGTGATTTGCCTGTTTCATCTTTGACAATGGTGCGTGTGACTCTGCTAAGTTGTCTGTCTTGGATGAAAAATTCTGACATACTTACGCCTCCTCATGTATCCCCAAAAAGCTGCGTGATTTAAAGATTTTCATCAATTGCCCGAACGATCGCTTTGCCGACACCAGACTCAATATTGGTGTCCGTCAAATACTTCGCGGCTTCTTTTACCTCTAACTCGCCATTTCCCATTGCAAAACTAACGCCTGCCAGTTGCAGCATACTTACATCATTTAAGTTGTCACCGATCGTCATCACTTCCTCCAGTGAGATCATCCGATCCTTAGCGACATGCGCCACTGCGATTCCTTTTTGCGCGTTTCGGTGGTTGATCTCAATATTGTTTTGTCCAGAAGAAGTCACCACTAGATCGCCGTACCCATCGATGATTTTCGTGATAGGACCCAATACCCGCGCACCATCTTGATGGAAGCAAATCACTTTCAAAAATTCTAATTCTTCGATCGAAAACAACTCACTGAAATCATCGACATAATTGATCGGTAAAAATTCCAAACGGGCTGCTGTCATAGCAATCGCCATCTTATGGGTTAAATGGGGCATTGCTTCTGCCGTGTGGATCGCAAAATTTTCGATCCGACGTGTTTGGCTTTCCGAATAGATCCCGTTGCTCGTGGAGATCTCAAAATAGATGTCGTTTTCTTTGAGTAGGTCGATCAACGAACGAGTTTGTTCATGGCTGATCGGTACAGTAAATAATGAATTACCCGCTTCGTCGTAGACTTGGGCACCATTCAAGGTGATCATTGCACAGTCGATCCCGGCTTCTTGCAGCGGCGGCAAAGCCTCTTTGCGGTTACGGCCAGTTGCGACCATAAATTCGATTCCTTTGGATTGGGCATGTTTGATTGCTTGGATATTTTCTTCTGAAATCTGCATACTAGCATTTAAAAGCGTACCATCCATATCAGAAGCAATTAATTTGATCATTGTCAGCGTCCTTTCTTAATCGTTTCTACAAATAGTGTACCATAAATCGCGCATTTTTTTTCTTTCGAAGAGTAATTCTTGTTTCTAAGGGGAGGGATTTGTTATCCTAGAAGAAAACAAAGGAGATTCGCCATGAAACGAATATTGGACAATGATTGGCAAGAACAATTGCAGGAATCATTTGAGCAGCCGTACTACCAACAACTGCGGACTTTCTTGAAACAAGAATATGCCCAGCAAACGATCCATCCAGCGATGGATCATATTTATGAAGCCTTAAAACTGACACCATACCATGACGTAAAAGTTGTCATCTTAGGTCAAGATCCTTATCATGGCCCTCACCAAGCCCACGGACTGTCGTTTTCCGTACAGCCGGGGGTCAAAATACCGCCTTCGTTGCGGAATATTTACAAAGAATTAGCTGATGACTTAGGGATTCCACCTGTGTCCCACGGTTATCTCGTACCTTGGGCGCAACAAGGGGTCTTATTGTTGAATACCGTGTTGACAGTACGTGAAGGGCAAGCCTATTCACATCACGGGCATGGCTGGGAGCAGCTGACTGATACGATCATCGAAAAATTGAATCAACGAGAAGAACCGGTCATTTTTGTGCTTTGGGGCAAACCCGCCCAAAAGAAAGCCGCTTTGCTAGATACTAGCAAACATATTATTATAACAGCGCCTCATCCAAGTCCGTTATCAGCGCATCGAGGATTCTTTGGTTCGAAGCCTTTTTCTAAGATCAATCAAGCATTGCTGGCGTTAGGGGAAGAACCGATTTCCTGGGCGTTGCCGGAAAAAATAACACAGTTGTAAAACTGTGTTATTTAGAATGAGTGAACTTGTGAAAAAGGTAACGATATTTAAAATAATCGACTAATACAGGATTTTTATCTGTTCTTTTTTTCGCAATTATTGTACAATGGAAGGGTATAAAAAAACTGGAGGTCTTTACCCGTGGAATTATTCGAAAGTTTAAAATTTAAAATCGTGCGTCGTCATATCAAAATCGTTTTTCCTGAAGCAACAGATCCTCGTATCCTAGGTGCTGCTAGCCGTTTACGTTCAGAAGAATTGATTGAACCTGTTTTGATCGGTAACCCGGTTGAAATCGAAAAAGCAGCGGAAGCTCGCGGAATCAACGTATCAAACTTTGAAATTTTAGATCCTGAAAATTATGATCGTTGGGATGAAATGGTTGAAGCTTTTGTGGAACGCCGCAACGGCAAAGCAACCAAAGAACAAGCAGAAGAAATCTTAAAAGATGTCAACTATTTCGGTACAATGTTGACTTACATGGGCATTACTGAAGGAATGGTTTCAGGAGCGATCCATTCTACGGGTGATACAGTAAGACCCGCTTTACAAATCATCAAAACAAAACCAGGTGTGAGCCGTACAAGTGGTGCTTTCTTAATGGTTCGTGGTCGTGACCAAGAAAAATACTTGTTCTCAGACTGTGCCATCAATGTAAACCCAACTGCACAAGAATTGGCAGAAATCGCTGTTGACTCAGCGAAAACCGCTGAATTATTTGAAATCGATCCAAAAGTTGCTATGTTAAGCTTCTCAACGAAAGGGTCTGCGAAAGCACCAGAAGTAGATAAAGTCGTTGAAGCAACAAAAATCGCCAAAGAATTGGCACCAGAATACCAAATCGATGGAGAATTGCAATTCGATGCTGCGTATATCTCAGCAGTTGCGCAATTGAAAGCTCCTGAATCTGAAGTAGCAGGTAAAGCAACCGTCTTTGTTTTCCCAGATTTACAATCAGGAAACATTGGTTACAAGATCGCCCAACGTTTCGGTAACTTTGAAGCGATTGGACCAATCTTACAAGGATTGAACAAACCAATCTCTGATTTGTCTCGTGGTTCAAATGAAGAAGATGTCTACAAATTATCAATCATTACTGCGGCACAAACACTAATGGAAAAATAAGCAGCTAATCGCTGCACTGATGAAAAACTGATCCCTTGAGGGTCAGTTTTTTGTTTTGCTCTTGGAAAGTTGAGGGCAGCAAAGGAGGAAGTGTGCGCAAAAGCAACGATCCAGTGATCGTCGGGAAATTTTCCCTAAGCTCCTTCTTTACAATTCCTTGAAAAACAAGCTATACTAGCAACTAGTAAATTAGATTGATCAAAGGATGGGGACTATGTTTACCATTAACGACTTAGAAGCAACCGCAGCATTTGCAAAAATCATTGGAGAGGCAGCCGAGCCAGGGGATAATCTGGTATTGACGGGCGATTTAGGTGCTGGCAAAACAACCTTGACGAAAGGCATCGCCTTGGGGCTAGGGATCGAGCAACTGATCAAAAGTCCGACCTATACGATCATTCGTGAATATACCAATGGACGGCTACCGCTGTACCATATGGATGTCTATCGGGTGGAATACGGTGCAGATGATTTAGGACTGGATGATTATTTCGAAGGGGATGGCTTGTGTGTGATCGAGTGGGGCAATCTCTTAGAAGCCTCCCTGCCAGAGGATTATTTAGAACTGATTTTGGAAAAAGATGATACAGATGAACAAAAACGTCTTGTGAAATGTCATGCATATGGCATCAAAGCAACCGCCTTTTTGCAACGGATCACAACAAAATGGCAGGCAGCCCATGAGTGAGATCCAATTACAGATCAAAGAAGCCACGGGTGCTGATGCCAAAGCTGTGTTAGCAGTCAGTCAACAGCTAGGAGAAGAAACGGATTTTCTTTTGATGGACGAAAGCGGCTTGGCGTTGCCAGAAGCCTTATTGGCAGAACAGCTGGACGCTATCTATGAACGGGACGACTATTTGCTGTTGTTGGCATTTGATCAAGAACAATTGATCGCCATGGCATCAGTCAAAGGCCATGAAGAGTGGCAATTAGCCCATGTCGGGGAGATCGGTATCTCGATTTTAAAAGACTATTGGGGCTTGGGCTTAGGTTCGCTCTTGATTGAAGAATTACTGGACTGGGTAGTAGAAGTTGGCGAATTGACCCGCATCGAGTTGACCGTTCAAGCGAGAAATTTACGGGCGATCCATCTGTATCAAAAATTTGGTTTTTTAACAGAAGGCTGTATGAAAGAAGCGGTGCAAACCCGCAAGGGGCAAAAAGTTGACGTCTTGATGATGGCACGTCTTTTTGAATCATAAAAAGGAGTGAAGAAAATGGAGTTTCGGGAACCGACGATCGCAGACTGCGATCAAATCGAAGCGTATCGGCAAGCCTTCGAGAAGAATCAAGAAGTCATCCACGGTGGGGCAGGACTTGTAGAAAGTCCCACAGCCAAAGACTGGCTAGAGGGATTGGCGGATTTTAAAACAGCAGAAACGGTACCAGAAGGATTCGTTCCCGCCCGTACCTATCTGGCTATCCAAGATCAAAAAGTGGTCGGTCTCTTGAATCTGCGTCTGACACTTAATGCGTATTTGCGCCAAATTGGCGGACACATCGGGTATTCAGTGCACCCAGACCATCGAAAGCAAGGCATCGGCTCGGCAATGTTGGCACAGTCATTGGTAAAGGCCAAACAATTTGGCTTGAACAACGTGTTAGTAACCTGTGAAGAAGCCAATCGCGCCTCCGCCAAAGTCATTGAAAACAACGGTGGTAAATTGACAGAAAAAGTCATTGATCCTGAAGATGGCGCTATAATCTGTCATTATTGGATCGATTTGACTTAAAATGAATCCTTCCTTAAATGAAAACGTGCGTCCTAAAGGCTAGCGCAATGCTGACTTTAGGACGCACGTTCTTATTTATTTGACTAAAACCAATTTTTTTAATGGATCGATGCCAAATTCTTCTTCTTGACGCAATAAGATTTGGGCACATGCCCGACTATCTTCTAGTGCATCATGGTGGTTTAGTAAAGGAATCTGTAATTGCTCACAAACCGTGTTTAATTTGTGGTTCGTAAATTCTGGATACAGCTTGCGGCTCGTTCGCACCGTGCATAAGGAAAGATAATTTGGTTGTGACAACCCATAATAATCAAGACATCCCGCCAAAACCCCCGTATCAAAACCAGCGTTATGGGCAACGATCAAACTGTTCAGTTGATAATATTGTTGGATTTGTTTCCATACGTCAGGAAACTTAGGCGCTTCTTGTACATCTTCTGGACGGATGCCATGAATTTGAATGTTTTTCCAAAAAAATTCCGTTTCCGGTTGGATCAATGTGTAATATTCGCCCACGATTTTGCTATCTTGTACCATGACTAGTGCAAGGGAACAGGCACTATGCTTTTGATAATTTGCTGTTTCAAAGTCCATTGCGATAAAATTCATCAGACTCACCTCATTGCCATTCTAGCACAAAATCAAAGAATGAAAAGCGAACAAACGTTAAGAAAAACTGAAGTTTTCTTACGGATAGTTGAGATCCAGTTCCACCGGACAATGGTCACTGCCAATGATATCTGTATGGATCTTGGCGTCTAGCAAGCTCTCATTTAAGTCATCCGAAACGACAAAGTAATCGATGCGCCAGCCAGCATTGTTTTTGCGAGCGTTGAAACGGTAGCTCCACCAAGAATAAATACCTTCTGCATCTGGATAGAAATAGCGGAACGTATCGGTAAAGCCAGCAGCCAAAAGAGTCGAAAACTTTTCCCGTTCTTCAGGTGTAAACCCAGCACTTTTTTGATTGGTTTTCCAGTTTTTGATGTCGATATTTTTATGGGCAACATTCAAATCACCACAGAGAATCACTGGCTTTTGTTGTTTCAATTCAGTCAAGTAAGCCAAAAAGGCATCTTCCCAAGTCATGCGATAATCCAAGCGGCGCAATTCATTTTGGGAATTCGGTGTGTAGCAAGTAATCAAGAAAAATTCAGGATACTCCAGCGTGATGACGCGACCTTCCGTATCATGTTCTTCGATTCCTAATCCATAACGGACCGATAGTGCAGGTTCTTTTGCGAAAATCGCTGTGCCAGAATAACCTTTCTTCTCCGCATAATTCCAGTATTGATGATAGCCTGGTAGATCCAATTCGATCTGACCTTCTTGCAGCTTTGTTTCTTGCAAACAAAAGAAATCAGCATCGAGGGCTTCAAACACTTCAGAAAAATTTTTTTTAACGATGGCCCGTAAACCATTGACATTCCAAGAAATAAATTTCATTGAGACTCCTCCTTCTTTTCCACTACGCCTCCCATTTTACCTAAAAAAGCCAGAAGCGCAAAGCAAGTGAGCGGAATGAGGAAAACAAGGAGGAAGAATGAGGATTAAATTTGGATGCTAGAGAAAATTCGTTTGTAGTACGGAAAAGGAACGATAGCTCTTTACGCTTACTTCCATTTTATGATACAGTCATTTTGAAAAGGGGGCAGTTTCATGACGATCAAAGCGCAAGTTTCAGCGAAAATGACTTCGAAAAATCAAATAACTATTCCAAAAAGTGTGCGGCAAATACTAGGCTTAAAAGAGAATCACTGGGTAATTTTTGAATTTACCCCAGAAGGTGAGATCAAGGTAAGAGGCGAAAAAGCAGCACCTTCTTTTGAAGCTTTTTGGAAACAAGAATTAGCGATCATAGAAGAAATGGGAAAATTTGACACAGGTGAGATGTTTTTTGAAAAAGATTTAGGTGAGGAGAACATTGAATGGTAAGGCAAGGAGATATTCTTTTATTGACTTAAATCCCACCAAAGGAAATGAAATGGCAAAAAAAGACCGTGTGTAGTGGTTAGTAATGATTATTATAACAAGAGTTTCAATACCATCTTAGTGATGCCACTCAGTAGCTCAAAAAAATATGTAGAAGAAAAATTTGCTCGATCGAATGCGTTTCAAACAGTTACCGAAACACAATAAAGTAAAGTTCAAGGGACGATTCTTTGTCAGCATATTTGCAGTGTGGACTTCTTGCATCGCAGCAACTTAGAAGTAGTCGATAAAGTCACTACGGAGATGAAAGAACGATTATCTGAAATAACAAAACACTTTTTTTGAAGCTTACTCTTTATTAATCAGGTCATTCGAAAAGAGGCGCTTATAGGTCATTCGACCATTAAGCTTTTCTTTGATTCACCAGAGGTAGCAACTTTTCCTTGAACATGCTAAAATAAGTGAGATGTTTATTGTGAAAGGAAACCTTCTCGTGAATAAAGACTTGATGATTGCGCAATTCCCTGAAATTGCCTTATTAAAAGATGAACCCTTATTGAACTATACGTATACAAAAACTGGTGGACCGGCAGACATTTTGGCTTTTCCCAAAACAGCAGATGAAGCCAAACAGCTGCTTGATTATTGCCGAGAACAAGCGATTCCTTGGATCGTCTTAGGAAATGCCAGCAACTTGATCGTCCGTGATGGTGGTATTCGCGGCGTGGTGATCATGCTATCAGAAATGAACCAAATCGTGGTGAACGGCACTTCATTGATCGTCGATGCTGGAGCAAAGTTGATCGATACCACCTATGTCGCTTTGCATGAATCGTTGACTGGTTTTGAATTTGCCTGCGGGATTCCTGGCAGTGTCGGCGGTGCTGTCTTTATGAATGCTGGCGCCTATGATGGCGAGATCCAAGATGTCTTTGCGTCCTGCGACGTTTTGCTGGCTAATGGTCAAATCGTGACTTATACCAAGGAAGAAATGGAATTTGCTTATCGTCATAGCAAATTGCAAGAGCAAAAGATGATCATTTTGAGCAGTCGCTTTGATTTAGCAAAAGGCGATCAAGAGCAAATCAAAAAGCGGATGGATGAACTGACAGAATTGCGGCAATTGAAGCAACCGCTAGAATACCCCTCTTGTGGGAGTGTCTTTAAACGTCCAGTCGGTCATTTTACCGGAAAGCTGATCCAAGATGCAGGCTTACAAGGATTGAAATGGGGCGGAGCCCAAATTTCGGAAAAACATGCGGGCTTTATCGTGAATGTCGATCAAGCCACTGCAACGGATTACGTTGAACTGATCGCTCATATCCAACAAGTCATCAAAGAAACCTTTGATGTCACCTTAGAAACAGAAGTCCGAATCATCGGCGAAGAATAGATTAGCGAAAAGATTGTCCCGAGGGGCAGTCTTTTTTTATGAGAGCTGATAAAAAAGAGCTTAGGTTTGTAAGCTTTCTCAGTCTTCGGTACAATAAACGAAAAGGAGTGAGCAGGATGAAAAAGTGGGGACGCGTCATTTTGTTTGTTGGGTTCGCCTTTCTTTTCGGTGGTTGTACGAAATTACCGCAAGAACAGTTTGCCGAACAGTTGACGAATCAGCAAGCAGCGAATGCTGGTGAATTCCAAGCGACGATCGATACCTTTGAGATGGGCAGCAGCAGCGAATACGGTCAAGAAGCCGATAGGTATGCCTCTATGTTGATGTCACAGTTAGTCGGCTCGTCATTTAAAGGGGACTTCGTCCAGGACAAAGAAACCAAAGCGATTTTACTCAATCTGGCAGTCGCTTTTGGGGGGCAGGAGCTGCCGATCAAGCTGATCGTCGATCCAGAAAAACAAGAAGCGTATGTGTCAGCTGAAATCTATGAAACACTGCAAGGGTATATCAGCGCATTTGGTAGTGACAGTTATGGGACAAAACCAGACGCTGCGGAATATGAAGGCAAATACCTGCGCATCGATCAAGAAACCTTAGATTCTTACTTTGGCGAAGGAACTTTTGCAGAGGACGGCGAGGGGACAACCGAAGCAGAAAAAGAGCCTGAAAACCTCTTTACCATGAACAGTCTTTTTCATAATGAGACATTTGCAGACTATTTGAAAACCTTTGAACCGGATGCTTTCAAAAGAGATGGAGATACGATCAGCCACACGTTTACCAAAGAAGAATTGGCAGATTATGCAGATTATGCCCAAGAACACGGCGCCGATCAAAAGCAAGTCGCCGAATTAGAAACGATGTTGGAAGAAGTCGAGCAGTTTGACTTAACCATGACCGTCAATACGAAAACAAATCAGCAGAAAATGGCTTTTCACTTCGTGCAAGCGGATGAGCTGCAAACCACTATCGGAGCCACGGTGACTTTTACAGGGAAGAAAAGTGATACTGCTGTTGCAATCCCTACAGCGGAAGAATTGATTGACCCAGAAGAATTGTTTTCTCCCTATGATTATGGTTGGGATGACAGCTATGACGATGGGTATGAAAATGATTATGATGATGAGTACTGGGATAGCTATGATGAAACCGATGATTGGTCTTCTTATATGCTGACGGATGAGGAGTTTGAAGAACTGCTGCTGCAAATCAAGCAAGAGCTACCTTATTTGACCCAAGCAGATATCGACGATTATCTGACATTTTATGAAGAGTATTTGACCCAAGAGCAGTATCAAGAGCTTGTCGAAGCACTCCAAGTGACACAAAGTTTATGAGACACTCAAAAGGGAAGCGACCGCCTAAGTTAGCCAAAAAGCTAACTTTGGGCGGTCGCTATTTTTTTAGATACGATTTTTTTTGCGATTCATGACTAAGCGTAAAAGGACGGTTCCAACTGCCATCGTGGCGATTCCCGCTACAATGGCTTCAGGTACACCTTGGGCGAAGATTACACCTAAAATCGCTGCATAGACAGCATTGCCGGCTTTTCCTACAACCTCCGCATATTCTTGCTGGAACAAGAAGTAGATCAAGTTCATAACCAGGATCGTATTCGTCAAGCCTCCCGCAACACCAGCAATCAGTAGCGAAAGACTTTGCTGTTTGTTTTTCCAGATTTTTTGACAGCCTTTGTACACAAAGTAAGGAACGACACCAATCAAAATACGAGGAATCAACGCTACGAGGATCGCTTTCCAGCTTCCTTGATCACTCCCATAAATCGGTACGAAAGGGGAGAAGACAAAAGAAAGCGGGGTGATGATCCAGGTCGAACGCACCATACTGATGATCCCAAAGGCGCCGCCTAAAAAGCCGCCGATCCGAGGGCCCAATACAATAGAAGCGATGATCACAGGAATATGCATCGTTGTCGCATTGATTGGTCCTAAGGGAATAAACCCAAGAAAGGGAACCGATGCTAAAAGAATCAAGATTCCTAAAAAGAAAGCTGTTAAGACAAGTTCAAAAGTTGATATTTTTTTCATTGTTAGACACTCCGTACTTCCAAAGCAGTCAATGCTTTTTCAAGAATCGTTTCTGTTGCTGCTAATGCGCCTCTGCCGAAATCACCGCAAGCCAGTAACGCTTCACGGGGTTCAATCTCTTGGAAGCCGACTTCTTTCAAAATCCCTAAATTTCTTTGAACAATCGGGTTTTCGTACATGACGGTATTCATGGCTGGCGCAATCAAGCGGGGCACGGATAACGGCAACGCTAAGGCAACTGTTGAGATCAAATCATCGGCTATCCCATGCGCCAGCTTGCCAATACTGTTGGCACTGGCTGGGGCGAGCAAGAAAAGATCGGCTTGTTTGGCTAGTTCAATATGATTGATGCGATCTGGTTGACGTTCTTGCATAACATCCACATGGATCGGGCGTTTGGATAATGACTGTAGAGTCAAAGGCGTAATAAATTGTGTGCTATTTTGAGTCATTAAGACATCCACTGCATAGCCCTTTTTGGTTAATTCATTGGTTAGGTCGGCTGCTTTGTATGCAGAGATACTGCCGCTGACGCCAAGCAGAACGTGTTTTTGTTTCATGTTTCTTTCTCCTTTTCTAAAAAAACATCTAGCTAAGCACGCAGGTCATTGCGTAATGTGTCAACGATCAAGGTTGCGATCTCAGCTTTTGTGCGGCCAGTCCCGATTTGTCCTTCTTGTGTCAAAAGGTGTCCGACATGCTGGTTTCCAGAAATTTGCGTCAAGTCGTTGGCCAACACATAATCCGCTTGGCTAGCCAGCAGACTTTTTCGTGCGACCGCAAACAACTCGGCTTCCGCTACGTCTACTAATAATTTGAATCCGACTAATAAGGTTGTCGGCTGTAATGCTTTGATGGTTTGGATCACTTTCGGGGTTTTCTTCAACACTAAAAACAAATGATCAGTATTGGAAGAAACTTTGCCTGCCGTTGTTTCAGATTGTGTGAGCACGTGTGCCATCAATGCCGGAGTGACCTGATTGTCATAAGCTGGTAGGGCATCGTTGATTGCTTCATAAAACGCTGCTTCTGAAAAATGAGCAGCAGGGGTGAAATCACTGACTGCCATACTGTGGATCACAGCAGCATACGAATGGGTCGTCAATAAATCGGTCAACTGCGCCAACAAGTCCGTGGTCCCTTCAATGAAATAACAGGTAACTCGTGGATCGGTCGGCGGTTGTTTGGCAGTTTTCGTCGTAACGTAATCGATGGTCACCTCAGGGTATTGCAGCCATTCCTTGGCAATGGCCTGACCAAGTGAGCCCGTGGAATGATTCGTAATTGCACGAACATCATCGATTTTTTCGGAAGTACCGCCAGCCGTAATCAAAATTCTCATTGTGCTTGTGACACCTCAACGATCGTCCGTCCTTGGTGCGTGCCTGCTAATAAAGCTGCCAATGTTTCTGGCAAGTATTCCAAAGTGATGGCTTTCGTGTAAAGCTGATCGATCACATTCCACTCACCCGCTAATTTCTCCCATAATGCCGTGCGGATCTCATGGGAAACATTGACCGAATCGATCCCAATTACGCGAATCCCACGCAAAATAAAGGGTAAGACAGTCGTTTCGATTTTGATCCCACCAGCATTGCCGCATAAGAAGGCACCGCCCCCATAAGCGATTTGCGGAAGCACTGCCGCAAGCAATGGACCGCCAACTGTATCGATGACCGCTGCAAACGTTTGTTTTGCTAATGGTTTGACCTTTTCTGGTACCACGTCATCAGGACTGACGATTTTCGCTGCGCCTAGGTCCAACAACCATTGCGCATCGGTTTTCCGAGATAGCGCCACTATATTTGTATAGCCCAGTTTTTTCAATAAAGCAATGCTGACACTGCCGACGCCACCGCTAGCACCTGTCACCAAAATAGTAGCGTCTTTTGCTAAGTGCAGCTGTTCTAATTCTTGCACCGCTAAAGCTGCTGTGAACCCAGCAGTGCCATAGGTCATACTGTCTTTTGCTGAAAAACCAGCAGAACGTTTCACGAGCCACTCGGCTGGGACCCGTTGAAATTGACTGTAACCGCCTGGGTGAGAAACCCCTAAGCCATAACCTGTCACTAAAACTTGGTCGCCTGGGGCAAAATCAGCAGACTGACTGTCCACGACTTCCCCTGCTAAATCGATTCCCGGCGTCATCGGATACGTGCGGATCACGCCGCCATTTTCTTTTGCTGCCAAGGCATCTTTGTAATTGACATCTGAGTAATCAACACGGACAAGCACATCGCCTGCTGGCAGCTCGTCAAGGGTTGCAGTTGTGAGTGAAGCAGTAAAATTTGGTTCATTCATGACACGAAAGGTAGAGAAATTCGTCATTTCAGACACTCCTTTGATGGTTTGTACTCATAATACCATAAGTTTTATTTTTTTAACCAGCGAAGCAAGAAAAGGTAGGTCTTCTTATCAAAAAATCAGCAAAAACAGATCATTATTAAATCTACCTTTTCTTCGTTAAAATAGAAGTTGTTCTTTTAAACCTTTGAAAAGCGAAAATGACGGGACCGCCACTCCTTTCCTTTATAATACAAGCGTTTAGCGTCACTCCTTTTTTTGATCAGAGAGAAAAGATTTCAAAAAAATGAAGAAAAAAGGCTTGTGTTTTTTGCAATTATTTGTATACTAGAAAAAGTGAAATTAAACATGAAGTTTACTTATAGCAAACTTTTTTATTTGAAGTTGTGTCAATCAAAGGGGGAATGAACATGGAGATTGGCGAGAAGCTGCGCAATTTGCGCGTTCAAAAGAATTTGACCCAAGAAGAATTAGGCGAGCGGACCGATTTGACGAAAGGCTATATCTCACAGTTGGAGCGTGATTTGAGTTCGCCTTCTATGGAAACTTTTTTTACGATCTTAGAAGTTTTAGGCGTGACACCAGAGGAATTTTTCCGAGAAGAAAATGCGCAGCATCAAGTGGTTTATCGCGAAGAAGATAGCACGCTTTATTATGATGAAGAAAATGGCTATGAATTGAAGTGGCTGATTCCCGATTCCAATGAAAATGAAATGGAGCCAGTCTTGCTGACTTTTGATAAAGCGGGCGAATACAAGACCTTTGAACCATCGTTAGCAGAAACATTTATCTATGTCTTAGAGGGCAGTGTGGCCTTGACACTAGGAGAAACGCAGTACAAGGCTCGTAAAGGCCAATCGATTTATTATCAGGCGACTGAGCCGCATCAATTAAAAAATATTGCGGGCAAAAAAAGCCGTGTGCTTGTAGTCGTGACAGATTCTTATTTATAGTACAGGAGGAAAGAGTGTGGGAAAAACAATAATTTCATTCAACAATGTGGTGAAGCGATTTGATGATGATGAAACAGTTTTGAAAAAAGTGAGTTTTGATATTGAAGAAGGTCGCTTTTATACATTGTTAGGTCCTTCAGGTTGTGGAAAAACAACCATCTTACGCATCATTGCGGGTTTTTCGGACGCAACAGAAGGCGACGTTTATTTTGATGGACAAAGAATCAATGACGTTCCTGCCAATCAACGGCAAGTG
Organism: Enterococcus sp. B2E4; assembly: GCF_030499455.1. NCBI lineage: Bacteria > Bacillati > Bacillota > Bacilli > Lactobacillales > Enterococcaceae > Enterococcus > Enterococcus sp. B2E4. The sequence continues at coordinate 98,537 of NZ_JAUKPK010000017.1, forward strand.
AATACAGTCTTTCAAGATTACGCCTTATTCCCGCATATGAACGTTTTTGAAAATGTGGCATTTGGTCTGCGAATCAAAAAATTACCAAAAGATGAAGTGAATAAAAAAGTCTTAGAAGCGTTGCGGCTAGTGCAGCTTCCTGGTTATGAGAATCGTGAAATCAGCGAAATGTCAGGAGGTCAACGCCAACGGGTCGCAATCGCACGAGCGATCGTCAATGAGCCCAAAGTATTGCTTCTTGATGAACCCTTGTCCGCATTGGATTTGAAATTGCGAACCGACATGCAATACGAGCTGCGGGAATTGCAGCAGCGACTAGGCATCACCTTTATTTTTGTCACCCATGACCAAGAAGAAGCGTTGGCGATGAGTGATGAGATTTTCGTTATGAACAAAGGGAAGATCGTCCAAAGTGGCACACCAGTGGATATTTACGATGAACCAATCAATCATTTCGTGGCGGATTTTGTCGGTGAAAGCAACATCGTCACAGGTACGATGATCGAAGACAACTTAGTGGAGTTTGTCGGCAAGCAATTTGAATGTGTCGATGGCGGGATGCGGCCGAATGAAGCTGTTGAGATCGTGATCCGTCCAGAAGATTTGAATTTGACGACGGCGGAAAAAGGCAAGCTGGTCGTTGAAGTAGACACGCAATTGTTCCGAGGCGTGCATTACGAAATCATTTGTTACGATGAACAAGGCAACGAATGGATGGTTCACTCTACAAGAAAAGCCACTGAAGGAAGCAAGATCGGGCTTTCCTTTGAACCAGAAGACATCCACGTCATGCGTTTCAATGAGTCCGAAGAAGATTTTGATGCTCGTTTAGAGAGCTACGAAGATTAGGAGGGAAAGCTAATGACGAAAATGCGTCGTTTTTATGTGATACCCTATGTCTTTTGGTTATTGCTATTTGTTATTGCACCAGTCTTATTGATCATCTACCAATCCTTTTTTGATATGAACGGCAACTTTTCGCTGGTCAATTATCAAAGCTACTTAGGTTCTGGCAAATATTTGATCATGACCTTAAACTCGGTTTGGTATGCCTTTTTGATCACCGTGATTACCTTAGTGATCAGCTACCCGACAGCCTATTTCTTAACTAAGCTGCGTCACAAAGATTTGTGGCTGCTGTTGATCATCTTACCAACGTGGGTCAACTTATTGTTAAAAGCTTATGCGTTTATTGGGATTTTCGGCATTCATGGCAGTGTCAACAACTTCCTAGAAATCATGGGTGTTGGACCAAAGCAGATTTTGTTTACCGACTTCAGCTTTTTGACGGTTGCAGTCTATATCGAACTGCCCTTTATGATCATGCCGATTTTTAATGCCTTAGAAGAAATGAATCCCTCTTTGATCAGTGCCAGTCGCGATTTAGGGGCAAACAGCTACGATACGTTTCGACGAGTGATTTTCCCTCTGTCGTTAAACGGTGTGAAAAGCGGCGTCCAAGCCGTCTTCATTCCGTCGCTCTCCCTCTTCATGTTGACCCGTTTGATTGGGGGCAATCGAGTGATCACGCTTGGTACAGCGATCGAGCAGCACTTTCTCGTTACCCAAAACTGGGGCATGGGTTCGACCATCGGCGTCATTTTGATCATCGCCATGTTCCTCGTGATGTTGTTTACGGGAGAAAAGAAAAAAGGAGGGCAACGTAAATGAAAAAATTTCGCTGGTCGAATCTTTATCTGATCGTCGTCTTTATTCTTTTGTACGTGCCGATCTTTTATTTGATTTTCTATTCCTTCAATGAAGGAGGCACCATGAATGCTTTTACGGGTTTCACTTTTGAACATTACCAATCCGTCTTTCAAGATACCCGTTTGATGATCATCGTGTTGAACACCTTTATGCTGGCATTTTTATCAGCATTACTGGCAACGATCATCGGCACATTTGGTGCGATGGGCATCTACTATACCCGCAAACGCCGAACGAGAACGGCATTGTTGAGTTTGAATAATATTTTGTTGGTTTCACCAGATGTCATCATTGGTGCTAGCTTCTTGATTTTCTTTACGATGATCGGCAACTTGTTCCGTGGGTTTAGCTTAGGCTTTTTCAGCGTATTGCTTTCGCATATCGCCTTTAGTATCCCGATCGTGGTGTTGATGGTCTTGCCGAAACTGCAAGAGATGAACGATTCAATGATCGATGCTGCCCGTGATTTAGGCGCGAATAATTTTCAAGTCATTAAAAATATCATTTTGCCTTTCTTGACACCGGGCATCATCGCCGGCTATTTCATGGCCTTTACTTATTCACTCGATGATTTTGCCGTGACATTCTTTGTGACAGGCAATGGCTTTAGTACCTTATCGGTAGAGATCTATTCTAGAGCACGTCAAGGAATCAGTTTAGAAATCAATGCATTAAGTACACTTGTCTTCTTATTCTCCATGATCCTGGTGGTAGGCTATTACTTTATTAGTAAAGAAAACGGCGCGAAGAAATTGCGTAAAAACCGCCGTGTGGAGGTGGCAAATCTGCGATGAAACGACTACAATCTCTGATTATCGGTATTGTTGCGATCGTCCTGATCTTGCTCTTTGGTGTCCGTGAATTGGAACGCTCCTCTGGTATGGTAGGCGCTGAGGTCGTCAACATCTACAACTGGGGCGACTACATCGACCCAGATTTGATCAGTAAGTTTGAAGAAGAGACTGGCTACAAGGTCAATTATGAAACCTTTGACTCAAATGAAGCGATGTTCACGAAGATCCAACAAGGCGGTACGTCCTATGACATCGCCATACCGAGTGAATACATGATTGAGAAAATGATGGAACAAAATCTTTTAAAACCATTGGATCACAGTAAAATCAAAGGGTTAGACAATATCGACCCTCGCTTTTTGGACCTGAGTTTTGATCCTGGCAATCAATATTCCATCCCTTATTTCTGGGGAACACTGGGGATCGTCTATAACGATAAATTCTTTGATGAAGGTGAGATCACCCAATGGGACGATCTTTGGAAACCCGAATTAGCAAATAGCATCATGCTGATCGATGGCGCGCGTGAAGTGATGGGATTAGGTTTGGACAGCTTAGGCTATTCTCTTAACAGCAAAGACGATGATCAGCTGCAAGAGGCATTCAATAAGCTACGGACCATGACCCCAAACATCAAAGCCATCGTCGCAGATGAAATCAAGATGTACATGGCAAATGAAGAAGCATCGGTTGCGGTCACATTTTCTGGGGAAGCAGCCGACATGATGTACGAAAACGAGCACATTCATTACGTGATCCCTTCGGAAGGCTCCAACCTGTGGTTTGATAATATGGTCATTCCTAAGACCTCACAAAACGAAGCCGGTGCTTACGCCTTCTTGAACTTTATGCTAGAACCCGAGAACGCTGCACAAAACGCAGAATACATCGGCTATTCCACACCTAACCAAGCAGCCATGGCATTACTGCCTGACGAGATCACCGAAGACGAACAATTCTATCCATCCGATGAATTAATGGAACACCTCGAAGTCTATGAAAACTTAGGTGCTGAGTATCTGGGCATCTATAATGATTTGTTCTTGGAATTGAAGATGTATCGGAAATAAACAAACTGCCATTAAGCAGGGAATGTATCCTGTTTAATGGCAGTTTTTGTAATTTACTATGACATATCAAAGGAACCTCTTGGAATATGTATTAGAAAAGAAAATTTATAGAGAATAAACCTGCAATTGTTTCAAAAAATTAGAAAAAATCAACCTCGTTTTGTTCAAAATGTTTCAAAAATCACTTGACCTAAAGTCAACTCTAGGTGGTATCTTTTTAGATAGAAGAAATGAGCAGCAATTGTTGAAACTAAGAAAAATCACAATTTCCCTTCAGGATAACTTGCTATTTCTTGGTTTGACAGGAATTTAAAAAAGAGCGTCCATCTCCGATTGGCGCTTTTTTCATTCCAGAGAACGATCTACTCATTTCGACTTCGTGTCTTTTTCCTTGTGAGTAAACACACGAACCATTCGAACATTTCTACAGGAGGTACGTACATGTTATTAGAAAAAATCAAAAGCCCCAAAGAGTTAAAAGAATTGACCAGTGGGCAACTTCAAGAACTAGTAGTAGAAGCACGAACTGCTTTATTGGAAAAAATCAGTCACCATGGGGGGCATAATGGCCCCAATCTGGGGATGGTTGAGATGACGATCGCGTTGCATAAAGTCTTTGATTCCCCCACAGATAAGCTGATTTTTGATGTGTCTCATCAGACCTATATCCATAAAATGTTGACGGGACGCGCCCATGCCTTTCTTGATGCTGCTCAGTATGATGCGGTTTCTGGTTACACGAATCCGAAAGAAAGCGAGCACGATCTCTTTACGGTCGGTCATACCTCCACCTCAGTTTCGTTGGCAAATGGTGTGGCGAAAGCCCGTGACCTAAAAAATGAAACGTATAACGTCGTTGCCGTCATTGGCGATGGTTCTCTATCAGGTGGCTTAGCGTTTGAAGGCTTGAACAATATTGTGGAATTAGGCACCAATACCATTGTGATCCTCAACGACAATGACTAATCGATCGCGGAAAACCATGGAGGGATGTACCAGAATTTGCGGGCATTGCGGGAAACCAAGGGGCAAGCAGCAGACAATCTGTTCAAAGCGATTGGTTTTGAGTACCACTATTTAGATGAAGGAAATGACCTCGCTGCCTTGATCGCTTTATTTGAAAAAGTGAAAGACATTGATCATCCTGTTTTATTACACATTCATACGATCAAAGGCAAAGGCTTCAAGTTTGCGGAAGAAAATCGTGAAAAGTTTCATGCAGGCGGTCCCTTTCGTTTAGAAACAGGCGAATATATTTCTGTTGGGGGCAATCAAGTAACCTACAACAGCTTAACGACGGATTATTTATTAGAAAAAATGGCGACAGATCCTACAGTCGTGGCAGTAAATGCTGGTACACCGATGCTGCTTTTTTCTCCAGAACAACGAGAAAAAGCAGGTAAACAATTTGTAGATGTGGGTATTGCAGAAGAACATGCGGTATCGATGGTTGCTGGGTTAGCAAAAAATGGAGCGAAACCTGTCTGGGCCGTTTTTTCTACCTTTATGCAACGTAGTTTTGATCAAATTTCCCATGATTTGGCCCTAAATCATCTGCCTGGAACGATTTTGGTATACGGTGCATCGATTCATGGAATGAATGACGAGAGCCATTTGGGAATTTTTGATATTCCATTTTTGGCACATATTCCTAACCTTGTTTATCTTGCGCCAACCTCTAAAGAAGAATATCTAGCAATGTTGGATTGGTCGCTGGAACAAACCAACGCTCCAGTTGCGATCCGAGTACCGGTTGGACCTGTCAACGAAACGGCAGTGGCAGCCTCTACTGACTACAGCGATCAAAAAAATGAGGTGACTCAAGCTGGCACGCAGGTAGCCATCGTCGGTGTCGGAAACTTTTATGCGCTAGCGGAAGAGATCGCAGAACAATTGAAAATGCAACATGGAATTACCCCAACGGTGATCAATCCTAAGTTTATTTCAGGGGTCGACAAAGAATTGCTGGATGCTGTGGCACGATCACATAAACTCGTTGTCACGTTGGAAGACGGCATACGAGAGGGCGGCTATGGACAAATGATTGCCAGCTATCTTGGTGATCGTGAGATTGCCGTCAAAAACTATGGCTTAGAAAAGAAATTTTATGATAATTACCGAGCAGCGGACGTTTTATCCGAACTTGGTATCACTGCTGAGGCAATTACGAAAGATATCATAGAACAGCTGCAGAAATAAGTTCTCTTAGGGTGTCTTGTGTAGCTGATAGGATTGATAAAAAATGAATGATCGAAGGAAACCTTGCAGAAAAACAGACTGCAAGGTTTTTTCGCAGACTATCGGTGACGATCTGCAGCAAATGCAGAAGACCAATGCTTTTCAAGCATAAATCCTCAGCGTAGGAAGCATTGGTCAAATGCTGGCGATCCAGCAAATAATAAAGAGGTAGGAAAAGATTGCTTTGGTGTCTTATCCGGTTGAGCTCAGAGAAACAAAAATAGTATTTTGTAAAAAGAAAAGGGGTAACTATGAAATTTTTTTCAATGAAGTTGCTGGCACTGTTGTCGGTGGCAATGGTCGTCTATTCGGCACCGGCGATTTCTGCCAATGTTCCAGCGATTGCGGCAAGCTTTCCAGAAGTAGATGCGGTCTACGTCGGGTTACTGACCACGATTCCGTCATTGTTTCTTTTGCTGGGGATTTTTACTACTAGCATGATCGAAAAAAGGATCGGCAAAAATACACGATGGTCACCGGCTTGGTCATTGTGGCGATTTTTGGCACACTGCCGGCATGGTATCAGGGGAGCTTTCCTGTCTTGTTTCTTTCGCGCGCGATTCTTGGCTTCGGGATCGGTTTATTCAATCGTTTGGCGATTCAAATGATTAGTTTGTTGTTTCAAAATGAGCCGCAAAAGAAAGCCAAGGCCCTTGGATTAGAAAGTGCCGTCGGTGGTTTAGGCGGTATCTTTATGACTTTGCTGGTAGGGCAGCTAGTGAAGATCAGTTGGGAGATCTCTTTCTTCGTTTATGGCTTTGCCTTGATCAGTCTCTTTTTTGTTCAGGTATTTATTCCCAATGAAACAAAAGCGACCACCGATGCGGCTCTGATAGCGAACGTCACGGTTTCAAAAGAACGGAAACAAAAGTCATTTGTTTTGGGGGTGCTCTTGTTTCTGATCGTTGTCTTGTTTATCAACTACAATCTGCAGATCACCCCGTTGTTGTTGGAAAAAGGAATTGGTGATGCGACCGATGGCAGTAACATGATCGCCGCCATTGCGACGGGGGCATTTATCGCCGGCAATGCCTTTGGCTTGATATATAGCCGCCTACATCGCTGGTTGCTGCCCGTTGCGGCATTGCTTGCAGGAAGCAGCATCTATTTGACCTATCCCTTGCAGACGGTGGGGCTGCTCTTGGGTTGTTCTTTACTACTAGGCTTTGCCTTTCGCAGCATCATGCCTTTTTTCACCCACTTGCTGACGACTGGTGGTGAAGCGGAAGCTAAGTTTGGCACGATCGTCTCGATCGTTGCATACAATTTAGGGGTCACGTTAGCACCTTATGCATCACGCTTGCTGATACTAGTCAGCGGCAATGAAACAGCAGGGATGCAGATGATCCTATCAGGGGGTTTGTTGTGCTTGATTGGTGTCCTAGCTTTTTTGGGAAATAAATACTTTCTGTATTTTGAACGAGGATAGGCGAAAGATAGCTTGATCCTCGTTTTTCCATCTTCATTTCATCCTTCTCATCGCTTATAATAAAAAGAAACAATGATGAGTTGAGCATACTAGACAAACTGCCGGCGTCAATCAGAGGGGAGAACCAGATGTATCTTTTTCAAAAAATTGAAGAAGCAGCGTTTAAACAAAATGATGCGAGACGAACGATCGGTGACTTTTTATTAAGCAATCGAGAAAAAGTTAGTGAGTATAGCATGGAAGAAATCGCAAAACTGACCAATACTCTCAACGCATGTTGATCCGTTTTTGCTAAATACTTCGGCTTAGTAGATTGTCAAGAAGCTTTATCTATGAGCGGGCGCTTATTCATGAGTGGCAGCGGCAATTGGTGTAAATATCTATTTTCGATAAAGCCGCAGACATATTCGAATACATTAAAAATTTGGCGATCTTAGGCATGCAGATGATTAAAGCACCAGCAGCACTTATGACAGTGAAAGACCTGATCCAATCCGAAGGGATCATCAATGAAGCTTAAAACCTCGTCATTTACGACTGCAGACTAAATCAGTATTTGAACAAGATCAATTAAAAAGCCCACATCTCTATTTTCCTATGAAAGTATCGAAAAGCAAAACAATCATTATGTAGCGGAATTCAAAAATAGTTGCAAGTCACATGATTTCGGGGCATCGGCTTTTCGAACCGCTCTATTTAAGGAAATGAATGCCAACAGAATCTCCTGCTGGAAATGATGCAGCATACACTTGAATCCAAATAAAAAAGTAGAAGATCTAAATTATCTTTAAGTAAAAAAGCACTCGCTTCTAAACGAGTGCTTTTTACTATTGAATAATTTGCCATTCTTGAATTTTTTTCAAGAGTACCGCTTTGTCGGCAGCTTCCGCAAAGGAATGCTGAGCGGCGGTTTCGTTTAAGAAGCGCATCTCTGATTCGGTCATGTCGCAATGATGAGCCATTTGCAGGTATTCATTGGTCAATGTCGTGTTTGAGACCGTTCGGTTATCGGTGTTCAAACAAAAAGGGACCTTGGCTTTTAGCCATTCTCTTAATGGGTATACCGAGTATGTGGGAATCGCACGCGTATGAACATTGCTGGTAGGGCAGCCTTCGATACAGCGATTTTGTTCTCGAACAAACGCTTGAGCAGTAGGATCTCCTTTTAAGGCGATGCCGTGGCCAATCCGCTGCGCACCGCTTTCGATGGCTTGATAAATGTTTTGCACACAGCCGCATTCGCCTGCATGTAAGGTCAGTTGGACACTTTGGTTCTTGAGGAACACTTGATAGCTGGCAGCTAAATCAGGGACGTACCCGTCTTCTTCTGGACCTGCCAGATCAATGCCGACGACTTTTTCATCGGTAAGAGCGATCGCTTCATCAAAAATCGCCGTAATAGCTGGTAGGTCTTCTTGACGCATCCCAATGATCAAAACATTGCCTTTGATTGGGTAGCGTTCTTCTGCTCGTGCGATGCCTTCGATCACGGCTTGGATGGTCTGGCTGCAAGTGAGTCCTTTGTCCATCGATAAGCTGGGAGCAAAGCGGATCTCAATATAAGCGACCCCATCTTGAGCGGCTTGTTCCATCACGTCATAGGCGGCAGCTGCTAACGCTTCTTGTGTTTGCAAATACGGCCGAACGAAATCAAAGCAGCGAAGATAATCCCTCAGGTCATGACAATCTTTGGGGGCTTGCATCTGTGCTTTCACAGCTTCTATGTCTTGCTCAATCGGTAGTTCTTGCTGATTGGCGATGGCGATCAATGTTTCTGGACGAATGGAACCGTCGAGGTGGCAGTGAAGTTCTACTTTGGGAAATGCTTGGATTTGTTGTTGAGTAAGCACAGTGTTCCTCCTGTCTAGGTCGAATTTTTTTAAGTATGAATATAGCATACTTAAAAAGCCCATGCTACCCAAAAAAGGAAATTCTCATAGAAAGCAAACCAGCAGCCGCGAATTACTTGTGCGGCTGCTGGTTTTATTGTGGGAGAGTGGTTCAAATCAATTCCGATAGATCGGTAAAAGGCAATGACAGATCGTGAGCGGCTTCTTTTGAAGTAAATGCGCCCTCATAGGCGATGACCCCTTTAGCAAGTGCCTGATTCTCTCGCAACGCTGCTAAAGGATCGTTCGCTAGCTGCTGGGCATACGGTAAGGTGGCAATGCTCAATGCGATGGTTGCCGTTTGCGGCACAGCACCTGGCATATTCGCCACTGCATAGTGAATAACTTCTTCCCGGATATAGGTTGGCTCGTCGTGGGTGGTGACTTTGTCTTCGGTCTCAAAAATTCCGCCTTGGTCAATGGCAATATCGACGATCACGGATTTTTCAGGCATCTGTTTCACCATGTCGCGGGTCACTAAGCACGGGGCTTTTTGTCCTGGCAATAAGACGGCTCCTACCACCAAGTCTGCGGATTGGATCGTTCGTTCGATATTCAAGCGATTGGAATACAAGGTTTGAACTTGACCAGAAAATTGTCGATCCAGCTCTTGTAAGCGTGGGATCGAAACGTCTAAAATCGTCACTTGTGCGCCTAGACCTACGGCGACTCTCGCGGCATTCTCACCGGCAACGCCACCACCAATGATCGTTACCCGACCTTGACGGACACCGGGAACACCTGAAAGCAGGATCCCTTTTCCGCCATATATTTTTTCGAGAAATTGTGCGCCGATTTGAACAGACATTCTTCCAGCGATCTCACTCATAGGCGATAGCAGAGGCAGGGTACCGTTCGCCAGCTGGACGTTTTCATAAGCAACAGCGATCACTTTGCTGTCGATCAACGCTTGAGCAAGCTGTTGATTGGCGGCTACGTGGAAATAGGTGAATAAAACCAGTCCCTCATGCAAAAAGGGGTATTCTTCTGGTAAAGGTTCTTTGACTTTCATAACCAATTCAGAGGCCCAAACCTCTTCAGCGGTAGCAATCGTAGCACCGACTTCCTGATACGCTTGATCAGAAAAGGTTGATCCTGCACCAGCGCCTTGTTCAACGAAGACTTCGTGTCCGTCTTGGACTAACTCATAGACTCCCGAGGGCGGCAATGCCACACGATTTTCATTGTTCTTGATTTCTTTGGGGATACCGATTTTCATAGACTTCACACCTTTCTTTCTTCCATTATAATAGAAAGCGGATTCCTAAGGGGAGAAAGAATGGTTTTTTTATTAAAAAAGTAAGATCCAGTTGCTGCCTACGCCACGACAAAGAAAAAAGCCCCGAACGGGGACTTTTTTCGATCAATCAGCTGAAGGTCCAAAAGCGTAAGCTTTGATTAGCGATTTCATCTAGTGTGTAATAGATAGCGTAATGGGATTTTTCTGGATCATCATTGGGATCTAAGACAAACACTTGATCGTCCATCATTCCACCTAAGACCATAATATGGCCGCCATCTGTAAATTCCCCTGGAGTCACAGAAACGATGACCGGATGATTTTGTTGCAAGTAAGCTTCAACGCTGGCTAGATCTGTGCCAAGATCATAATAGTTGTAGCCGTTTGCATCGGCAAAGTCAGAAAAAATCCGCCAGTCCGTTCCTTGGCCGTCAACGTAATAATGATCTCCTGCCCAATCGAGGACTTCTAGTGGCGAAATGGGATAGCCTTCAAGATAGGATTGAACCATCGCAAGAGAAGCAATCGCACATCCGTTTTCTGCCAAGGTTTGGCTGCCGTCATTGCCATAGGATCTATCGGCCCAATCTTCGTTCGTCTGCAAGAAAATCGGTGTTGTGATGTCCATTTCCCATAAATAAGCATTGATGTCATCACTAAAGATAGCCTGAGAATAAACATATTCGTCGTCATAACTCTCATCATAGGCAACGACGGTGTGCACGTGTTCGGACAACTCTCCGTACAACACGTGATGAGAGATTCGATTGAACCCTATCCAAATCAACACCAATCCTGCCAAAACAACCATTGGCCGACGCTTTCGATAAACATCTGTCTGTTTTTGCATTTTTCCCTCCTTGTTTTACGAATCGTACGTATTCATCCTGTACTTTTAAGTAAAACAAAGGAGGGGGCGCTTGTCATCGGCCTACAGACCGATTCCACGATCAACTTTCAAATGCCTCTAGTTCTAAGCTAGTGTTTTCCCATGCTTCTAATAGGGCTTCTTGTTCAGTGCGGGCTTGTTCTAATGCTTGATTCAACGCGGTCAATTTGACATGATCATTCAACGCATCTGGTGCGGTCATGTCTTGTTCCAGTTGTTGGATCGTTTCTTCTATTGCGGCAAGTTCTTCTTCGATTTGGGTGACTTTTCGCTGTAAGGTTCTAACGGCTTTTTGCTGTTCCTTGCTTTGGACAAAGTTTTGCTTGCCCGCTGAGAGGGTGGTTTCGGTTGTTTTTGCTTCCAACATCGCTGCGATCTCAGCTTCTTCTTGTTTCTTTTCTAAATAATAATCGTAATCGCCGAGATAGAGCTTGCTGCCGTTTTCAGACAGTTCCACGACCTTGGTGGCGATTCGATTGATAAAGTAGCGGTCGTGAGATACGAAGAACAAAGTGCCTTCATAATCGATCAGCGCATTTTCTAAGACTTCTTTGCTGTCGATGTCTAAATGGTTGGTTGGCTCATCCAAAATCAAGAAATTGTCATGGTCCATGGCTAACTTTGCCAAAGCGACACGGGCTTTTTCGCCACCGCTTAATAGCGTGATCGGCTTTTCAACATCTTCTCCAGAAAATAAGAAGCTGCCTAATATATTGCGAATCTCGACTTCAGGTGTGGTGCTGTGGTCATCCCAAAGCTCATGGAGGATCGTTTTGGTTGAATGCAGATCGGATTGAGTTTGGTCATAGTACCCGATTGAGACATTGGCGCCAAAATGCACCTTTCCTTGAATAAAGGGGATTTTATGAATCAGCGATTTCAGTAAGGTTGATTTGCCGATCCCATTCGGTCCTACTAAAGCGATCGCATCTTTGCGCCGAACATCTAAGTCGATGGGCGCCGATAAGACTTCTTCTTCAGAATAACCGATAGCGGCATTTTCTACTTGCATCACAACATTTCCTGAAGGCTTTTCAATAGAAAAAAGGAAGTGGGCGGATTTTTCATCTCCTTGCGGGCGATCCAGCCGATCCATTTTCTCTAATTGCTTACGGCGACTTTGCGCGCGTTTGGTGGTAGACGCACGGACAAGGTTGCGGGCAACAAAGTCTTCCAGTTTATTGATTTCTTCTTGCTGCTTCTCAAAGGCTTTCCATTCACTTTGCAGTTGCTCCGCTTTCAGGGTCAAATAGCGGCTGTAATTGCCTTTGTAGTGGCGCATTTTTTGGCGACTCAGTTCGTAGACTTCGTTGACGACTTTGTCTAAGAAGTAACGGTCATGGGAAACGATCAGCAATGCACCGGCATATCCTTGCAGATAGTTTTCTAACCAAGATAACGTTTCGATATCTAAATGGTTGGTCGGTTCATCCAGAATCAAGATATCAGGTTTTTGCAGCAGCATTTTTGCTAATGCCAAGCGGGTTTTTTGACCACCAGAAAGGGTATTGATGGCTTGCGTGTAAAAAGAAGGATCAAACTGAAAGCCGTGCAAGACGGAGCGAATTTCATTTTCATAGCCATAACCATTTTTTTCTGCAAATTCATGCTGCAACTGGTCGTATTCTTTCAGGAGATTGCCAGAGTCAGCAGCAGGATCTGCTTTGGAGATGGCGATCTCTAAGGTACGCATGCGCTGCTCCATCTGTCGAACCGTTGCAAAAGCCCCCAGCATTTCTTCCCAAACGGTGGCCTGACTAGCAAGTCCGGTATCTTGAGCTAAGTAGCCCATCGTAGCGGTCTTGTTTTTAGCGATCGTTCCTTTATCAGGACTTTCGAGTCCAGCAATAATTTTCAGTAGCGTTGATTTACCAGCACCGTTGCGTCCAACAAGCGCGATTCGGGAATTGCTGGCAATCTCTAATTGGATTTTTTCAAATAAAAACTCGGCTCCGAAAAGACGGGCGATTTGGTTGGCTTGTAATAAAATCATGTGTATGTCATTCCTTTCTTTAAGAAACTTGTCTGTATCAAGGTTGCAATACTACAAGTCTATCATATTTTAGGGGAAACGGCGATTGGGAAAAAGTTTGATTTTACCATTATAAAATTTATATTTCAAATTATGAGCATTCAAATTGATTTTTGAACAATGTATTTGTTATGATAGCTTCATCACAAGTGAATTTTTCACAATGGGGGAGTATTCTTTGAAAGATCATCAAATTCCAAAGGCAACAGCGAAGCGATTGCCTTTATATTATCGTTACTTGCGTATTTTGCACCAAGCAGGCAAATTAAAAGTTTCTTCGACCGAACTAAGTGAAGCTGTTCAAGTTGATAGTGCGACGATCCGCCGCGACTTTTCCTACTTTGGTGAATTAGGAAAACGCGGCTATGGCTATGACGTTGAAAGCTTGATGCAGTTCTTTGCGAAGACATTGAACGAAGACCACATGACGAATGTAGCTTTAGTCGGTGTCGGAAACTTGGGGAGCGCCTTGTTGAAATACAAATTTCACCAAAGCAACAGCATTCGGATCAGTGCCGCATTTGATGTCAACGAAGATCTAGTTGGTCGAATCGTAGATGGTGTGCCGGTCTATCCAATGGATGACATGAAGGAACAAGTGAAGATCCAGCAGATCGATGTGGCTATTTTGACGGTTCCCGCACAACATTCACAAGATTTAGTGAACGAGCTTGTGAAAGCTGGCATTAAAGGAATCTTGAACTTTACACCTGCACGGATCACTGCACCAAAAGGCGTGCTGATTCAAAACGTTGACTTAACCAATGAATTGCAAACATTGATTTATTTCTTGCATTCAGGCAACGTCTTGTCCCATGAAGAACCAGTAGAAGAACCATCACTAAGCGAATAATCGCATCACATAAATAGGAACCAACAAAACAGCTGCCAGATCGTAGTATATACAACGATCTGACAGCTGTTTTGTTGCTTTCATTCACTGAACTTACTCGTCTAACTGGTCAAAAAGTGATTCATAGGAATCTTGCTCTTCAACGCTTGTGAGCGCTTCTTGATACCGCAAGATTTGTTGAGTCAAACGTGTGAAATCGATGATGCGGGCTTCACGATGCACTTCTTTCCCATTCGCGAACAAGAGGACGACGGGCACCGTCAAGACCGAAAATAGACTGGCTGCTTCTGGCTCTGCCAGCGTGTTGATGGTAAATAGGGGGAGTTGCTGGGTTTGTGCCAGTTTTTGGATGCGTGGTTTGTCTGCAACACAAATACTGCAATTCGGTTGAGAGAGATAGATTAGTGCCAACGGTTGTTGGGCGAGCTGCTCTTGGATCGGTTGATTTTTTTGCATAAGTCATTCCTCCATGGAAAATGTACGCTGTTCTTGAGGAAAAGTCAAAATATCTGCTAGCAGCTGATCGCTTAGGTGAGTAAGAAGGATTCAAAGATAAGGGAAATCTAAAGCAACGATTAAAAAAATAGGCTGCTTTAAAAAAAACGTTGTACAAAAAAAGGAAAAAACGTATAGTAATTCCAGCGTTTCGAATTTATTGATAAAGAAGGTTAAAGTTATGTTTCAGGCATTACCGAATTCTGTCCTGCAAATGAGTGTTATTTTTTTATCTATCGTCATTGAAGCCTTGCCGTTTGTCCTATTGGGCTGCTTGATCTCAGGTGCCTTACAAGTCTTCTTGACGCCAGAAAGAGTCACGAGACTCTTACCAAAAAACAAATTGGCATCGATCACAGTTGGTTGTGGTCTGGGGGTCTTTTTTCCTTCCTGCGAATGTGGGATCGTACCGATCGTTAATCAGTTCGTAAAAAAAGAGGTGCCAGTGTATACGGCGTTTGCCTTTATGCTGACTGCACCGATCATCAATCCTATCGTGATTTTTTCTACATTCATTGCCTTTGGAAATTCCGCGAAGTTCGCCTTTTTGCGTGTACTGGGCAGCTTATTGGTCGCAATGGTCGTGGGGATCTGGCTGGCGTATTTTAACAAACAAGAGATCTTAAAAACACGGCTTGCCAATCAATTAAGTGGCGGGAATGAGCAGGCAGCTCACCCACACCATCAGGGGCATGATCACGCCCACCATCAAACGGAAAAGAGCAGTCATCCGCTCCTTCGGCAGATTCGTCATTTGCTGCAGCATAGTTTGGATGAGTTTTTCGATACTGGGCGTTATTTGATCATTGGTGCGTTGATCGCCTCAGCGATGCAGACCTATCTGCCAACTGGTTTGATGCTGACATTAGGCTCCACGAAGCTGTTAGCGGTCTTCGTCATGCTGTTGTTGGCACTAACGTTATCCCTATGTTCCGAAGCAGATGCCTTTATCGGCTCTTCGTTGTTGAGTTTATTCGGCACTGGACCAGTCGTCGGTTTCCTGATTTTTGGTCCAATGGTAGATATTAAAAACCTGTTGATGATGAAGCGGTACTTTTCAGGGCGTTTTATCGCTTCTTTAGTTGGATTAGTCGCAATCGTCGTTTCAATTTATGCATGGGTGGTGTAAAGAATGGTTCGTTTTTTGATCTTATCAGGCTATTTTGAATTGATGATGTACTTGCAAGTGACGGGCAAACTCAATCAGTTTATCAACATTCATTATCGCTATCTCGCTATTTTATCCATGATCATTTCTTTATTATTGGCTTTGGTCCAGCTGTATTTTTGGGTCAAACAAGAGCCTGAGCATCATCATGACGATGAGCATCAGCATGGATTGGAGAAAAAACACCAACGAGTGATTGCGTATTTTCTATTAGCCTTACCGATCATCGTGGGTCTCTTTTTCCCCACCGTTAGCTTGGATACGACGATCGTTGAAGCAAAAGGGTTTAATTTCCCCCTAAGTGAAGAATCTGTGGGGGATCCAGAAATGACGACCCAATATCTGAAACCCGATACAAGTCTTTATTTTAACAAAGAAGATTATGACACTCAGATGGATGCAGCGTTGGCACGTTACGCCAAAGATGAGACAATTGCGGTAACGGAAGAAAATTACTTGGAAGTCATGGAGTTGATCTATACGTACCCGAGCGAATTTATTGGCAAGAAAATCACCTATGATGGATTTGTGTACCATGCAGATCAAGATGATGCCAATGAAATCTTTTTGTTTCGTTTTGGCATTATCCATTGTGTGGCTGATTCAGGCGTTTTTGGCTTGCGAGTGGAATTACCACAACAAACAACGGCAGAAAATAACCAGTGGCTCCACGTGGAAGGGACGATCCAATCGAAGTACTATCAACCCTTCAAACGGGACTTGCCGATGGTGGTAGCAGACCAAGAGAAGACGATTGAAGCACCAGAAAACCAGTATGTCTATCGCGCTTTCTAGCTTTTTTTAAGAAAGTTCATAAAAACATCATAAACCTTTGTTATAATGGAGAAAATCTAAGCATATGTTTGTAGTTTTATCAAACGTTTAGTACAATATAGTAGGAACATATGCTAAAATCTATACAAAAGAGAGGTGTCGTGAAATGGGTTTTACAGATGAAACAGTTCGCTTTGATTTTGATGATAGCCGTAAAAAAGAAGTCAGCGAAACATTAGCTATCGTCTACCGAGCATTAGAGGAAAAAGGATACAATCCGATCAATCAAATCGTCGGTTATCTCCTTTCTGGCGACCCGGCTTACATTCCTCGTTATCGGGATGCCCGGAATTTGATTCGTCGTCACGAACGGGATGAGATCATGGAAGTTCTGATCCGTTATTATTTAGGCAATCACGGGATCAACCTATAATGAGAATCATGGGATTGGATGTTGGTTCGCGGACAGTCGGCGTGGCGGTCAGTGACCCAATGGGCTGGACAGCACAAGGGATCGAGATCATTCGCATCAATGAAGATGAAGGCAATTTCGGTTATGATCGACTTGCTGAATTGGTGAAAGAATATGAAGTCTCACGTTTTGTGGTAGGACTACCTAAAAATATGAATAATACGATCGGACCTAGAGCGGAAGCTTCTATGGCTTACGGCGCAGCGATCGAACAGCAATTCGGTTTGCCGGTCGTTTACCAAGACGAACGTCTGACGACCGTTCAAGCAGAACGAATGCTGGTAGAACAGGCGAATACATCGCGTGCCAAACGAAAAAAAGTGATTGATAAATTAGCAGCAGTCATGATTTTGCAGAATTATTTAGATGGTGCTGGGAAACAGCTGTTTTAATTTACAGAAAAGAGGAAAATAAATGTCAGAACATACACACGATCATAACCACGATCACGATCATGAAGGACATGAACACATTACTTTAATCGATGATCAAGGAAATGAAACCTTATACGAAATTCTATTAACGGTTGACGGTACGGAAGAATTCGGCCGCAACTACGTCTTGCTTTATCCAGCAGGCGTACCAGAAGAAGAAGACGTTGAATTACAAGCGTACGCTTATATTGAAAACGAAGACGGTTCTGAAGGTGAATTAGAACAGATCGAAACAGAAGCAGAATGGGATATGATTGAAGAAGTCTTCAACACATTCATGGCGGAAGAAGAAGAGTAATAAGTTGCAAGTGCTGACCCTTTCCATAAGGGATCAGCACTTTTTTTGATTTAACGACTGTTTATTTTAGAAGCATGTCTGCTTTTTTGAAAGGAATGAGAAAAATGAGTAACGTAACGATATTCGAGCTTGAAAAGATCGCAGAAGAGCAGCTAGTTTTTGCCGTAATCATCAGCAAGTACCAAGAAAAGTTCGTCTATGTCAAACACAAAGAACGAGACACCTTGGAGATCCCTGGAGGCAAGCGAGAACTAGGAGAAAGCATCACAGAGTGTGCTGCCCGTGAATTAAAAGAAGAAACAGGCGCTAAGCACTTTACCCTAGAGCCGTTATTTATCTATGGGATAGAAAAAGACGGGGAGATCGATTACGGCTTGGTGTTCGAAGCCCAGATCACGGACTTGCAGGATGAATTGACCTCAGAGATCGAAGCAATCTATGTAATGGCAGAGCCGCCTGCCAACTGGACATATCCAACGATTCAGCCGTTGTTGTTGGCAGAATATTTCTCACGAACATAAAAATAATTCAGCCAGCTCAAATGGAGGGCTGTCTTAAGTTGAAAAGTAAAAGCAGCGTGTTGAGTAGGAGTGAGCGAATGAGTTGCGTGATCCTGCAATCAGGCGTAGGATAAAAATGTAAACGTTATCTTATTGGAGAGTAGGGAAAGGCATGGAAAAAATCTATCAAGCAAGTACCGCAGAAGGAGCAATCGATTTTATCAATATGTGCGATTTGGAGATCGCGGCAGAGGAAGTGATTCCTAAAGGTGGGTATGGCTATATCAGCAGTGGTGCGGGGGATATTTTTACCTATCAAGAAAATGAACGCGCCTTCAATCACAAATTGATCATTCCTCATGTCTTAAAGGACATTGAATTACCGGACACAACGTTGTCCTTTGGCGGTGATACGTTGTCAGCGCCAATCATTATGGCGCCTGTTGCCGCCCACGGCTTAGCAAATGTTGCGGCAGAACAAGCGTCAGCCAAAGGGGTTTCCCGTTTTGGCACGATCTATACGGCGAGTTCGTATGCCTCTTGTACGTTGGAAGAAATCCGAGCAGCTGGTGGTCAAGAAGCTCCGCAGTGGTTCCAGTTTTATATGAGCAAAGACGATGGTATTAACAAAGACATCTTGGCGATGGCAAAACGCAATGGCGCCAAAGCGATCGTTTTGACCGCAGATGCAACTGTTGGGGGCAATCGAGAAACGGATCGCCGCAATGGTTTCACCTTTCCGTTGGCAATGCCGATCGTTCAGGCCTATCAATCAGGGATCGGACAAACGATGGATGCGGTTTACGGCTCCTCAAAACAAAAATTAAGTCCCCAGGATGTCGCTTTTATCGCCAAAGAATCTGATTTACCAGTTTATGTCAAAGGGGTGCAATCAGAAGAAGATGTGGAACGAGCTTTAGGGGCAGGTGCACAAGGGATTTGGGTCTCAAATCACGGGGGACGCCAATTGGATGGTGGTCCAGCTTCCTTTGATTCCTTACAGATCGTGGCTGAAGCAGTGGCAGGTCGGGCGCCGATCGTCTTTGATAGCGGGGTACGGCGAGGACAGCATGTCTTTAAAGCGATTGCTTGCGGAGCAGATCTAGTGGCGATCGGCCGCCCAGTGATCTATGGGTTGGCCCTAGGTGGTGCTACCGGTGTTCAACAAGTCTTTGATTTCTTCAAAAAAGAATTGGAGATGGTCATGCAGCTTGCGGGGACGCAAACGGTGGCAGATATTAAAAAAGCCGTTTTACGGGACAATCGCTATTTATAAGTAATCCCTCAAAAAGGCGCTAGAATCGCTGATTCTGGTGCTTTTTTTAATGGATTTTTCTGATCATGCCGAGGAGCAGGAGCAACTGCTTTCGCTGAAAAAAGTGTATATGATTTTGAAACAATTGCAAAATCAGCTACACTTAAAAGAGACCAATAAACTAAAGGAGAGAGATTGATGATTCCAAAAATTATTCATTATTGCTGGTTTGGCGGCAATCCATTAGGTGAACAAGAAAAGAAATACATGGATACCTGGAAAAAATATTGTCCGGATTATGAGATCAAACGTTGGGATGAATCAACGATCGACCTTTCAAAATTCGGTCCTTATCTAAAAGAGGCCTATGACCAAGAAGAATGGGCCTTTGTGTCAGATGTGGTTCGTTTGTATGCATTAGTGACAGAAGGCGGTATTTATATGGATACCGATATCGAGGTGGTCAAACCTTTAGATGAGCTCTTGACACTGGAGGCATTTATGGGCTTTGAGATCGAAACCAAGATTTCTACGGGGATCATTGGAGCGGTGCCGCATCATCCCTTTATGGAAGAATGGTACCACGATTACGATGACCGAAAATTTGTCCGGGCAGAAAAAACGGAAGATGTCGTCACCAATGTGATCCGAGTGACGGAACTGTTGCAAAACCACGGATTAGAATTGAATAATCAACGACAAACCGTTAAGGGTGTAGAAATCTTCCCGCAAATGACGTTTTCACCAAAAAGCTATATCACTGGTGAGGTCGAGGAAGATCCGAGTACGATGGTGATCCATCAGTTTTCTGGCTCTTGGTTGTAAAAGAGTAAGTCTATGAAAGGACGGACAGTGGGGAAAGCTGTCCGTCCTTTTTGCTTTTGCAAGGGATGATGGAGATGTGATAGAATAGCTTGAAAAAATGAGGAGGCGTTTTGATGGCTATCAAACGATGTACTTTGGCAGATTTAGAAGAATTGGGAGAAATCAGCGTATCCACCTATTACGATATATTTGCTCCTTTCAATACGGAGGAAAATACTCGTATCTATCTAGAAGAAGCCTACAATCTGCCGAAACTGACCCGAGAGTTAGAAAATCCGCAATCGGCGTTTTATTTTTTACAAGAAAATGATCAAACCGTAGGATATATCAAACTTAACTGGGGTGAGGCGCAAACGGAAGCGATTGCCCCAGAGGGGTTGGAAATTGAACGAATCTATATCATAAAAGAACATAAGCGCAGAGGCTATGGCAAAACACTGCTGCTGTTTGCCCAAGAGACCGCTAAAGAGCTACAGAAAAAGTCGATCTGGTTAGGTGTTTGGGAATTTAACGACAATGCGTTGGCTTTTTATCATACGATGGGCTTTGAAAGAGTTGGCAGTCACTCCTTTTTTATGGGGGATGATGAGCAGACGGATTTCTTGATGCTAAAAGAACTTTGAAATCTGCCTTTGTATGAGGAATTAGAAATTACTTTCCATTTTTTTGGCAATCAAGTATAGTTAAAGGGATTGATGAAAAAAGAACGATTGGTGAAAACCATCGCTAAGGAGAGCAATTGTAAATGGAAAAACAGAGAAACGAAAGTATTTTGTCACGTTTTCTTAAAGGCGTGGTGATTGCCTTGGGCTTTATCTTGCCTGGTGTTTCAGGTGGCGTATTGGCAGCCATCTTAGGCATTTATGAGCGGATGCTGCGCTTTATGGCACATCTGACGAAGAATTTTAGAGAGAATCTCCTCTTTTTCCTGCCAGTAGGGATCGGGGGAATCGTAGGGATCGGGCTTTTATCAAAGCCATTAGAGTGGCTGCTGCAAAACTATCAAATCATCGTTTTGTGGGGCTTTGCGGGGGCAATTATTGGGACGTTACCAGCACTTGCTAAAGAATCGACCTTGAAAAGCAAACGGACAACCGGCGACCTGCTTTGGTTCTTCGGCAGTATGGTCATCGGCTTCTTGTTCCTCTATTTTATGGGCGATATCTTAGGAACGATCCCTGCCAATTTCATAGGTTTCGTGATCGCCGGCGGTCTGATCGCGTTAGGTGTTTTGGTTCCTGGCTTGAGTCCTTCAAACCTTTTGCTCGTTCTGGGCCTTTATGATCCGATGTTGAAAGGCTTTAAGAGCTTTGACATCATGGGGGTCTTTCTACCGATCGCCATTGGCGGTTTGGCAGTGATGCTGCTGTTTTCGAAATTGATGGAGTGGCTATTGACCCATTATCATTCAAAAGTCTATCACTTCATTTTAGGGATCGTTATTGCCTCAACGATATTGATCGTGATTCCTCCGGTGGCAAACTATAGCGGCTTTACTTGGGTAACGGCTGTCATCGGAATTATTTTGTTTGTCTTGGGGGCTTGGTTAGGTCTTTGGATGAGCAAGCTGGAAGAAAAATATAAGTAAATCAAAACGGCACATCGTTTGGCGATGTGCCGTTTTTGTTAGGTAATGATGGGGACAGCTAAGAAGAAGCGTTGGTCGACAACTGGTAGTAAAAAGATGGGAACGTTTGATAACGATATGATACAGGTTTAAAAACTGTTCTATTTTTGTTGAAAGATTTCCTAGTGTTTGGTATATTGTAGTCTATATAAAGAAGAATTTTTCATGTGTTACAGTTTAGATAATTGTTTGAGGGCTTGAGGAAAAGGAGGGGCAAGCATGCAAGATGCGACCTATTGGGCGGAACAATTGCGGCAAGGAAAAATCAGTTTTGCAGAGCGGGTGGCGATGATCGAAGAAAAAGTCAATCAACAAAATCCGCTTTTGAATGCGCTTGTAACATTTGATCCGCAAGCAGCGATCCAGCATTACGAGCAGCATCTTCAAAAAACGGTTTTTGGGGGACAACCCATGCCGTTAAAAATACTCGGCCAAACCAAAGCAGGGTGGCCAGCAACGTCAGGAGCCAAACTGTTTGCTAAAGCACGAGCCAGCCGCACGGCTCACTTTGTTTCTCGTTTAGAAGAGGTGGGCTTTGTGCCGTTAGGGCAAACCAATGCACCAGAATTTGGATTCAAAAATATCACTGATCCAACATTGTATGGGCCTACACGTAATCCGTGGAATCCTGCCTATTCAGCTGGTGGTTCCAGTGGTGGTGCGGCAGCGGCAGTGGCTTCGGGGATGTTTCCGATTGCGGGCGCCAGTGATGGCGGCGGATCGATCCGCATTCCAGCATCCTTTAGCGGATTGATTGGTTTGAAGCCAACCCGTGGTACGATGCCAGTGGGTCCTAGTGAATGGCGTAGCTGGCAAGGCGCTTCCATCAACTTTGCGTTGACGCTTTCCATGCGTGATACGGAACAGTTGTTTTATGCGTTGCGGACGTCACAGCCGACAGCCCCTTATCAGGCACCGCAAGTAGAATGGCATCATCGGCAAGCGAGTCAAAAACCGCGGTTGAAGGTTGCTTTTACTACCGCATCGCCGACCGGTGGCCAAGTGTCTGAAACTGCCATCCAAGCAGTCCGAAGTGCAGCCGCATTTTTAGAAAAGCAGGGGCATGAAGTCGTTGAAGTGGGCTATCCAGTGGATGGTCAGCAAATGATGACCACCTATTACGCCATGAATGGCGGCGAAACAGCTGCGATGTTTGCTGAGATCGATGCTGCTCGTCAAGTACCGGTCAGACGGGAAGAGATGGAATTGATGACCTGGGCACTTTACCAATATGGAAAAAAACTGCCTGCCGCCGATTACGTTCTTGCCTTGCAGTGGTGGGATCAGCTGGCAGAAAAAATGGAAGAAGTCTTTTCGACCTATGATCTCTTTTTGACCCCGACGACGGCTTATCCAGCCCCTTTGATTGAGGAAGACTTACAAAGCGATAGCATACGCCAAAGACTGCATGAGATCGAGACGCTTGGAAAAAATGCTGCGGGTGAGTTGATCGAAGAAATGTTTGCCAAGAGCTATGCTCTGACACCTTACACTCAATTAGCCAATTTAACGGGGCAGCCAGCCATCAGCTTGCCAACTGCTCTTAGTGAGGAAAGGTTGCCGCTAGGGATCCAATTTATGGCGTCTAAAGGCAGAGAAGATCTACTTTTCCAAGTCGGCTATTTATTTGAAACACAGCAACGATTTCTGTTGCCAAAACAAGGAGACTAAGAGGAGGATATTATGAAACAAGTTAGAAAAGGGAAAATCGTTGCAATGGTTGGCTTTTTCGGTTTATTTGCGGGAGTCTTGTTAAGTGCCTGCAGCAAACCAACGGAAGAAGACACCAGTTTAAGCAAGGTGGAAGAAGCCAAAACATTGGTTGTTGCTACTTCGGGAACCTTGTATCCATCGTCTTACTATAACGATGAAAATGAATTAGTGGGCTATGATGTCGATGTGGCAAAAGAAGTCGCCAAACGATTAGGCGTAGAGATCACATTTAAAGAGTACAATGTCGATGGACAAGTTTCTTCTTTAACACGTGGAGAAGCCGATTTTGCTGCCAACGATTTTGGTTTGACAGATGAACGGGCAGAAAAATTCAGTCTCTCAACGCCTATTAAATACTCGTTCGATAGTATGATCGTGCGTAAAAGTGATGACTCTGGGATTGCTTCTTTAGAAGATTTGGATGGCAAAAAAGCTGCTGGTGAACCGAATACCAGCTACATGCGCTTAGCCGAATCCTATGGGGCAGAATTAGTGACTTACGACAACGCAACGAATGATCAGTATTTGACAGATGTTGCGAATGGTCGAACGGATGTGATCTTGAATGATTACTATTTGCAAAAAATGGCGGTTGCTGCTTTGCCAGATATCCCTGTTAAAATTTTAGAAGATGTCTACTTTAATCCGAATGAAACGGGCTTCTTATTTGTGAAAGATCATCAAGCATTGCAGGAAAAAGTGGATGCTGTTTTAGCAGAAATGAAAGAAGACGGCCGTTTAAAAGAACTTGCGGAAACGTATTTTCAAACCGATATTTCAGTAAAATCTGATCAAGCGATCCAAACGGTTGAAACAGACTAATGTATATTCCAACCCTTGATTTGCCGTTGATGTGGGAGTCATTGCCCTATTTGCTGTCGGGCTTGTCCTATACGGTCGGCATTGCTGTCGTTTCGTTTCTAGGAGGCAACGTATTAGGGATCATGCTCACCTTCTTAGGGATGCTGGAAAACCCCATCATTAGAGGGTTCGTGCGGGGCTACCTCTCCTTTCTAAGAGGCGTCCCAGCGTTGGTCTTGTTGTTCCTATTGTATTTTGGCTTGCCTTATCAATTGTCGGCGCTTAGTGCTGCGATCATCTGTTTTACATTGACCAGCAGCGCATTTATCGGAGAAATCTACCGAGGATCAATTGCGGGTGTGGATCGTGGGCAATTTGATGCTGCCTATGCGTTAGGGTTATCCTTTACGAAAACGATGCGTCTGATTATTTTGCCGCAAGCCTTTCGTATTTCTGTACCGGCATTGAGTAATGTGGCAATGGATTTGTTGAAAGGAACCTCCTTGGCAGCAATGATCACGATTCCTGATATTTTTCAAAAAGCTAAGATCGTTGGCGGACGAACCTTTGATTACATGTCCATGTATGTGCTAGTTGCCATCATCTATTGGCTGTTGTGTATTTTGATTGAAGCCGGGCAAAAGCGATTAGAACAACATTTTTCAAAACGCTTTGCCGCTAATGAGGCTGTAAGACAATAAAAAAAGAGCCGAGGCTCTTCAGCTGCTGTCAATGTTTCCTTGTGAGACATTGACAGCAGTTTTTTTTAGGTAATGAAGCAGCACCACAAGTTAGCCAGAGAAAAAAGGCAGAATAGTACCGTTTACTCTGGGCGGTTTTTTATGAATTCGATAAAGGTAATGATTTCAGATAGTTGATATTCAGTAAAGTCCTCATTGATTCTTGAAGCCACACGAATCTGTTTCATAGAGAGGGCTTCCAAATCATTCGGACGTCCATGCAAATAATCGAGACTGACATTGAAGTAATCAGCAAGTTCTTTTTGGATCTCAATATCGGGCATCCGATTGCCTTGCTCATACGAAGCATAGGTTGTTTTGGCGATTCCTAAATATTTTGCCATTTTTGCTTGTGTTAAACCAGATCGCGTTTTCCGCAACTGTCTTAAACGATCTTTAAACATGAAATCCCCTCCACAAAATTATTCTACTATGACACGATAGAAGCAGAAAGAAATTAATGTTTTATATCACTAATAGAGTTTTATTGCATTTACAAAGTACTCGATATGTAATACTATTTATGTGAAGAAGGATTACTACCTGTAAGAATCAGCAGATAGTGAATCGTTCTCAAGGATTTTTTTATAGCATGAAGGAGGGTAGAAGAAAGGAATAGATGCACCGAAATGGAAGCGTTTCATAAAAGGAGGAAGTGAAATGAAAAAAGTATTGATAATTTGTGCAGCAGGCATGTCTTCATCGTTGATCGCTAAAAAAGGAACAAGCTTTTTAACCACAGAAGGCTGGTCAGTGAGGATCGATGCCATCTCTGCTTCAGAGGGGATCGCTACAATCGCTAAGGATGAGTATGATTTATATTTAGTTAGCCCGCAAACGAAAATGCATTTTGCCAATTTAAAGAAAAGCGCCGATAAATACGGCAAACCAATCGTGAATATTCCCCCGCAAGCATATATTCCGATACCGATCGGGATCGAGAAATTAGCACAGCTAGTCAAAGAAAGTGTTGCATTAGAGAAAAGTGCGAAATAAATGGAGGTAGGCTATGGATAGTGAAAAAATTCAAGAAATATCCTTTGAACTTATTTTAGCAAGCGGTGATGCCCGCACGATGATTCATCAAGCCTTTGAACAGATGCGAATCAGCAGTTGTCAAGAAGCGCAAGAGTTGTTGGACACAGCCAATGATTCATTAGTCAAAGCCCACCGCATCCAGTCAAAAATGCTGCAAGAATATGCTTCAGGGACTTCATTTACCTGCGATATCTTGTTGATCCATGCACAAGATCATTTGATGACAACCATGACCCTCAGAGAAGTTGCACTAGAAATGCTAGGGATTTATCAAAAAATGAGTAGCCTTGAAGAAGCGATCCAATGCAGGAGTGCAGATGGCGAGTAAGCAAGCAAAAGTTGCTCAAAGAGATGCGTCGCAAAAACTGACGAAGAAAAATCTCTATTTTCAACGTCTGTTGCTATTGCGGTACTTAGTGGCATTCTTTTTCTTTTTTAACCTATATTGGCTGTTGGCTGCTTCTTTGGCAGGGCAATGGCTGCGCGTGGTTCCACTGAGCCTGTTGCTGTTTTCAATGGGAGCGATCAGTGAGTTTATCCGCTTATATGGACACCACGCAACCATCGTTTCCAAGCAACTCTTTTTTACAACTTGGTATTTACGCCTTCAAATGGGGACAATGGCCATTCTTTTTTTATTGACTTTTTTTGGAGTGACAGAAGTTATTTTCCCCTATTTCACCTCGCAAAGTACCGAGTATGTTCGCATAGTTCTCTGGATAAGTGGCGTCTTTGCATGGAGTGGTATCAGAAAACTGAAGAAAATTTTTCGCAATGAAGACCGACATTGGCAATGGATACGCGAATTTGAAGAGATAGAAAGAAAGGGTGATTGATTTGACAGAATCGAACAATAAACTATTTCAACTTTTGGAAAAAGCAGTAATGGGTCCGATGGGAAAGATTTCCCAATACAAAATCGTTCGTAGCATCATGGCGGCAGGGATGGCGTCGATTCCTTTTACGATCGTAGGCTCAATGTTTTTAGTATTCAACATTTTACCGATCACGTTTCCGTTTTTAGCTGACTTTTTTGAAGCGACTTTTTTGAATTTCAGTGATTTGTATATGTTAGCAAATAGTACGACCATGGGGTTATTGGCATTATATTTTTGTATCGTTCTGGGCTATGAGTATTCCAAGATCATTCAAGTCGAGGAGAATCTCGACCTGACGCCGATCAATGGGGCGTTGTTAGGTGTTTTTGCTACATTGATGTCGATTCCTCAGCTTGTTTTTGACGGCGGAAAAATGACACGGATGAATGATGTGGAAGAAGGGCTGATCAATGGTTGGTTGATTGGTGCCGATGGGGTCGCACGTTTAGGAACTGTTGGTATTTTCACTGGGATCGTGATGGCGGTCGTTGCTGTTCAGTTGTATCGTCTCTGTGTAAAAAACAACTGGGTCATCAAAATGCCGGAAGAAGTGCCTGAAGGTGTGGCTCGTAGTTTTACGGCACTGATACCAGCCTTTGTGGTGGCAGTCGTGGTTCTGACCATCAATGGTGTTTTAGTTGTTTTAGGGACGGATATTTTTCAACTAGTAGCAATTCCGTTCGGGTTTGTTACCCATCTTACGGATAGCTGGTTGGGAATCATGGTGATTTACTTCCTCGCACATGCCTTGTGGTTGGTAGGGATTCATGGATTCAATATCATTAGTCCACTGATTACCCCGATCATGTTAGCTAATTTAGCTGCCAATGTTGAAGGGGCGAGTTTCCCATTAGCAGGCCAATTTACCAACGGGTACGTGACATTAGGTGGTTCGGGAGCAACCCTTGGTTTTACCTTATTTATGATCTACATTGCTAAATCGAAACAGATGAAAGTATTAGGAAGAGCTGCCATCGTCCCGTCGATTTTCAATATCAATGAACCGATCATTTTCGGCGTGCCGATCATCTATAATCCTTATTTAGCAATTCCTTTCTTGTTAGCACCGATGGCATCCGCCACGATCGCGTATTTTGCCACAAGGATGGAATTGATTCGTCCCATGATCGCCAATATTCCTTTCCCAACACCCGTTGGACTTGGTGGCTTTATTGGCACCGGTGGAGACTGGCGTGCAGGCGTCGTTGCCATTGTTTGTGCAGTTGTTTCTTTCTTGATCTATTTTCCATTTGCGAAGTTTTATGACACAAAATTGCTGAAAGAAGAACAAGAAGCCGCATAAGACGAGCAGTTGGGAAAACAGCAAGTAGCTACATTATCCCTATAAGAAAAAGATAGTTGTCCCTTTGCAGTTGAAGGGATAACTGTTTTTGCAATGGTCCTTCTTTTTCATGGTAAAATAAAGAAAAGCAAATCGAGGAGGGTCCTTATGAAGTATGAATGGCGCAAACTAGAAAAAGAGCTCTATCTTCCCAAAAAACCAACAGTGATCGAGGTGCCAACGTATCAATTTATCAGTTTGAGCGGCAGCGGCAATCCGAATCGACCTGAATTCAGCGAAGAGATCGCCGCTTTATATACGATTTCTTATTCACTCAGGATGGGATTAAAAAAAGGGGCTTTTGGCAATGAACCCTTTGAATACACGGTCTTTCCTTTAGAAGGTGTGTGGACCTCTCTGACAAAGCCAGACGGTGCCGTCAACAAAGAAGAATTGATCTACAAAATCATGATTCGCCAACCAGAGCCAGTCACGGAAACACTGTTTCAAGAACAGCTCTTGGCCGTCAAAGAGAAGAAAGACAATCCAAATCTAGAAAAGCTCATCT
This sequence comes from Enterococcus sp. B2E4, assembly GCF_030499455.1. Lineage (NCBI taxonomy): Bacteria > Bacillati > Bacillota > Bacilli > Lactobacillales > Enterococcaceae > Enterococcus > Enterococcus sp. B2E4. The sequence goes on from NZ_JAUKPK010000017.1 coordinate 127,549, forward strand.
TTGAGCGCTATGAAGAAGGATTGTGTCTGCAAGCGATGCATACAGGTTCTTTTGACACAGAAGCGGAAACATTTGCGAAAATGAAGGAGCTGTTAAAACAAGAACAGTTAGTGATCCGTCCAACGATGGACACGTTCCAGCATCGAGAAATCTATTTGTCTGATCCGCGAAAAGTTTCACCAGATAAAGCCAAAACCGTCCTGCGATGGGCAGTAGAAGCAGAGGGTGGGATTCAGTGAATAAAAACTATTTAAGCATCGACATCGGCGGCACGAAAATCAAATCGGCTGTCATTGATCGCTCGGGGAATATTCTGACACGAGGACGGATGGATACGCCGAAAAATCTTACGGAATTTCTGACAGGGATTGAAACGATCGTTGAAGACGTTCATGGGAGCATTCGGGGCATTGCTGTTAGTACTCCAGGAAAAGTCAACCCAGAGACAGGGACGATCTCGTTTGGCGGGGCATTGCCTTTTTTAGATGGAGTCTCCTTAAAACAGCTGCTGGCAAAGTACCAAGTGCCGCTGGCTGTGACCAACGATGGCAAGGCAGCCGCATTAGCTGAATGGTGGCTAGGAAACCTTAAAGGGATTCAAAATGGGGCTGCCATAACATTAGGTACTGGTTTGGGTGGTGGTGTGATCGTTGAAGGAAAACTGATCCAAGGTGCACATTTTCAAGCAGGGGAATTAAGTTTTCTACTAAATGCCACTAAGAGAAGTGACACTCAAGAAAACGCTGAGCAACCAAATAATCAGGGATTGACCCTGCAGCAATTGGCAGGTTTTAGCGGTTCAGCGGTCGCCATGATTCGCCGCAGCGCCCAACTGCTAGGCTTAGCTGATCTTGCGGATGGTGAAGCAGTTTTTGACGCTATCAATCAGAAAGAGCCACAGGTCTGGGCGCTGTTTACAGCGTATTGCCGAGAAATCGCGTGTGTCATACTCAATGTTCAAGCCGTGATCGACTTAGAGCGCTTCGTGATTGGCGGTGGCATCAGTGCCCAAGCGATCGTGGTGGAAGAAATCGACCGTCAGTATCAGCAACTGCTGACTAGTTTACCGATTTTGCAGCAGACCTTGACGAAGCCGGAAATCCAAGCCTGCAAATTTCAAAATGACGCCAATTTATTAGGGGCGCTCTATCATTTCTTTTTGGAACATGAGATGAAATAAAATAGAAAAAAACTGCCGCGAACCAACGATTCGCGGCAGTTTTTTTAGGCTTTTTTCTTGGTGTCTTTGTCTTCGTCACCTAGGTAATCTTTGCTAGTGAAGGCACTGTGGAAGTATTTGCCGTCTTGACCGTAATAGCGGTTGTAGCGCTGCTTGAATTTGCGGAACACGTAAACGACAAGAACTTTTAGCAGACAATAAATCGGGATTCCGAAAATCACCCCAACGATCCCCATCAAATCACCCATCACTAATAAAACAACCAGAATCGTAATAGGATGGATTTTCAATCGGTCACCCATCACACGGGGCACGACTAAATCGCCATGAAGTAGCTGTACAGCAAACCAAGCAATCAAAAACTTAACCAACATCCCGGTGGAGTCTTGTGCGGCAATGAAAAGCCCCGGGAAAAAGACGATAAAAGGTCCGATATAGGGGATGATGCAAAGCAGACCAGCAGCGATCGCCAGAATACTGGCATACTCTAGGCCGATCAAGAGAAAAACGACCCAATAGATCGCCCCTAAAATCAAGGATGAAATGATTTGTCCTTTCAAAAAGGCACCGACTTGTAAGTCAGAGATCTTGACGATTTCATTAAAGTCTTTGCGAAAACGTGGTGGCACTAATGAGAGGACCGAAAAATAAAACTTGTTTGGGTTACGCAATAAGAAAAAGGCAATGATCGGTCCAGTAAACAAAGCAATGAACAAGGTCGAAATGGTTGAAAATAAACTGCTGAGCCCAGCGGCACCAGTTTGCCAATAGTCTCCAATAAAACTCATGATATTACTGGTGATATTTTGTAGTGTGTCTGTAATTTGTGCCATCTCATCTTGAAATGGGGTATTTTCTAAAAAGGCGGTCGCGTTTTTCTCAAAGTCACTGACCAAACTTGGTAAGCTATTGATCAGATCGGTGGTTTGCTGCTCCAAAATCGGATAAAGCTGGAAACCAGCAAAGACGATCAACAAAAGAATCAACAGATAGATCCCAGCAATCGAAGCACTGCGGGGAATTTTTTTCGTTTCCAATTTATCGACCACCGGATTAAACAGATAGTAAAGGATCAGCCCAAATAAAAAGGGTGGGATAATAGCTGTAAGAATGGCTGAAAAGGGTGTAAATAAAAAAGAAATCTGATTTAGCAAAAAGACAGCAACTGCCGACAAGATAATTAGTCCTAAGACATAATAGCTTGTTTTGCCGCCTAAAAAGTGGATCAATCGGTTATTTTTCATAATAAGCCTCGCTTTCTTAGCTACATTATAACGAAAGACCCCTATTCTGTAAAAAAACAACGTACCTTTCGAAAAAACCACGCTCACATTCTCAATATCTTTATAATGAAAGAATATCTTTAATAAGGCGTTGACTGGTGACCTCTTTCTTCAAAACAGACCAAAAAACGCTCCCGTGAGCACAATGCAGGAGCGTAAAGGATTATTTGCGCACAGTCGTTAAAGTGCAGCGCCCAACGGCAGTTTTTAACCCGCTAGCTAACCAAATAGTGGCTTGCCAAGTTTGGATACGAGCTCCGATGCGATCAGGACTAGCTTCTACAATCAAGGTTCCTTCTTGGGCGGCGGCTAGATGGTTGACTTGCAGGTCAACGCCGGCGGCAAAGGCCTCTTCTTGAGCCAAAGCTTGATTGGCACCGATGCTGCAGGCGGTCTCGATCAAAACACCGTTAATGCCACCGTGAACGAGACCAAAAGGCTGTTTGTGCTGCGCTTTGATCGGCATCCGTAAACGAACAAAATCGGCTGTTGCTGCTTCTACTTCGATTTCTAAGGCTTCCAGTAAATTCATTTTTTGCTCCTTTTTCTAAGAAAGTTACCATGATTATAGCACGAGTTTTGGTAGAAATAGCCGAAGATTTCAGAAAGTCGGCAACAGGGGGAGAAGTCTTAAGAAATTCCCTTAACCAAAGCAATTTCTAACGAAAAGCGACCAGATATGTGTATAATAGAGCTATGTGAATTGAGGAGGAACAAGTAATGAGAGAATGGAAAACCTTAAAAGAGTACGATGAAATTTTGTTTGAACAACATGGAAAAGTGGCGAAAATCACGATTAACCGCCCAGAAGTCCACAATGCGTTTACACCAAAAACGGTGTTTGAAATGATTGATGCATTTTCGATCAGTCGCGATGAACCAGGCATCGGCGTGATTATCTTGACAGGCGCCGGCGATAAAGCCTTTTGTTCAGGCGGAGACCAAAAAGTCCGTGGACACGGTGGCTATGTTGGGGAAGATCAGGTTCCTCGCTTAAACGTATTGGATCTGCAACGCTTGATTCGCACGTTACCAAAACCGGTGATCGCCATGGTCAAAGGCTGGTCGATCGGCGGCGGAAATGTTTTACAATTGGTTTGTGATTTAACGATCGCCGCTGACAACGCTAAATTTGGTCAAACTGGACCAAATGTCGGTAGTTTTGATGGTGGCTATGGTTCGGGCTATCTTGCACGGACAATCGGTCATAAAAAAGCCAAGGAAGTTTGGTTCATGACAAAACAATATACCGCCGAAGAAGCATTGGCGATGAACTGGATCAATACAGTCGTTCCTCTTGATCGAGTAGAAGATGAAACGATGGAATGGGCAGAAACGATGCTGCAAAAGAGCCCGTTGGCGTTACGCATGATCAAAGCATCAATGAACGCAGATACGGACGGATTAGCTGGCATTCAGCAATTAGCTGGCGATGCGACCTTATTGTATTACACGATGGATGAAGCCAAAGAAGGTCGTGACGCGTTTAAAGAAAAACGTCAACCAGACTTCGACCAATTCCCTAAATTCCCATAATGACTGGGAGTTGGCTGCAAAGGCAAGCACAACTTCATCCAGAACGACCAGCTTTTTATTGGCATGAAAAAAGCTGGTCGTTTGCTGCCTTGCAAAAAGAGGTTTATGCTTACGCTGCTTATTATCAAGCCCAATTCGTTGATCAGCCAAACCGGGTAGCTCTTTTTAGCAATAACTCCCCTGAAATGGTCTTTACGATCCTTGCGTTATGGGAGTTGGGGATCGAAGTTCAGCTGCTGAATACGCGATTGACAGCCGCTGAAATCTCCTTCCAATTGCAAGATGCCCACTGCGACTGGGTGATCACGGCGGATCAGGCTGCGATTTCGGGTGTTCGCAGCTTGACCTTTGGACAAGCGATCAAACAGGCGGAGGCTTTTGTTGGTTCTGTTGTTCCTTCGTTTGTTCCTAATGAAGCAATCTATCAAGCAGAGCAAGTGGCTTCAATTATGTATACATCTGGTACGACTGGCAATCCCAAGGGTGTGCCCCAAACCTTTGGGAATCATCTAGCAAGTGCCGAAGCGACTCAAAAAAACTTAGCCATCACTAGCGAGGATTGTTGGCTTTGTGCAGTTCCGCTGTATCATATCAGTGGGTTATCAATTCTCTTACGGTCCTTGCGACTTGGGATGAGTGTTCGTTTGTATGAGCGCTTTGATGCTGGAGAAATGGCAAAAGACCTTGAAGCAGGGAAAGGGACGATCGTTTCTTTGGTGGCAAAAATGTTGACAGATTTGCTGCCCTTGGTGCCCCAACAAGGCTTTGATTCGTTGCGTTATATCCTGCTAGGCGGCGGTCCGATTGCCAAAAGTGTATTGGAAAAATGCCAGCAAAATCAGCTTTCTGTGATTCAATCCTATGGGATGACAGAAACCTGCTCACAAGTGGTGGCATTGCCGCCAGAAAAAGCTTCTGAAAAAATCGGCGCCTCTGGGGTTCCCCTGCAAGGTGTCCATTTACGAATTGCGACTGATGGGAAAATGGCAGACCACCAGACTGCTGAAAATACCCAGCCGATCGGAGAGATCCAACTGCAAGGACCTGCGATCACGACTCGTTACTTGAACGATCGCAGTCCACAGCAGTGGGACCAAGAGGGCTGGTTTGCCACAGGAGATCTAGGTTATCTTGATCAAGAGGGCTTTTTGTATGTAGTCAGTCGTGCAAGCGAACTGATCATATCTGGTGGAGAAAACATCTATCCCGCAGAAGTGGAGCAAGCCTTGTTGCAGCATCCAGCGGTCAAAGAGGCAGCTGTGGTGGGGGAGCCAGACGAGGAGTGGGGACAATCTGTCGCGGCTTATTTAACGTTAAATGAACCGATCCACTTCCAAGCTTTATTGGATACGTTAGAAGGGCAGATCGCCCACTATAAATTTCCGCGCCGCTTTTATCACGTGCGAGAAATGCCGCGCACAGCAAGCGGTAAAGTTTTAAAAAGGCTATTGCTGAGTGAAGAAAGAGTGAACTACATTGAACAGCAAATCAACAAGTAATTATGAGGCAGCGATCGCTGCCGGGAAAACCTATTTGAGTGAGTATCAACCTATAGAAAGGTGTGACTTACTGGCTCTTTATGCAGCTGCACAAGAATATAGAGGGGAACGCTACTTCTGGCGTACCCCTGATGAAACGACCAGTATAGTAGGGTTGGGTTGGTTAGCCACTTTTTCGCAACCCAAACTTGCAGACTTTTCAGAAGTCCGCTCTCTCTTAAAGCAAGCCCACTATCAACCAGAGGCACCTTTTCAGGCGCAGTTAGTTGGCGGCTTTGCTTTTGATGAACAGGCAGAAGTCAGTCAGGATTGGGCTGAGCTAGGTGCTGGTCTCTTTGCGTTGCCAGAAATACTGGTCAGCAAAACTGGAGATCAGTGTGGCGTCGTTTATACAGTAGCCGCTTCTTCCGAGGAACAACGACAACAAAAAGTCGCTGCCTTACAGGAAAAAGTCGCAAGCTGGTTGCATGCCAATTCGGACAAGAGTCTTGTAGCAGAAACGCCTGCTTTTCAGGCACAAGAGGAACTAGATGTGCCCCAATGGCTGCAAGCGGTCGAAGAGACAGTGGCAGCCATTCGCTCAACTGAAACACCGTTGAAAAAAGTGGTTCTGGCAAGACGAATGAAGGTAGAAACGAAGCAGTCGATCATTAGTGCTGCGGTGTTGCAACGGTTGGCGCAACAGCAGCCGAATACCTATCTTTTTGCCATCGAACATGGGGGCCATGTTTTTGCTGGTGCGACGCCAGAACGCTTGCTAAAAGCGACTGTCGATCAGTTTGAAACGGTGAGTATCGCAGGTTCCGCACCAAGAGGCAAAACCAAAGAAGAAGATGAGGCACTGGCACAAGCCCTTTTAGCGGACGCAAAAAATACCCATGAACATCAAGTAGTTGTCGATCGCTTAGAAACGGCATTGGCCACTTTGTTAGCTGACGGCTTTCAATCAGAAGCTCGTTCCGTGATCAAAAATCGTGACATTCAGCATTTGTTTGTTCCTTTAGCAGGGCAAAGAAAGGCAGGAGTCAACTTTCTGACCGCCGTGCAAAAACTACACCCGACCCCAGCATTGGGGGGAGAACCGAAAGAAGCAGCCGTCTCATGGATTCGTACCCATGAACCAGCCAGCAGAGGGATGTACGGTGGACCGATCGGTTGGTTGGGTATTCAAGAAGATATTGGCGAGTTTGCTGTGGCGATCCGCTCAGGATTCTTTAGCGGCAATCAAGCAACGCTGTATGCGGGCTGTGGGATCGTTGCCGATTCAGATGCGGAATCCGAACGTCAAGAAACACGGTTAAAATTTCAACCGATGAGGAGAGGGATCTTAGGAGATGAATAACCAGACAGTCATGACAGACTATTTACTAGCGGCGATCCAAGGACTAAAAGCAGCGGGTGCGAAGCGAGCAGTCATTAGTCCCGGTTCACGCTCCACGCCATTGGCGCTACTATTGCATCGTGATCCTGAGATCACCTGTACGGTGGCTGTCGATGAACGTTCGGCTGCTTTTTTTGCTTTAGGGATGTCCAAAGTTGATCTCCAGCCGACGATCTTACTGTGTACCTCTGGAACTGCAGCAGCCAATTATTATCCAGCTGTTTGTGAAGCAGAAGCTACCAACTTGCCACTGATCGTCTTAACGGCTGATCGCCCACCAGAACTGCGGGGCGTTGGGGCGCCACAGGCAATGGATCAACAGAATTTGTATGCCTCTCATGTCAAAAAGATGGTAGAGATGACGGTGCCAGAAAACGATCCTGCTTTGTTGCGTTATAGTTTTTGGCAAGCTGCAACTTGCACGATCGAAGCGCAAAAACAGCCGAAAGGCCCTGTCCAAATCAACTTTCCATTACGGGAGCCGCTGTTGCCTGACTTTAGTCGCCAATGCAGTATGCAGCAAGACGTGAGCTATCTGGCACCACAACAAGAGCTGTCAGCAGAGATGATCACCCAGCTAGCCCCTTACTTTGATAAAAAAGGTATTCTGATTGCTGGAGAAAGCCTTACGATCGAAGAAGCGCAGCAGTTGCTGGCTTTTTCGGACAAATTAGGCTGGCCGATCGTCGGCGATCCATTGACCAATCTGGCGACAGCCGGTACCAAAGTAGGAACATTTATCAGTCAAGCCGATCTTGTTTTCCCACAATTGACTTCTGCCTTCCAACCAGAAGTGGTCGTGCGTTTTGGTCGCTTACCAGTCACCAAAAATGTCCTATTATGGTTGAACAAAGCAGCCGATACGACGACGTGGCTCTTTGTTGATCCATCAGGGCAGTGGCAAGATCAGCTGCATCGGGCAAACTATTTGATCGAAGCAGCGATCAGCGCCTTCGTGGCGGCCATCACCCAGTTGCCGATCGTCAAACATACGGCGTGGCAACAACAATGGCAAGCACTTCAAGCGCGGGCAGACCAGGTGATTGCTGCAAGTCCCCAGTTGCAACAATGGGATGAGAGCAGCGCTGTGCGCATGCTCCAACAATGTTTGCCTGAAGAAGCGCAAATTCTTTTGGCAAACAGCAATGCGATCCGTTTTTTTGATCGCTACGGCAGCAAAACTACCTCCACTTATCGAGTGTATGGAAACCGAGGCGTCAATGGGATCGACGGCCTTGTCTCGACCGTGGCTGGGATTGCTTCCGCCAGTCAAAAGCCTACCTACTTGTTGATTGGTGATTTAGCGTTGTACCATGATATGAACGGCCTACAACTACTGCGCCAGTATCAATTGCCAGTAACGATCATTTTACTGAATAATAACGGTGGTGGGATCTTTTCCTTTTTGTCACAAAACACCTTAGAACCAAACGACTTTGTCCCGCTCTTTGGTACTCCGTTAGATCTTGAGTTTCAAAAAGTGGCGGCCTTATATGAGGCAGATTGGCACACACCGACCTCTTTGCTAGAGTTTCAAACGATTTTAACGGAAACAAGTCAACAGCCGCGCTTTCAAATAATCGAAGTGAAGGGTGAGCAAAAAGATCCGGTCAACACTTGGCAAGCACTCCAACAGCAGTTTAGCGAGGCAGGAGCGCAGCAATGAAGGACACGATAAATGGCGTCAGTTATTTTTATCAGTGGCTGCAGCCGTATCGACCATCCTTACCAACCCTTGTGGCATTGCATGGCTTCACGGGTTCTTCGGAAAGCTTTCGACCGGTTTTTGCAGAGGAAAGTTCTTACAATATATTGGCAATCGATTTGATTGGACATGGACGCTCATCGATTTATGTCCATCCCATGCGTTATGAACTTCCTTTACTGGTGGAGGATCTCGCACACCTTTTAGCGAAGTTAGGGATTGAACGTTATGGCCTGTATGGCTACTCGATGGGGGCGCGAATCGCACTTGTCTGGGCGGTCATGGAACCAACGGCAGTGACCCATCTTTTGCTTGAGAGTGGTTCACCTGGGTTAGCTGATCCAGCGGAACGACTCGCTCGTCAGCGGCACGATCGTCGCTTAGCGTTGCGCTTACTAAGGGAGCCTTTGGTCGATTTTGTCGATTACTGGCAAGAACTGCCGTTGTTTGCTAGTCAAAAGGAGCTACCTTTAGCGCAGCAGGCTGCTGTACGGCAAGGACGCTTGCAGCAAAACAAATTTGGCTTGGCAGTAAGCTTGATTTACGGTGGTACTGGCAAACAGCCAAGCTGTTGGTCGGCACTTCCGCAGCTAGCTTGTGAAATTCTTTGTTTAGCGGGGGAAAAAGATGTAAAGTTTCGTAAAATCGCCCACCAAATGAAGCAGCTGCAACCAGAGATGACCATCAAAGTCGTTGCTAATGCTGGACATTGTATCCATTTAGAACAGCCGACACAGGTTCGTCATGAAATCGATCAATGGTTTGTAAAAGGATCGGGGCCACAGTCAGCTGATTGACAAGGAGAGAACGCAATGAAGATTGAAAAAATTGAACGCATCGCCTGTCGCTTGCCCCTCAAACAACCCTTTGTGACAAGTTATGGACAATTAACAGAAAAAGCTTTTGATCTTTATTTGGTGACGACAGAGGATAAAACGATGGGAATCGGTGAATTGGTCGCTTTTGAGCAGCCAGATTACATTGAAGAAACCCTCTTTTCTGCTCGACAAGTGATTGAAACAGCACTGATCCCATTATTGATTGACCAAGAGATCGAGCATCCGCAAGAAGTTTGGCAGCTGTTTCAAACGGTCCAAGGAAACTACATGGCAAAATCGGCTTTGGAAACAGCGATTTGGGATCTATATGGCAAGCAAACGCATCAAAGTGTGAAAGAGCTTTATACCGCAACCCGACCGAGTGTTGCTGTTGGCGTTAGTCTTGGCATACAAGACTCTGTCGAAAAACTAGTGGCTCTTGTTGCCGATTATGTCGCCCAAGGGTATCAACGAATCAAATTAAAAATCAAGCCTGGGCAAGATCTGGTACCCTTGCGAGCGATTCGACAAGCCTTTCCAGAATTGCTTTTGATGGCAGATGCAAACGGAGCCTATCAGAGTGAGCCAGAACGCATTTTGGCACTTGATGACTTAGGCTTGGTGATGATCGAGCAACCACTTAAGGTACGAGATCTGGTGGGGCACAGTCAGCTGCAGCGGCAGATGAAGACGCCTCTATGTTTGGATGAAGATATTCGAACGGCAGAAGACGTCGATACCGTCGCAGCCCTGGACAGCTGCCGTGCGATCAACCTGAAAATCCCCCGTGTCGGTGGGATCACCGAAGCCTTGCGAATCCTTGATCGATGTCAAACCCATGGACTACTCGTTTGGTTAGGCGGCATGTTTGAGTCTGGTGTGGGACGAGCCATGAATTTGCAATTTGCGAGTCAAGATATTTTCCATTTTCCTGGGGATCTTTCCGCTTCTGATCGTTACTTTTATGATGATGTCATTACACAGCCTGCAACTTTGCATGAAGGCAAGCTGCTGGTACCTGATGGAAAGGGCTTTGGCATCACGCTAGCAGGAACAAAGCTAAGTCAATATGGGCAACTTAAAGAATGTATCTACTCAAGAAAACGATCAGCGAAAGAATAACATCATCAAAGAAAAAACAGCGAAAGCAAAAGAAATGGCCAGCAGGGAAATCTGCGGGCCGTTTCTTTTGCTTTATTCTGCGTTTTTGAATTCTTTTTCAATTTGTAGTCGTTGGACTTTCATGGTTGCTGTTCGTGGGATATCTTCGTAGTCGCGTAAAATTGGCTGATTGAGGTGTGGGAGATCTTCCACCATTTTCCACCAAGCATCCCAATCCATTTGACGATTTGGTGCTAAAGCAATGATTGGTTGCGGTGAGTTTTCTTTGTCGCGAACGATCACGACTTCGGCAAGGAAGTCTAAATGATCCAGCAAAAGGTCTTCCAAGGCAAGATTGCTTTCAATATTTTTGATCAAGTCCACTTGACGGTCTTTTAAGTAAAGATGTCCCTGATCATCCATCATGCCGTAATCACCACTGTCCCACCAAGCGCCATAGACATTGTCAGCAAAACGCTGATCTTCTTTATAATAGGTCAACGCGCGTCCTTTTGAAAGGAAATGGATGTGCCCATCGGTATTGGCTGGCAGCTCGTTGCCCTCGGCATCGGCGATCCGTGCTCTCGTTAAGTCCTCCAGACCGACACCCATATCACGGGCATCGTTGGTAGCGATGCTTTCTAAGGTATGTGCTTTTAGGATCATTGGCCCGCATTCACTTTGGCCATAGACTTGTAAAAAGAGTGCTTCTTTTGTTGCTGAAGTATTTAAAAAAGTCGCCATTGTTTGATTGTTGATGGCATCAAAGGTTGAGTGATAGTAACGAATATTGGCAAAAGCATCTGGTTGTTCTTTTGCCACAAAGCTCCATTGGACAAAATTGTTTGGATGAGTTTCCAAAGCAATCGGTGGATATTCTTTTAACATGCCTACGACATGAGCGCCGTTGGCATTGGCTAATGGCATCATCGGAAAGCCCATCGCCATCAAGGAGGAGATACCGATATTGAAGCGGGAGTGCACCGGTGAAATATGGAACGCAATTAAATCAGAGTCAGCTTTGGTGCGATCGATCTTGGTGAAGATCGTTTTTTGCCATTTTGTCCGCCAGCCCATGGAGTTTGCTGAATGACAAATCAATTTTGGAATACCCGTCGTTCCAGAAGTATGGGTCATATAGGAAATTTGATCCACCGGTAATTCAGTTTGTTCCACTGGTTCCGCTGGCTGCTGCAGCAAATGGCGAACAGCGATCTGTTTGTCAGTACTGCTATTTTTCACTTGTGCGACGCGGCCTTCGGTTTCTTCATCAAATAAGATGTAAGGATCTTCTAAGCGATCCACAAACACTTCGATGGTTTCAGCAGGAAAATGATAGGAGATCATAGCAGGAACGGCACCAAGGTAAGAAGCAGCCGTTGCTAACAAATACGTATCGAATTTTGAAGATTTATACAGAATGATTTTATCTCCTGCTTGCACGCCAAGTGAGGCAAGTTGATAAGCACGCTTTAAAATCATTTCATGGCTCGAACGGTAGGTACTACGATAGCCAAGCTCAGGAAATGCTGGCAACACTTCATCATGGATGATGGGGGTGTCAGGGAACGTCTCAGCAGCTTCGCGATAATTGGTGTATAGATTCAATGGACGATAGTCTAAAATGGACAAATAGAACACTCCTTTAAAAGTTCGTGAAAAACTTCATTTGATTTCTCCATTTTAGCACAGGAATTCCTCGATACAATAGATATTTTGTGTTTTTTATTTAATTCTAAAAAATCATCCGGACAAAGACTTTCGAAGAATGAATGACTGTGATGTGTTATCATTCATTCCTCGTACTAAGCGGAAAAAGTGCATAATCAACGAGTGTATTTTGCTACAAAATCTTCGATTGGGAGGCGAAAGTCTAAATAGCGTGCTTTTAATTCTGCACGATTCCAATTCCACCAAGCGATTTCTTGCAAAGCAGTGATCGTTTCTGGATCAAAGCGGTATTTGATCACTTTTGCTGGAACCCCGCCGACGATCGCATAAGGCGGCACATCTTTGGTTACGACTGCGTTTGAGGCGATCACGGCACCATCACCGACGGTCAAACCAGATTGGATCACGGCACCGTGGCCGATCCAGACATCATTGCCAATGACGGTCGTTTTTGCTTTGCGTTTTTCTAAGAAGAACTCGTCCTTTGGCGCAAATCCATAGCCTTCGCCATTATAGGCAAAAAGATGCTGACTAGGGCGTTCATAGGGATGATTGGTAGGGCCGATGCGGACCATCGCTGCGATACTGATAAAACGTCCTAATTGGCTGTTCTGAATAAAGCAATATTGCCCCGTATAGGTATAATTGCCGATGGAAGAATGATCAATGTGATTGGCTTCGCCAATTTCGACATAGTCTCCTAAAGTTGTGTCTTGAAGCTGCGAGTCTTTGCCAACGATCGGCTGTTCATCTGGAAAATTTGTGATCGATAGGTGCATAGAAATCATCCTCTCTTGCGTATTGCTATCATTTTACCGCACTTTTTTGTACTATTTGACTAATACGCACTAAAGACAAAAGGAGGTCTGCTTTATGGAGACGATTTATCAGTTAGATAAGATGACCGAAACGATAGCTAAGCGAGCAATCAAAAAAGGATACTCGTTAAAAAATCAAGCGGCCCCAGAGGCGCTGTTTGTGCGCAGTTCAACGGTTCCTAACGAATTGATCACACCAGAATTAGCTGTGATCGCTCGCTCAGGAACAGGCACCAATACGATCGATTTGGCACGGTGTACTCAAAATGGCACAGTAGTTTTCAATAGTCCTGGTGTCAATGCCAATGCAGTCAAAGAGTTGGTGCTATCCAATTTATTTCTCAGCGTCCGCCCCTTATTCAAAGCGATCCAGACGGTAGCCGATTTGCAAGAAGAACTAACGTCCGGTCAAATTGAAGCAGAAGAGGTGTTGAAGGTAGCTGAAGAACGGCGAAAAGAAGTGATTGGCGAAGAATTAGCTGGAAAAACCATCGGTATTTTAGGGTTAGGAGAGATCGGTGAACGGGTGGCAAAAGCCTGTCATCAGCTAGGGATGGAGGTTTTGGGCTATGCCCGAACGAAGAAAGCAGCACACGATTACGAGCAAGTCAGTGACCTGCAAATGCTGTTGACCGAATCAGATTTTGTGGTGGTCTTGCTCCCTTTAAGTCAAGAGACCAAAGGCATGCTGAATCGACAAACGATTCAGCAGATGAAAAAAAATGCAGTGTTGATGAATTTTGGTCGCGGGGAAATCGTGGAAGAAGCAGCCGTCTTAGAAGCATTAGCCAAAAATCAGCTCAAACAATACATCACTGATTTTCCTAGTGCGGGCTTGATCGGACAACCGAAAGTGTTGTGTTATCCGCATATCGGTGGCAGTACTACCAATGCCTTGGAAAAGGGGGACCACGTAGTTTTTGATCGCATGCATGCCTATTTACGCGCTGGGACGATTCAAGAATCGGTCAATTTCCCCCATGCAGAGTTGCCTTTTTTGGCACCGTATCGCTTAGCGCTGTTTTATCACGACAAGCCTGGTGCTTTTGCCCCATTATTGCGGATCATTTCTGAAGCAGGCGTGGATATCGATAATTTGGCGAGTGAGAGAAAAGCCGGAGTTGCCTATACTTTGATTGATCTTGATGAGACAAATGAAACACTGCTGCAAGATCTACAGCAGCAGATACAGCAAGAAACAGCGATCATTCGTGCCCGCTTGATCAAAAATTCGCGAACCAGTGAATAGTTGCCACCAACAATGTTTCTTGTTATGATGAAAAAAAAGTAAAGGAAGTTCATCATGACGAATAAGTTTCAAGATAAAAAGAAGGTCGCTTTGCCTCGTTATCAGCAGATTGCCGTAGCGATCGCGGAACGAATCGTTGAAAATCGCTACCAAGTTGGGCAAAAGATCCATGCACGCTCAACATTAGCCAGCAATTTCAATGTCTCTCCTGAAACAGCCCGCAAAGCGATCAATGTATTAGTTGATTTAGAAATCATGGACGTCCGTCATGGCAGCGGCGCCTATATTGCTTCAAAGGAAAAAGCACAGGCCTTTGTGGAACAATACCAAGATGTGCAGTCGATCCAAGAAATTAGACAAGATATTTTAGACAGTGTGGAGCGGCAGCAGCAAGAGCTGGATAATTTTTCTGACTTGTTGAACACGCTAGTGCAGCAAACCAAAAAGGTACACCACATGAGTCCGTTTGTGCCCTTTGAGCTTCAGCTGACGGAACAGGCGCAGCATTTGGAAAAAAGTATCAACGAATTGAATGTTTGGCAGGCAACAGGGGCGACGATCATCGCGATCCAAACAACCGAAGAATTGTTGTTGTCACCGGGACCTTATGCGAAATTCAGTGCAGGCAATACGATTTATTTTGTCGGGAATGAATTGGCGTTGCAACGCATGACCAATTTCTTCTATCCAACGGACCATTCAGCGTAATTCTTTTTCCTGATTCCCATGCTTTTTTTGCAAAAGAAAAAGCATTGGGAAATTTTTTTTGACAAAGTGACCACATCTTGTTAAGATAGTATGGTCACTTTCGTGAAATTTTTCAGAAAAAGGAGTATTAATCATTTGAGTAAAGTTAAAGTGGAACACTTAACCAAAATCTTCGGTAAGAAAAAGCAGCAAGCTCTAGCCATGGTCAAAGAACAACGCAGCAAAAACGAGATTTTAGAAAAAACGGGTGCCACCGTCGGGGTCTATGATGTGAACTTTGAAGTCAACGAAGGCGAGATTTTCGTCATCATGGGCCTTTCTGGAAGCGGGAAGTCAACATTGATTCGACTATTGAATCGATTGATCGAGCCGTCTGGCGGAGATATTTACATAGATGGCGTGGATGTTGCCAAAATGAGTAAAGAGGAACTACGAGAAGTTCGCCGTCACAAAATCAACATGGTTTTCCAAAGCTTTGGCCTTTTCCCTCATCGGACAATTTTAGAGAACACAGAATACGGACTAGAAGTCCGTGGGGTCTCGAAAGAAGAACGAACAGCGAAAGCGGAAAAAGCGTTAGAAAACTCAGGATTGCTTTCTTTTAAAGACCAATACCCTGACCAGCTGTCTGGAGGGATGCAACAGCGTGTGGGACTTGCCCGTGCGTTAGCCAATGATCCAGAGATCCTCTTGATGGATGAGGCCTTTTCAGCATTAGATCCGCTGATTCGCCGTGAAATGCAAGATGAACTTTTAGAATTGCAAGCCAATGTTCAAAAAACGATTATCTTTATCACCCATGATTTGAACGAGGCCTTGCGGATCGGTGACCGGATCGCTTTAATGAAAGATGGTCAGATCATGCAGATCGGTACAGGAGAAGATATTTTGACGAATCCTGCCAACCAATACGTGCGTGATTTCGTGGAAGATGTCGATCGTTCCAAAGTCTTGACTGCGCAAAACATCATGGTCCCAGCATTGACGACGAACATCGAGATCGATGGACCAAGCGTAGCATTGAACCGGATGCGGAAAGAAGAAGTCAGCATGCTGTTAGCCGTCGACAAACGTCGTCACCTAAAAGGAAGCCTGACAGCCGAGTCTGCTCGTGAGGCACGGAAAAACAATCTGACCTTGAAGGAAGTTATTGATAAAAATGTTAAAAAGATCGATAAAGATATGCTGGTAACGGATATCTTCAATTTGATCTATGATTCGCCTACACCTTTAGCCGTGGTAGAAAACGATCGTTTGATCGGAGTCGTGATCCGCGGAAGTGTGATTGAAGCATTGGCTGAGACTGATTCAGCCGCTCAAGCAGAGGAAGGGGTAGTGACAAATGGATAATTTCTTACAACATACGATTCCGGTGGCTGATTGGGTCGAAAACTTTACTGATTGGCTAACAGGAACTTTCAGTGGATTGTTTTCAGCCTTACAGTCTTTCGGACAATTTATCATGGACGCTATTACAAATGTATTACTGTTTGTACCACCGTTATTAATGATCGTCTTATTGACGGCTGCTGCCTTTTTCGTTTCACGCAAAAAATTCGGCTTGCCAGCCTTTACTTTTGTCGGGTTGCTGTTCATCTATAACCAAGGGTTATGGACAGACTTGATGAACACCGTGACGTTGGTCTTGTTGTCGAGTTTGGTTTCGATCATCATCGGGATTCCACTAGGGATCTTAATGGCGAAAAGCGAAAAAGCGCAAAGTATCGTGACGCCGATCTTAGACTTTATGCAAACGATGCCTGGTTTCGTTTATTTGATTCCTGCGGTTGCTTTCTTTGGGATCGGGATGGTTCCTGGGGTCTTTGCCTCAGTGATCTTTGCTCTACCACCAACCGTTCGGATGACGAACCTAGGGATTCGCCAAATTTCTCGTGAATTGGTGGAAGCCTCTGATTCCTTCGGTGGGACTGGCTGGCAAAAACTGATCAAATTAGAATTGCCACTAGCCAAAAGCACTATTTTGGCTGGGGTCAACCAAACCACGATGCTGGCATTATCAATGGTCGTGATCGCGTCAATGATCGGTGCTCCTGGGTTAGGGCGCGGCGTCTTGTCCGCCTTGCAACGAGCACAAGTCGGTAACGGATTTGTCAGTGGGGTATCCTTAGTTATTTTGGCGATCATCATGGATCGCTTTACCCAGAATTTGAATCGTTCGGCACATCAAAAAGCAGCCAGCAAGACAAGTCGCAAACAAAAACGTCTTTTTGGCGGGATTGCTGCAGCGGCAGTCGTTGCTTTGATTGGAGCATCGTTTGCCTTTGGAAATGTTTCTGACAGCAAAGGCACGGTGAACTTGGCGTATGTCGAATGGGATACGGAAGTTGCATCTACCCATGTGGTGGCAGAAGTTTTGTCGCAAATGGGCTACGAAGTCAATACGACGCCTTTGGATAATGCCATCATGTGGGAATCGGTGGCAAAAGGGGAAGTTGACGGGATGGTCGCTGCTTGGCTGCCATCTACGCATCAATCCCAGTATGAACAGTACCAAGACCAAGTTGAAAACTTAGGTCCTAACTTAGAGGGGGCAAAACTGGGGATCGTTGTACCAAGTTATATGGATGTAGATTCCATCGCAGACCTTTCTGACGAAGCTGGAAAAACCATCACTGGTATCGAACCAGGCGCTGGTGTCGTAAATGCAGCGGAAAATACGGTTGCAACGTATGACAACCTTTCCGATTGGAATGTCGCTACCTCTTCTTCAGGAGCGATGACAGTGGCATTAGGCCAAGCCATCAAGAACCAAGATGAGATCGTTATTACTGGCTGGTCTCCACATTGGATGTTTGCGAAATATGATCTGAAATATCTGGATGATCCAGAAGGAACAATGGGTGAAGCAGAAAGCATCAACACTGTTGTACGCCAAGGATTAGCAGATGACATGCCAGAAGTCTACGAAGTACTTGATCGTTTCAACTGGACACAAGAAGACATGGAAGAAGTCATGTTAGCAATCAATGACGGAACGTCAGCCGAAGATGCAGCCAAAGATTGGGTAGCCAATCACCCAGAAGAAGTTGCTGCTTGGACGAACTGATGTCTAAAAATAGAACGACCGCAGATTGAAGCGGTCGTTCTTTTTGTTATTGACTTTAGTCAGTTTCGTTCGCGTAGCGTACGAA